>CAXYVC010000041.1:0-19917 GCA_964292295.1 uncultured bacterium
GGCAGCGGCATCTACCGCCTGGGGGCCACGGTGGACGGCATCGGCAACGTGAACCAGAACAAGGGCGGCATCAAGATCAGCCGCGACGACGTGCGCTTCCTCTTCCCCAACCTCGCGCTGGACGCCCTGAAGAGCAGCGGGGATGCGCGCCTCGTGGCCAGCCCCAATGTCCGCGTGCTCACGGGAAAGACGGGCGAGGTGGACATCGGCGAGAAGATCAGCACCACGCAGAGCTCCATCGGCTTCGCCAACAACACGTCCAGTTCGACCAGCACCACGACCAGCAGCGCCTACAGCGCCTACGGCGCCACCCAGACCCAGTACAGCTACGAGAACGCGGGCGTGAAGATCAAGATCACGCCGAGGGTCCACTTCAACGAAGACATCACGCTGGAGATCGACTCGGAGATCACCACGCTGAAGAGCGGCAGCACGCCGGGCCGCCCCGACTTCGGCACCCGCAAGATCAAGACCCACGCCCGTCTCCAGAACGGCGAGACCGCGGCCTTTGGCGGCCTGCTGAAGGACGAGGAGCAGAAGAGCCTGCAGGGCATCTGGGGCGTGAGCGACCTGCCCTTCATCGGCAAGCTGCTGGGCAACAACTACAAGAAGCGCGCGAAGACGGACGTGATCCTCACCGTGCGCGCGGTGCTCGTGCGCAAGCCCGACCTGCGCCGGGAGGACTTCGAGGCCTTCGATCCGGACCTCGCACGCGCCAAGGCGGGCCCCTTCGCCCCCAAGGCCGCGCCGGAGGCGAAGACCCTCGTCCCCAAGGCCGAGCCCAAGCCGGGGCCCAAGACCGACCCCAAGGCGTCCCCCGCCGAGGCGCAGCCCGCCGCATCCACGCCTGCGGGAACGCCCGCGAAGGAACCCAAGGAGGAGAAGACACCCGAGGCCAAGGAGGCCGCGCCCTCCCCCGCCTCGGACTCGGAGCTCGTGCTCTTCCTCTCCCCCACGGACGCGCACATCTCCAAGGGCGACCGCATCCAGCTCACCCTTCTCGTGAGCGGCGGGCGGGGCGTGAGCAGCGGCTCCTTCGAGCTGGTGCCGGACCCCAAGCTGAAGCTCACGGGCGCCGTGGCAGGGGACTTCCTGCTGGGCGAGGGCGGCAGCCTCCAGGTCACCCCGGGAACCAACGGCGCCATGAAGATCAGCTTCAAGCGCAGCAGCAGCGAGACCGACAGCGGCACGCTCGCGGTGGTGGACGTGGAGGGCCTCGGCCAGGGCAGCGGCGTGGTCCAGGTGATGAACGGGCGCTACATGGCCGGCGCCAATCCCATCAGCGGCCGCGTGCTGGGCAGCCTCATCACGGTGGAGTAGGACATGGGCACGGCACGCCAGCGGGGCTTCACGCTCATGGAGATGGCCATCACGGCCACCGTCCTGCTGATCGTGGCCTCCGCCCTTGTGCCCATGGCCAAGAACGGCGTGAAGCGCCAGCGGGAGCTGGAGCTGCGCCGCAGCCTGCGCGAGATGCGCGAGGCCATCGACACCTACAAGCGGATGGCCGACCAGCAGAAGATCAAGGCCCCGCCCCAGGAGAACAACGGGTACCCCGAGAGCCTCGAGGTCCTCGTGGAGGGCGCCCCCATGATGGGCAAGACCGCCAAGATCCGTTTCCTCCGCCATGTCCCGGTGGACCCCTTCACGGGCAGGGCCGAGTGGGGCCTGCGCTCCGTGAACGACGACCCCGACAGCACCAGCTGGGGCGGCGGCAGCGTCTTCGACGTGTACAGCCTCGCGCCCGGTACGGGATTCAACGAGGTGCCCTACCGGCAGTGGTAGGCGCATTTTCCGCTTGATGCCCCCGCGGAAGCGCGCTACTCTTTGGTTTCGCGCCGCTGGCGCCCTGCGGGGACCGGCAAGCTCATTGCGGATATGGCGGAATTGGTAGACGCGCTAGTTTCAGGTACTAGTGATCTCACGGTCGTGGGGGTTCGAGTCCCTCTATCCGCACCACCCCAGGGCCGGCACTTCGGTGTCGGCCCTGACCTTTGATACGGGCGTCCGGCCCTTCCCGGACTTCGACCGCCGCGCGGCACGGGGCTGCAAGGCAGGTGACGGGAGATCCCCCGGACGGGAGCCGCCATGGCCCTGAGCACCGAACAGAAGAGCATCCTCATCGAGGACTACAAGACCCACGCGACCGACACCGGCTCGCCCGAGGTCCAGGTGGCCCTGCTCACCAAGCGCATCAACGACCTGACCGAGCACTTCAAGGTGCACGCGAAGGACTACCACAGCCGCCGCGGTCTCATGGTGATGGTCGGCCAGCGCCGCCGCCTGCTGGACTACCTGAAGAAGAAGGACGCGACCCGCTACGCCAAGCTCATCGAGCGCCTCGGCCTGCGCCGCTAGTTCCCATACGACGTCCTGAAGCGCCCGCGCCCCCTGCGCGGGCGCTGCTGCATGGAGCCCCCGTCCGACCCGAGCCCCTCCCCTGCCCCCCCGACCCCAACCCCTCCGGGGTGAGCGGCCGTCGCCTCCTCTACGACAGCCCCTGGATCCGCCTGCGGGAGGACCGTTTCCTGCGGGAGGACGGCAGCGAGGGGCTGTATCCGGTCTGCGGCTTCCGCCGCACCGCCTGCGGCGTGCTTGCCCTGGACGACGCGGACCGCGCGGTGCTCGTGGGCCAATGGCGCTACCCGCTGGAGACCTACACCTGGGAGATCGTGGAGGGGGGCGGCCAGGAGGACGAGAGCCCCTTCGACACCATCCGGCGCGAGCTGGCGGAGGAGGCCGGCCTGGAGGCGGCCTCCTGGGAGCCCCTGCTGTACCTCAACACCAGCAACAGCTCCACGGACGAGGAAACCTTCCTCTTCCTCGCGCGCGAGCTTTCCCCGGCCCCCGGCGGCCAGCACCTCGACGAGGACGAGGTGCTCGAGCTGCGGCGGGAACCCTTCGAGGCCTGCCTCCGCCGCGTCCTCTCCGGCGAGTTCGCGGACAGCCTCACCGTGGCCGCGCTCCTGGCGGAGCAGGCCCGCCGGAGCGGCGTCCGCTCCCCCCTGGAGCCCGGCCTCCAGGAGCGCTTCTTCCAGCGGCCCGATACGCATCCGAGCCCGGGCCGCGCCCGATGGAGCTGCCTGGAGGAAGCATGATCCTCTCCATCCACCCGGAAACCCCGCAGGTCCGCCACCTGGAGCGCGTGGCGGAACTCCTGCGCCGGGACGGCGTCATCGCCTATCCCACGGACACCCTCTTCGGCCTGGGCTGCCTCGTCTCCCGCAAGAAGGCCGTGGACCGCATCCAGGCCGTGAAGCGGCGTGACCCGCGCAAGCCCATGAGCATCCTCTGCGCGGACCTGGAGATGCTCTGCCGCTACACGCGCCATCTGGACACGCCCACCTTCCGCATCCTCAAGCAGCTCCTGCCGGGCCCCTACACCGTCGTGCTCCCCGCCAGCCGCGAGGTGCCCCGCTACCTTCAGCCCAAGCAGACCGTGGGCCTGCGCATCCCCGACCACGCCTTCTGCCGCGCCCTGACCGCGCTCCTGGACGAGCCCATCCTCACCACCAGCGCCAACCTCAGCGGGGAGCTCCCCATCGGCAGCGCCTGGGAGATCGAGGACGAGCTGGGCCACGCCCTGGACCTCGTGGTCGACTCCGGCGTGCCCGGCGGCGAGCCGAGCACCGTGCTGGACCTCTGCGGGGACGAACCGGTGGTGCTGCGGGAAGGTGCGGGCCCCTGGCCCCTGTGACTCCCGTCCGCATCCCGCAGTGGGATCCGAAGAAATGGCCCCAGATGTTGCAATTGGGGATGCCCCGTCCCTGCCGGGCGCTGTGCATCCGAGCCCTTCCGGCGCGCGATCCGGTCCAGCTCCGTCCCCGGGACGGTCTGGCCCGGACACGCCCCAGCCTCCCTCTGCCGAGGGAGGCTGGCCGGAACCGCATCATCCGGGTTCAGCGCCGCAGGATCAGTTCCTCGGCGGGGAAGCGGACCTTGGGCAGCGCGGCGTAGGGGTCCTCCGCGCGGTAGCCCGCCGCGCAGATGCATACCGTGTGGTAGCCGCTGCCTTCCAGGCCGAGCAGGGCATCGTAGCGGACCGGATCCAGCCCCTCCATGGGACAGGCGTCGATGCCCAGCATGGCGCAGGAGGCCAGGAACTGCCCCAGGGCCAGGTAGGCCTGGCGCGCGGCCCAGTGCGCAGCCCAGGCGGCGCGGGGCCCCTCCACCAAATCCCGCGCCATGACGGCGCGGTAGGAGGCCAGGCTTTCAGGGGAAGTGCCGCGCACCTCGGAGACCCGCGCCAGGAAGCGGTCCAGGTCCGCCGCGGTGATGCGCTCCTTGGCGGCAAAGACCACGAGGTGGCTGCAGGCCTCCACCTGCTCCTGGTTGAAGGAGGCCGCGCGCAGCCGGATGCGCAGCTCCGGGTCCATCACCACCACGGCCCTCCAGGGCTGGAGGCCGTAGGCGCTGGGGCTCAGCACGAGGCTGCGCTCCAGGGCAGCCCAGGTCTCCGCAGGGATCCTGCGGGCGGGATCGAAGCGCTTGGTGGCGTAGCGCCACTCCAGCTGTCGGATGAGGAAGGCGGGATCCAGGCTCATGGGGCGGTCCGTTCGTCAGGCGCGTTCCGCGCGTCGGTCCTGGGATGCCGGAGGATCCCCAACCGTTCGCCCGTCAGCGCCCGCCCGCGTCCCCCGGAAGATCCAGGTCCCTCGCGCCCTCCGTCCAGGCCACGCGCGTCACGGCGCCTGCGCGCGGCAGCGCGCGGGCCCCGGCGTCGCCCTCCAGGGCGGCCAGGTCGGGGAATCGGTGCGCGGGAAAGAGCGCCGGCACGCCGGTCACGCTCCCGTAGAGGCAGGCCGCGGGGCACTCCGGCGCGGCGCGCCAGGCCGCCATCAGGCGGCGCAGCGGAGCAGCTTCCAGGGCCACCTGGTCGCAGACCAGCAGGAGCACGCCCTCCGCCTGGGGAGGCAGCGCGGCGAGCCCGGTCCGGAGGCTCGAGGCCTGCCCCGTCTCCCAGGCCTCGTTCACCAGAACTTCCACAGGCAGATCCTCCAGGCAAGGCGCGATGCGCTCCCGGGCCGCCCCCAGCACCACGAACACCGGCGCGCACCCCGCCTCCAGGGCCACGCGGGCCGTGCGGCGAAGCAGCGCCTCGCCGTCCACGGGCTCCAGCTGCTTGGGACGCCCCAGTCGGCGGGAGGCGCCGGCGGCGAGGATCAGCGCCGGCAGGCTCATCCGTGGAGACGCCCCGAGGCCGCGCGCAGGCTTCCGCCGCTGCGCCCGCGCAGGAAGGCCAGGGCCTCGGCCAGGATCGCCAGCGCGATCTCCTCGGGCCCCTCTGCCCCCAGGTCCAGGCCCACGGGGGCGTGGAGCCGCGCCCGCTGTGCGCTGGAGAGAGGCCCCCGCTCCGCCTCCAGCTCCCTCAGCAGCTTCGCGCTGCGCCCGCGGCTGCCCATCAGACCGACGTAGCCCGCACCGCTGGCGAGGAAGGCCGCCAGGGCCTCCCGGTCCCGGTCGTACACGTGGCTGAGCACCACCGCCGCACAGCGCGCGTCCAGCTCCCGCGGCAGGATCTCCCGCGGGTCGCCGGCGCGCAGCAGCGCCGCGCCGGGAAAGCGCTCGGCCGTGGCGAGGGCCGGCCGGTGGTCCAGCACCGCCACGTCCCAGCCCGCAGCCTGGGCGAGGCGGGCAAGGGGCCGCCCGGTCTCGCCGGCGCCGTAGATCCACAAGGCGAAGGGCGGGCGCAGGGCCTCCACCAGGAAGGTGGCCTCGCCGCTCCCCGCCGCCACGCGCGTCTCGAAGACCGCGTCCTCCGCCAGGGCCCGGCGGGTGGCGCGGTGCAGGGCCACGCTGAGTTCCCGGTCCATGGGCAGGAGGCCGTGGCCCTCCTCGTCGTAGGCGAAGGTCTCCCCCAGAGCGCAGGCGCTCACCCCTTCGGTGGCCAGCACCGTGGCCAGGGCCACGCTGCGGCGCCGGGCCAGCTTCTGGGCGGAAAAGGGGATCCAGGGCGCGAGCGGCCGCGGCGCCACGGGCTGGAGGAGGAGCGTCGCACGGCCCTCGCAGCCCATGCCCGTGCCCCAGAGCAGGTCCAGCTCCGTGCCCAGCGCGTATTCCACCAGGCGGGGACGCCCCTCGGCCAGCACCTCCCGGGCCCGCAGGGCCACGTCCTGCTCCAGGCAGCCCGCACTCACGCCCCCGGCGCGGAGCCCCTCGGCCCCCACCAGCAGCCGCGCGCCGGGGCGCCGGTACGAGGAGCCCTCCACGCGCACCAGGGTGGCGAGCACGCCGGTGGCCTCCAGGCCCAGCAGCGCGTCCAGCAGGGAAAGGATTCCGGCCATGGGTGCCTCAGTGCGTGTCGGGTTCCACGAAGAGGTGCTGGATCTGGGGAAAGCGCGCCCGCAGGTCCCGCTCCAGGGCGTTGATGGCCTCCACCAGGGCCGTGCCGCTGGGCATGTCCCGGAAGCGCACCTTGAGGGCCACCATCAGCCGCTCGCTGCCCACGGAGACCGCGATGAGGTGGAGCGTGGCCTCCACGGCGGGGTTCCCGTCCACGGCGGCCCGCAGCGCGGCCCGGAGGCCCAGGGGCGGCGCCTCGTTCATGAGCAGGCTCGCCACCTCCCTGCCCACGAAGGCAGCTACGGCGATGAGGAGCATGCCGATGGCCAGGCTGCCCAGGCCGTCCCACAGGGGGTTCCCCGTGAGGAGGGTCAGGAGCACCGCCGCCAGGGCGAGGGCGAGGCCCAGCAGCGCCGCCGCATCCTCCGCCAGCACCACCACCAGCTCCGTGCGGGAGGACTCCCGCAGGTAGCGCAGGAGGGGGCGCCTGCCCCGCTCCTCCCGGGCGGCCTTCAGGGCACCCGCGAGACTCACGCCCTCCAGGAGCAGGGCGAAGAGGAGCAGCGCCACGGCCCATCCCAGGTGGTGGGGCGCCTCCGGGTGGCGGATCTTGTGCAGGCCCTCCACCACGCTGTACAGGCCGCCCACGGTGAAGAGCAGGAGGGCCACCAGGAAGCTGGCCACGAAGGCCGCCTGGCCCTGCCCCAGGGGGTGGCGGGACGTGGGGGGCTTCCCAGCCTGGCGGATCCCCAGGAAGAGCAGCACCTGGTTGCCGCAGTCCGCGGTGGAGTGGATGGCCTCCGTGAGCAGGGCGGCGCTGCGGGTGAGGGCGAAGACGCCGAACTTGGCCAGGGCGATGCCGAGGTTGGCGCCGAGGCTGAGGGCGAGGGCTCGGGAACTGGATGCGGACAAGGCGTGGGGTCTCCGCAGGAGAGCATACCCGGCCGCACTGGCACGGCCGTCGCACGGGATGGCTTCCCCTGTCGGGAGGATGGCGTGCGCACGTGGAGAAGCATTCTGGCTGGAACCCTGCTGGCGCTGGGCATCGGCGCCTTCGCCCAGGCCCCGCCCCCGAGCCCCAGCGAGCAGGAGCTCCGGGCGCCCATCACCCTGGATGACGGGAAACCGACGCAGGCCGCCTCCCAGGCCGGCGGTCCCAGCGGCTGGCGGGCCTTCGGCTCCATGGTGCTGGTGCTGGGCCTGGCCGGGGGCGCCCTCTACGCCTTCAAGCGCTGGGGTGCCAAGCGCCTGCCCGGCAGCGGCGGCACGCGCCTGAAGGTGGAGGAGGGCCTGGCCCTGGGCGAACGCCGCTTCGTGTCGATCCTCCGGGCGGACGGGGACCTCTTCCTGATCGCCACCACACCCCAGGCCGTCACCCTCCTGGCCCGCATGGACGGCGTGGAGGCCGCGCCGCCGCCCTCCTTCGGGGAGGCCCTGGAGGGCCAGCTGGAGCTGGGCCGCCCCATGCCCGTGAAGGACGTGGAGGCCATGATCCTCAAGGGGGAGCGGCCATGAGGCGCCTCCTGCGCTGGATCCCCCTGCTCCTCCTGGTGCTGGCGGGCAGCGCCCTCGCGGCCGAGCCGAGCGCGGGCCTGCCCACCGTCACCGTGGATTTCGGCAAGACGCCCACGGGGCCAGGCCTGAGCAGCACCCTCCAGATGGTGCTGCTGCTCACGGTGCTCACCCTGGCGCCGGCCATCCTCATCACCACCACCTGCTTCACGCGCATCGTCGTGGTGCTCCACTTCCTGCGCCAGGGCCTGGGCACCCAGTCCACCCCCTCGAACCAGGTGCTGATCAGCCTGGCGCTGGTGCTCACCTTCTTCGTCATGGCGCCCGTGGGGCGGGAGATCCACCAGACGGTGATCCAGCCCCTGAACCGCAACGAGCTGACGGTGGACCAGGCCATGGACCGCACCGCGGCGCCCTTAAAGGTCTTCATGCTGAAGCACACCCGGAAGAAGGACCTCTCCCTCTTCCTGTCCATCGCCAAGGCGCCCGCCCCGAAGACCAAGGCGGACGTGCCCCTGGAGGTGCTGGTTCCGGCCTTCCTCATCAGCGAGCTCAAGACCGCCTTCGAGATCGGCTTCCTGATCTTCCTGCCCTTCCTCATCGTGGACATGGTCGTGGCGGCCGTGCTGCTCAGCATGGGCATGATGATGCTGCCCCCGGTCACCATCTCCCTTCCCTTCAAGGTGCTCCTGTTCGTCCTGGTGGACGGGTGGTACCTCATCGTCGGAAGCCTCGTCCGGGGCTACACGGGCTAGGAGCGCAGCCATGAACGAGATGGTCATCGTCGAACTCGCGCGGGAGGCCCTGAAGACGGCGCTGTACGTCGCGGGGCCCGCGCTCATCGTGTCCATGGTGGTGGGCCTCGCCATCTCGGTCTTCCAGGTGGTCACCAGCCTCCAGGACCAGACCGTCGCCTTCGTGCCCAAGGTGCTCGCCGTCATGGCGGTGGTGGTGCTGAGCTTCCCCTGGATGATCCGCGTGATGGTGCAGTTCACGGCCCGCATGTTCACGGACTTCAACGTGATCGTGCGCCAGCTGCCCTGAACCCGGGAGCGCCTGCGTGCCGCCGAGCCTCGACAACCCCGCCGTCTGGGCCCTGACCCAGGCGAAGGCGCTGCTGTGGCTGCTGGTGCTCACGCGCCTCTCGGGCCTGTTGGCGGCCCTGCCGGGGCTGGGGCAGGAGCGCGTGCCCCTTCAGGTGCGCGCGGCCCTGGCCGTGCTCATGGCCACCATCATCACCCCCGTGATCCCCGGCCCCAAGGCCCTGCCCCAGTCCCTCTGGGACGTCCTGGCCTTCATGGTCATGGAGTTTGCCGTGGGGCTGCTCCTGGGCCTGCTCGTGGGCTGGATCCTGGAGGCGGTCTCCATGGGCGGCTACCTGATGGACGTGCAGATGGGCTTCTCCTTCGTGCAGATGGTGGACCCCAGCACCTCCCAGACGGTCTCCGTGAGCGGCGTGGTGCTGGCCCAGCTCTCCCTGCTCTTCATCTTCCTGTCGGGCCTGCACCACCAGATGATCCAGGCCCTGGTGGAGAGCTACCGCATCGCCCCCCTCGGATCAGGCCTGCCCGGAGACCCCCAGAAGGTGGTGGTCCTCCTGGGGCAGATGCTCGCCCGGGGCTTCCAGCTCGCCTTCCCCGTGATGCTCACCCTCTTCCTGGTGGACGCGCTGGAGGGCATCTCCGCGCGCTTCATGCCCCAGCTCCAGCTCATGCAGCTCGCCTTCCCCCTGAAGATCGCCGTGGGCCTCGCCGTGCTGGCGGTGCTCCTGCGCAGCTTCGCGGGCTGGCTGGAGCCCCTCGTCCGCGCCGCGCCCATCGAGGCCCTGCGCCTGCTGGGCTGAAGCCATGGCCTTCGATCCCAGCCGCACGGAAAAGGCCACCCCCAAGCGACGTCAGAAGGCGCGCGAGGAGGGCTCCGTCCTCCGGGTGCCGGACCTGGACGCCACGGTGATGATCTGGGGGAACATCTTCCTCTTCAGCTTCACCTGGGCCGCCACCCTCGGCCTCATGACCCAGCAGGTGGCCTTCTTCCTGCGCCGCACCGCGGAGCCGGGCGTGATCACCGACGGCAACCTCCAGAAGCTGGCGGTGGACCTGCTGGTGATCGTGCTGAAGGTGCTGCTGCCCTACATGGGCATGAACCTGCTGCTGGCCCTGGGCAACCAGTTCCTCCAGCACGGGTTCAAGCCCAACTTCAAGGTCCTCGCCCCGAAGTTCGAGCGCCTGAACCCCGCCAGCGGCTTCAAGCGGCTCTTCGCCGCCCGCAGCCTGGTGGAGATCGCCAAGAGCCTCTTCAAGTTCCTGGTCCTGGGCTCCGTGGCCTACGCGGTCGTCGCCCCCCGGATGCCCGCGATCCTCTCCACCTACAGGCTGCCCCTCGGCCAGTCCCTCGCCCTGCTCCAGGACACGCTCTTCATCCTCTTCCGCAACGTCATGATCGCCATGCTGGCCATGGCCCTGGCTGACTTCCTGTACCAGAAGCAGCACTTCGAGAAGAGCCTGCGCATGACCAAGCAGGAAGTGAAGGACGAGGCGAAGGACGCGGAAGGCAACCCCGAGATCAAGGGCAAGCAGAAGTCCCTGATGTTCGCGAGCGTGATGCGGAGGATCCGCACCCAGGTGCCCAAGGCATCGGTGGTCATCACCAACCCCACCCACTTCGCCGTGGCGCTGCGCTACGACGAGAAGACCGCCGCACCGGTGTGCGTGGCCAAGGGCGCCGACCACATCGCCCTGAAGATCCGCGAACGCGCCAAGGCCAGCGACGTCCCCATCGTGGAGAATCCGCCCCTGGCCCGGGCCCTCTACCGCAGCGTGGAGATCGAGCGGCCCATCCCCCCGGAGCTGTACCAGGCCGTGGCCCAGGTGCTGGCCTTCGTGTACCGCCTGCGGCGCGGGGTTGCGTAGACCGGGGGCTATTGTTCCGGCCCCCAGGCGCCGAAAAGATTGTTTCATCCACCTGCGTGCCCCCTTGCCCCCCGTCATCCCCCCCCACCTGCCCCCCCACCGGCTCCTTCTGGTGGACGACGACCCCGTGCTCCTGGAGACCCTCACCGACCTGCTCCAGAACGAGGGCTTCCGTGTCACCTCCGCCGCCTCGGGGGAGGAGGCCGAGCGTCTCCTCGCCAGCACCCGCCCCTCCTTCGACCTGGTGCTGACGGACCTGGTCATGCCGGGCAAGTCGGGCATGGACGTCCTCACCAAGGCCCTGGAGGTGAACCCCACCTGCACCGTGCTGGTGCTCACGGGCTTCGGCAGCGTGCGGGAAGCCACCGAGGCCATGGACAAGGGCGCCTACGGCATGGTCACCAAGCCCTTGAACCTCGACCAGTTCCGCAACATCCTGCGGCGCCTGATGGAGCGCATCGCCCTGATCCACGAGCGGGACGAGCTGCGCATCCGGGTGAAGGACCTCCAGGCCCGCGTGGATGCGCTGGAAACCACCAAGGGCCGCATGGAGATGCTCGCCCGGCGCATCACCCCCCCCGCGGAATCCGGGCCCGAGTCCCTGTCCGACCTCGAGCGCCTGGCGGGCCTGAAGGACCGGGGCCTGCTCACCGAGGAGCAGTTCGAGGCCGCCAAGCGCACCCTCCTGAGCCGGTGGCTTCCATGAGGGCGCCCGTCTGGCTGCTGCTCCCCGCCCTGCTGGCCCCCGCCGCCGGCCTTGCCGCCCCCCCGTCGGAGCGCCTCAGCGACGACCAGGCGAAGGAGCTGGCCCGGAAGGCCCTGGCCGAAACGAACCCCGACGCCCAGCGGAGCGCCCTGGAGCGCCTGAAGAAGCACGTCTTCCGCTCCACCCGCGCCCCCCAGCGGGAATACGTCCTCTACGCCCAGGGCATCCTGGAGGATCGCCTGGGCCAACCCCTCCAGGGGGCCGTTCCCCTCCAGAAGCTGGAGCGCATCTGGCCCGGAAGCCCCTACCTGCCCGAGGTGCAGGTGATCCTCGCCACCGAGGCCCTGGAACGTCGGCGCTTCCGGGAGACCGAGACCCGCCTGCGCAAGGCGCTGGCCGCCGACATCCCCGTGGAGGGCAAGCGCCGCGCCCAGGAGCTCCTGCTAGCGACCCTGGTGGAGCAGGACCGCCCGGCGGAGGGCCTCCCCGTCGTCCTGAGCCTTCACCCCCTGGGAACCGCCAGACCCAGCGAGCGCGGCCTCGCCGCCATCGTGGAGGTGCTCGCCGCGGCTGGGCGCCGCCAGGAGGCCGAGGCCGCCGCGCGGGACTACCACCGCCTGTACCCCGAGGGTCCCCGCGCGCCAAGGGTGGAACTCACCCAGGGCCGGATGCTCGGCGCCGCGGGGGATTCCAGGGGGGCCGCCCGGCACTTCCAGCAGATCCTCCGGCGCGCCCCGAACAGCCCCGACGCGGACGAAGCACGTCTCGCCCTGGCCACCCTCCTCAGTGAAGGCCGCCTGCCCCCCGCAGCCGCCAAGGGCCTTCCCGAGGCGGACGCCCTCCTGGCCCAGATCCGCCACCTGGACGGCAAGGACGGGGATCCGAAGCGGCGCGTGCTGATGGTCCAGCTCCGGGTGCACCTCCAGGCCTCCCGCTGGAAGGAGGCCCTCGAGGTGGCCACCCAGCTCCGCGCCACGAAAGGAGATGCAGCCAGCACCGCCGTGGTGGACCGCCTGCGCGCCGAGGCCTTCCGGGCCTACGCCCAGCAGCAGCTGGACGGAGGCCACCTCGACCCCCTGCTGCCGCTGCTGGATCGAGAGGGCATTCCCAGCCTCTCCCCCCCCCAGCGGGACCAGCTCGTGCGCCATCTGGCCTCCCGGGGCCTGGGGGCCGCAGCCCTCGCGGTCTGCCGGCTCGCACCCCCGAAGGAGCGCCCCGTCCTGCAGCGCACGGCGGCGGCCCAGGTGCTGCCCGAGGGCGATCCCGAGAGCCTGCTGGCCCTCGCCCCCCGCCAAGCGAAACCAGCCGAAACCCTCCGCCGTGCCCAGGCCCTGGCGGCCCTGAAGCGCTGGAAGGAGCTCGCATCCGCCCTGCCCCGGGCCCAGGCGGGACCGGAGCGCATCGCCCTGGTCCTGAGCCTCCTGCGCCGCCCCCTGCCCCCCCAGACACCCGCCGCGCGCCTTCGCGAGGCGGAAGGCTGGCTCCTCCGGGCACCCGAGAAGGGAAAGGAACGCGAACCCCTGACGATCCTGGTGGCGGACCTGCGCGCCGGCGCCGGGGACTGGAAGGGCGCCCTGGCCCTCTATCCGGCCGCCCCCGCCGCCCCGGAGCAGAAGGGCTGGGTGGCCCTCATGCGCGCCACCTGCCTGCACCGCCTGAAGCGCAGGGACGAGGCGCGCAAGCTCCTCCAGGCCAGCCAGGACCTCCCCGGCTTCCAGATGGAGCGCCGCACCCTGGCCCGGGAGCTGTAGCCCTGCACAGCACCGCCGCCCGAAGGCGGCGGTCCCGGGCGGCCAGAAGGCTTCCCGTCAGCGCAGCTTGAAGGGCATCGTGAGCTTGAAGCTCACCTTGCCCTTTTTCTCGACCGGCTCGAAGCGCCAGGCAAGGGCGTAGGCCTCCGCGGTGGCGCGCAGCGCCTCGGGGCCCTCCACGGCCTTCGCCGCCACGGGGACGCCCTGTTCGTCCACGGTGAGCCCCACCACCACCGTGCCCTGGATCCTCTTGGCCTTGGCCTCCTCGGGATAGGGCGGCGCGGGAGGCTGGGTGCGCACCTTCACGCGGGTGAAGTCCACCTGGTGGACTCCCCCGGCGGAAGGGGAAGCCTCTCCCTTCAGGCGGAAGGGCATCGTGAGTTTGAAGCGCACGCTGGCGGGCTTGCCATCCCGTTTCACGGGCGCGAAGCGCCAGGCGCGGGCGTAGGCCTCCGCGGTGGCGCGCAGGGCCTCGGGCCCTTCCACGGCCTTGGCGTCCACGGGAACGCCCTTCTCGTCCAGGGTGAGTTCCACCACCACGGTGCCCTGGATCTTCTGGGCCTTGGCCTCCGCGGGGTAGGCGGGTGCAGAGGGCTGATGAAGCACCTTCACGCGGCCGAAGGGAATGTCGACGGGACCGGAAGCGGAGGGGCTGGACACGGCGCCGCGCCCTTCCGGCCGAAGGGCCAGGGCACCGGCGCAGAGGACCGAGGTGCCCGCCAGGGCGAGCACGACCCCGCGCAGCGAGGGGACGGGAGTCTCCTGGGGGGTGAAGAGGCGGGAGATGCGATGCATGAGCTTGCCTTTCGCGGCCGCAAGGGCCGGGGAGGGATCGGGGGGGAGGCTGCGCCGGAGCCGCTCCAGGGCGGCGAGGCCTTCGGCGAGCGGCAGGGGATCCCCCAGGAGGGCCGCCGCGCGATCGTCGCAGCAGTGCTCCCGCAGGTCCCGGATGCGGCCGGAGAGCCACCAGGCGCAGGGATGGAAGAAGAGCAGCGCCTCGGCGAGGCCCTGCAGCAGGTTCACGAGGTAGTCCGAGCGGCGCACGTGCGCCAGCTCGTGGGCCAGTACGGCCTCCAGCGCCTCCGGGGAGAGCTGGAGGAAGGCCGCGGCGGGCACCAGGACGGCGGGCCGTAGCCAGCCGACCAGGAGGGGAGAGGCTGCGCGGGCGGAGACCCGGAGGCGGACCCGGCCCCGCACGCCCATGCGGCGGGCAAGGCCATCCAGAACGGCCTGCCATGCGGCGGGTGCGGCCTGGGAGCGCTCCAGATAGGCCCCTTGGAGCCAGAACCAGCCGGAGCCGAGGCGCAGCAGCATGAGGGCGCTGCCCGCCATCCAGCCCCAGGCCACCCAGGGCGCCAGCGCGGCGAGGGCGGAACGCGGCCCCGCCGCTGCTCCCGAGGCCTCCAGGACCGGAGCCTGGAGAACGCCCGCCACCAGCTCGGTGCCTCCCGCGTCCAGGAGGACAAAGGTGCAGACGGGCGCCAGCAGCATGGCCAGCAGGAAGACGCAGGCCAGGCCGTACTGCGCCGCGGCGCCGCGGTGCCGCAGGAGGCCGAGGCCTCCCCAGGCCAGGAGGCCCAGGAGGGCCAGCTCCCACAGGGCGTGCAGGAGGCTCAGGGCGAGGGTCTGGAGAAGACCGTTCATGCGCGCTCCCTTCGGGCGCGGTCCAGGATGGCCTGGATCGCGTCCAGTTCGGCCTCATCCGTCGGCGCGGCCGTAAGCGCCCGAAGGACCAGCGCGCTGGCGCTCCCCTCGAAGGCCTTCTGCAGAAGGTCCTTCAGAAGGCAGTCCTGGGTGCGGTCCTCCGCCTGGGCGGCCTGGTACACGTGGGTGCGCGAGCTCTCGTCCCGCGTGACCAGGCCCTTCTCCACCATGATCTGCATGAGCTTCAGCACGGTGGTGTAGCCCATGTCCCGCTCCTTCGACAGCTCGCCGTGCACGTCGCGCACCGTCGAAGAACCTCGGCTCCAGAGCACCCGCAGGATGGCGAGCTCACCATCGGAAGGGCGGATCGGGGGCTTGGACATGGGCACTCCAGGAAGGTCTTTCCAAGAGACTACGAATCCATTCGTAGCCGTCAAGCACACCTTGCGGATGTTACGGGTTGGTGACGGGTTCCCCGGGCTGGAACAGTGCGGCCAGGGCCGCCCTTGCCTCGGCATCCCCAGCCGCGGCGGCCTTCTCCAGCCAGCGGCGGGCCTCAGCGCGGTCGGGCCGGAGCCCGTATTGCCCCCCCAGGAAGGCACATCCGAGGTGCACCATGGCCCGGGCGTAGCCGCAGTCGGCGGCCTTCCGCAGCCAGGCGAGTCCCTCTTCCGGCTTCCGGCGCACCAGGGCCATCGCGTATCCCAGCATGCCGTAGGGATCGCCCGCCTCGGCCCGCAGGCGGAACTCCTGCAGCGTCTCCGCGTTGCTCCACCACGCCATGCCGTCCGCGGCCTTCCGGGGCACGGGCCGCCCTGCGGGCTCCTCCCCCTTCGCGGCTGGCTCCGCGGGACGGGGCGGCGGAGCGGGTCTTCCTGCCACCACGGCCCGCACGAAGCCCGTATCCCGGTCCAGCGCCACGGCATGGCCGGTCGCCACCTGCACCCACAGGCAGTCCTCCTGTGCGGCCGTACGCTCCACCCTCTGGCCCTGCAGCGCGCACCAGGTCCGGACCGGTGCAAAGCCCCGGCCCGAGGCCGTCCAGAACAGGAGCCCCCCCTGGCGCGCCAGGGTGTAGCGCACGGAGGGAAGCTCCACGGTGGTGAAGCCCTCGGAAGTCGGCCAGGCCACCCAGGCCCCTTCGGAAGGGGGCGACGGCACGGGGCGGGGCCGCAGGGCTCCCAGGGCGCGCAGGGCCTCGGCCTTCCGCTCCATGGCCCAGGTGAAGCCCCGTACGGCGCCCTGCGCCCAGGGCCCGTCACCGCCCATGGCAGTCGCCCAAGGGAGACCCGTCTCCGGGTCCATCTCCACCTCCGGCGGCGGCGCCTCCACCTGCACCCCCGGGGGCATCGGCCCCCTGGGCAGGGGCGCCCGGGAAGCGCCCCCGATGCGGATGCGGTACGGCACGCGGCCCTCCCGAAGGGCGTTGTCGACCATGGTCACGCCATGCCGGAAGCCCTCCAGGTGCTCCCGACGCGCAACGGGGTCCCCCTCCGGCGGGGCGCTAGCCTCCGCGGCCTGGGCCACGGCCAGCTCCCAGGAAGGCGCCGGCGGCGCCACGGGAGGGCGGCAGGCCAGAGCCCAGACGAGCCCTCCGAGGGCAAGCGGAAGACTCCGGCGGACGTGCAGACTGGACATGACACACCTCGTCGTGGAAGAGAAAGCGCAGGATGGGGCCAATGTATACGAAAACGTTCGTAGCATTCCACGTGGCCCTTCGCATCTTTCCAGGGCTGTGATGAAAGTCCGCTCCTGGCGCCCCCCTGCGGGGCGCGGGTCGATCATCGGGAGCATCCCCGATCTGGAGACCCGATGAACGGCATGCCCCTCGTCCTCGCCACCCTGGCCTTCCTGGCCCTCGGCTACCGGCTGTACCACTGCTGGATCGCCGCCAAGGTGGCCACCCTGGACGACCGCCTGGAGACGCCGGCGCATCGCTTCAACGACGGGCAGAACTTCCATCCCACCAGCCGGTGGGTCCTCTTCGGCCACCATTTCGCGGCCATCGCGGGGGCCGGCCCCCTGGTGGGGCCCGTGCTCGCGGCCCAGTTCGGCTACATGCCGGGCCTGCTCTGGATGCTGCTGGGCTCGGTGCTCGCGGGCGCGGTGCACGACTACGTGCTGCTGGTGGCGAGCCTGCGCCACGACGGGAAGTCGCTGGTGGAGATCGCCCGCACCGAGGTGAGCCGCCCCGCGGGCCTGGCCGCCAGCGTGGCGGTGCTCTTCATCCTGGTGATCAGCATGGCGTCCTTGGGCCTCGTGGTGGGGAACAGCCTGGCGGAGAGTTCCTGGGGCACCTTCACCATCGCCGCCACCATCCCCATCGCCCTGGCCATGGGGCTCTGGATGACGAAGCTGCGCCCGGGACGCACCGTGGAGGCCACGGTCTTCGGCGTGGCGCTGCTCACGGCGGCGGTGGTGCTGGGCCGCCACATTCCCCACAGCGCTTTTGCCGGGGCCTTCACCTTCCGGCACCACAGCCTGACGGTGCTGCTGGCTCTGTACGGCTTCACGGCGTCGGTGCTGCCCGTGTGGCTGCTGCTGGCGCCCCGGGACTACCTGAGCTCCATCATGAAGATCGCCGTGGTGGGCGCCCTCGTGGTGGGCGTGGTGGTGGTGGCGCCCAGGCTGCACATGCCCGCGTTCACGCCCTTCATCCACGGCGGGGGCCCCGTGATCCCGGGCAGCCTCTTCCCCTACCTCTTCATCACCATCGCCTGCGGCGCCATCAGCGGCTTCCACTCCCTCGTCTCCAGCGGCACCACGCCCAAGATGCTCATGAAGGAGTCCCACGGCCGCTTCATCGGCTTCGGCGCCATGCTCACCGAGACGGTGGTGAGCGTGCTGGCTCTGGTGGCCGCCTGCTCCCTCTTCCCCATGGACTACTTCCAGATCAACGTGCCCGTGGAGAAGTTCGCGGCGGTGGCCGCGCACCTGCGGGCGATGGGCTTCGCGGACGGCAACCTCGCCCAGCTCAGCGCGGAGGTGGGCGAGCAGATCGCCGGGAGAACCGGGGGCGCCGTGAGCCTGGCGGTGGGCATGGCGCAGATCTTCTCGGCCATCCCGGGCCTGAGATCGCTGATGTCCTACTGGTACCACTTCGCGATCATGTTCGAGGCCCTCTTCATCCTGACGGTGATCGACGCGGGCACGCGCATCGCGCGCTTCATCCTCCAGGAGACCCTCGGCAAGCTGCACCCGCGCCTGGGGCACACGGACTGGCTGCCCGGTGCCCTCCTCAGCAGCGCCCTCGTGGTGCTGGCCTGGGGCTACTTCATCTACACGGGCAGCATCATGACGCTCTGGCCCCTGCTCGGCACCGCCAACCAGATGCTGGCCGCCATCGCCCTCGCCGTGGGAACCAGCTTCCTGGTGAACCGCGGGAAGGCCCGCTATGCCTGGATCACGCTCGTTCCCATGGCCTTCGTCGCGGCCTGCACCCTCAGTGCCGGCTGGCTGAACATCCGTACCTTGTACTGGCCCCAGCTGCACCAGGCGGGCACCGCACTGCGCGGCGGCATCAACCTGGTGCTCACGGCCGCCATCATGGGCGCCCTGGTGGTCGTGGTGGCCGAGGCCCTGCCCGGATGGATCCGCGCCTTCCGGGGCCTTGAACTGAGCGATGAGACGGACGCCGCCGACGCGATGCCCTGAGGCTGAGGCTTCAGCGCTTCAGCTCCAGGCCGAAGCAGGCGCCTCCCCCCTCGCGGTTCTCGGCCCACACCCGCCCTCCCATGGACTCGGCCAGGACGCGGGCGGTGTAGAGCCCCAGCCCGCTGGTGACCTCGTCCCCGGTGGGGCGGGCGCTGAGGCGGGCGAAGCGCTGGAAGAGGCGCGGCCAGTCCTCCTCGGAGAGACCCGGCCCCTCGTCCTCCACCCGAACGCGCACCACGCCGGGGGCCTCCTCCAGGCGCACGCGCACCTTCGCCCCGGGAGAGCTGAAGGCCAGGGCGTTGCGGAGGTACTGTTCCAGGATCTTTGCCACCGCACCCCGGTCCGCATGCACCGCGAGGTCCTCCCCCGGCGCCAGCTCCAGGCTCTGCGCCTTGTCCCGGGCGCGCAGGGCGAGGCTCCCCAGCAGATCCTGCGCCAGCGCTCGCAGATCCACGCGCTCCGAGCGGCGGGCGAGCTGCCCCGTCTCGATGGCGCTCGCGTCCACGAAGCGGGAGAGGAGCTGGGTCATGACGTCCGCCTGGGTGCGGATCGTGCGCACGTGGCCGCGGAGCCGCTCGAGGTCCTCCTCCTCCTCCGCCAGCTCCGCCACCAGGGAGATGCCGGAAAGGGGGTTCCGGAGGCCGTGGGCGCTGCCCCGCACCAGCTCGTGGGCGCGCCGCAGGGCGATGCCCAGGCTTCGCTTCCCCCGGCGCAGGCCCAGCCACCCTCCCAGGCCGACACCCGCCGCCAGGGAGGCCAGACACGCCAGGAGAAGCGGGAAGATGGGCACGGGAAGCCTCGCGGTCAGGAGCGTGGCCCCAGCATAAGCACTTCACGGGATGCCTTCCAGGCGGACTGCACCTCGCCGGGCGCGCCCAGCTTCGCCAGGCTGCGCCCCAGGCGCTCCGCGTACCGGGCCCCCAGGGCGCACCCGGGCCGCCAGCGCGCCCGGTCCCAGTCCAGCAGCAGCACGCGCCCCTCCTCGCCCAGCAGCACGTTGGTGGCGTTCAGGTCCGGCGCGTGCAGGCCCCAGTCCGCCAGCACCTTCAGGAGCCGCAGCAGCTCCGGCAGCAGCTCCGGCGTGCGGCCCCAGGCCCGGGGCCAGGGCACGGCCTCGGCCCGGCGCGTGAGGTAGACGCCCTCCACGCCGAGGCGGCGCCTGCGGTAGCCGTAGCCCAGGGGCTCCACCGTGGGGAAGCCCACGGCCCAGAGCAGCCGGTGCACCGTGAACTCGTCGGCAAAGCGCCGGGCATCCAGGTAGCGGTCCTCGGTGAAGAAGCGGACCAGGCCGCCCCGACGGTAGGGCCGCAGCACCACCTCGCCCAGGCGCAGCACGCCGCCGCGCCCGAAGGCGCCCGTCAGGCCTTCCGCCTCGCCCTCGAGGGGCAGCTCGCCCCGGGTGTGCAGGGTCCACCAGCCCGGGAGACCGGGCAGCTCCGTCTTGGCCATCCGCAGGTCC
>CAXYVC010000042.1:0-19241 GCA_964292295.1 uncultured bacterium
CCCAGGCCCGCCCCACCCGCACCCCGGTCCACATGCTCGAGGCCATCAACAAGCCGACCCGCACCCAGCGCGAGCTGGTGCAGCGCCTGGGCCGGGAGCCCTCCAGCGAGGAGATCGCCCGGGCCATGGACATGCCCGTCTCCAAGGTGCGCAAGGTGATGAAGATCGCCCAGGAGCCCATCAGCCTCGAGACGCCCATCGGCGAGGAGGAGGACAGCCACCTCGGCGACTTCATCGAGGACAAGACCGTGGTGTCCCCGGTGGAGCAGGTGGTGCAGGCCCGCCTGAAGGAGACCGTGAACTCGGTGCTGCACACCCTCACGGAGCGCGAGGAAAAGGTCCTGCGCATGCGCTTCGGTGTGGGCGACGACACCTCCGAGCACACCCTGGAGGAGGTCGGCAGCGAGTTCGCCGTCACCCGCGAGCGCATCCGCCAGATCGAATCCAAGGCTCTTCGCAAAATCCGCCATCCGCGTTATTCCAAGACCCTCAAGGCCTTCCTGGGCTAGCGCGCGGGCGCCGAGCCCGGGTGGAGTTGGGGAGTGAGCCCGAAGCAAGGGGCACAGGCCGCAGGCCTGCCGGAGCGGAAAAGCCCAGGATCGGTTGCATGCACATCCGACGGGTTCCGTCTTCCCTCGCCTGCGCGTCATGGGTGACCCCTCTTTCCTGGGGCCGAGCGCGGAGGCACCGCTTTTTTTGGCGCTGGGGCGCGCACTTGGGGGCGGATTCGCGGCATCCTTAGGGAATCGCAGGAGAACATCGTGCTGTCGAAGGACCAGATGCTGGGCAAGTACCAGATCCTGGACCGGCTGGGTGCCGGGGGCTTCGGCACGGTGTACCTCGCGATGGACCGCCTGCTGAACCGGCGCGTGGCGCTGAAGATCCCGCACCACCAGCAGGAGGAGAGCGCCCTCCTGCTGGAGCCCCGCATCATGGCGGCGCTGAAGCATCCGAACATCGTGGAGCTGATCACGGTCGAGAAGAAGGACGACACCTTCTTCATGGTGATGGAATACGTGGACGGCGAGAGCCTGGACCGCCTGGTCCGCCGGGAGCGCTGCCTGGCGCCCGCCCGGGCCCTGGAGGTCGGCATCGACGTCTGCTCCGCCATCCAGTTCGCCCACCAGCACCAGGTGCTGCACCGGGATCTGCGCCCGGCGAACATCCTGCTCACGCGGGAGGGGACGGCGAAGGTCACGGATTTCGGCACCAGCCGCTACCTGGAGCTCCAGAAGGAGGGCTTCGCCCGCACCCGCATCGGCAGCCCGCCCTACATGGCGCCGGAGCACTTCCGCGGACGGGCGGTGTTCCAGAGCGACCTCTGGAGCCTCGGGGTCACCCTGTACGAGATGCTCACGGGCACGGTGCCCTTCTACGACGCCGATCCCGTCAAGATCGCCCAGGCCTTCCAGAACCAGCCCATCGTGCCGCCGCACCTCAAGAACCCGGCGGTGCCGAAGCCTCTCAGCGACGTGGTGATGAAGGCCCTTGCCCTGAACCTGGGGGACCGCTACCTCAGCGCCGCGGAGTTCCACCGGGCCCTCGTGGCGCTGAAGGAGCACATGGGGCGCGAGACGCGGCCCGTGGGAAGCACCGTCCTGGCGGCCTCGTACACGCCCCCGCCCCAGGGACGCACAGCCCCCACCCAGCAGCGGACCTGCCGCTTCTGCTACCGCCCGCTCCCCCGCCTCGCCACCGTCTGTCCGGCCTGCGGGGAGAAGACCTGAGATGCCCCCGTCGCAGCTTCGGGGCGCCGCCCGGTCCCTGTGGTCGCGGCGCTGGTTTCGCCGCCTGACGTACGCGCTCGCCAGCGGGGCTGCGCTCGCGGTGGGCACGAACTGGACGCTTCACCGGCCCTTCGTGGGGCGCTGGGCCCTGCGTCAGCTGGACCGTACCCTGGGTGAGGAAACGGGCCTCTCCTTCTCCGCGGAGCGGGTGGATCTCTTCTTCCTGGACGGGCGCGTGGTGGTGGAGGACCTTGCCCTGGGCGGGGATCTCCTGCGCGCGCGGCGCCTGGAGCTCCGGATCGATCCCCTGTCCCTCCTCGGCCGCCACCTGCGCATCCCGCGCGTCGTGCTGGAGGATCCCGAGCTGCACCTGGACGCCCGCCGTCTGGCCGCGATCCGCCTGAAACCTCGACCCGAAGAGGTGGCGAAGACCTATGTGCGCCTGGGCACCCTCGCGGTGCGGCGGGGAAGGGTGCACGTGCAGGAGCCCGCATGGGGGCCGGAACTCTCCGCGGGGCTGGACCTGGAGGCGAGGGGCACGGGGGACAACCGGGCCGAGGGGCGGCTGAGGCTTTCGGACCTCCACGCGGGGCCCCGCAACGGGGGGCTGGAGGGCGTCGCCAGGGTGGAGTTCTCGGTGTCGGACGAGGCTCTCGCCGTGCGGGGGGCCACCCTCGTGCTGGGCGCCTCCCAGGTGGGCTTCCTGGGCCAGCTCGCCTTCAAGGGAGGGCATGTGCGGGCCACGGGTTCCGGCTCCCTGCACCTCGGCCAGGCTGCCGCCCTGGCGCGGGCCTCGGTGCGCCCCGAGGGACGGCTCGACTTCCGGGGCGACCTGGAGGGCACGCTGGCGGCCCCGCGCTGGAGGCTGGCCTGCCAGGGCCGCGGCTTGGCCCTGGAGGAGCTGGGGCTCGAACCGCTGCGCGCGGAAGTCGACCTTGAGGGGGCGCCCGGGCAGTTGCGGGTGTCACGGCTGGCCTGCGAAGGTGCGCAGGTGGACCTGGCCGCCGCCGGGGAATGGCGCGAGGGGCAGGGCACCCGCCTGCACCTGGAGGGCCGCAGGCTGGACCTCTCCGCCGCGGCTGCGCCCCTGAAGGCGCCCTTCCTGGCCTCCGTCTCGGGAAACCTGGAGGGGGACCTCGCCCTGCCCGGTGCGCCCTGGCAGGAGTCGCGCCTGGACCAGGTGACCCTCTCGGCGGCCTGCACCTTCAGCCGGGCATCGCAGCAGGCGGGCCGCGCGCGCATCGAGCTGAAGGGCGGTCTGCTGCGGGCGGACGGCGTGGAGCTGGACCTGCCCGAGCTCGGCTTCCGGGGGCGCGTGGCCGCCCGTCTGGGGGCCCGGGCCTTCCGGGACCTGGAGGCGGAAGGCACCCTGCGCACGGACGCGGCCCTGGTGGCCGGGAGCCTGGCGGCCTGGAAGGTGACGGAGCTGGACATGTCCGGCGCCACCACGGTGGAGGCCCGGGCCGGATGGGAACCGAAGGCCGGCTGGCGCGTCGAAGGCCGCGTGGAGGTGCGGGATCCCCGCTGGTACGGGGCCCAGGCGGAGCTGCTCACCACCGAGGTGCGCATCCGGGACCAGCAGCTCTTCCTCAGCCAGGTGGACATGACCCGGGCCGAGGGGCGCGCTGCGGGCGAGCTGTGGCTGTCCTTCCAGCGCCGTCCCGAGGGGCAGGACGAGATCGACATGTGCTTCCAGGCCTTCCGCCTCCCGGTGGAGGAGGGGCTCAAGGCCGCGGACCTGAAGCCGTCCGAGCTGAAGGACGGGAGCGCGCGGGCCACCGAGCGCGACCTCCCCATCTCCGGCATCGCCTCGGCCACGGTGCGCATCCACGGCCCCTACCGGCAGCTCCACCTCCGGGGCACCGCCCTGGCGGAGGCCTGCGAGGTCTACGGCATGACCGTTCCCGCCTTCTCGGGGGGGCTGGACTACGACATCGCCGGGGGGCGCCTGGACCTCCAGGAGCTCCGCGTCGCCGAGAGCCTGGAGCAGCTCGCCCACGGGGAGGAGGCGCCGCGCGGCCTGCTGGCCCTGTCCGGCGGCCTCCGGATGGATCTCGCGCGGAAGCAGTGGCAGGGGGGCCTCGCGGGCAACCTGGACAGCGGGGCGCTGGGCCTTCCCGGTCCCCGCTTCCAGGCCCGGGTGGATGCCCGCCTGGAGGGGCCCTGGACCGCTCCCTTCGCGTCCAAGGAATTGCCCGAGGGAAGCCTGCGCTTCGAGCGCGGGCGCCTCTTCTTCGGCGAGCAGAGCATCGAGGGCCTCGAGGGAGGGCTGGAACATCGGGAGGGCCGCCTCCAGGCCGGCCTCCGCAGCCAGGGGAAGCCGCAGCCCATCGTGGACCTGGAGCTGTGGCAGACCCAGGACCGGATGCTGGGCACGCTGGCGCTGCAGGTGGACGCCCGCACCGTGGATACCGGTCCTCTCGCCTCCCGCCTCACGGGGGACCTGCTTCGGGACGGCCGGCTGGACCTGCGCCTGGAGGGCGGGTGGACCGAGGCCCAGGGCCTGCGCTGGGGCGGCACCCTCCACACCTTCTGGGCCGGCTTCGACGGCTTCGAGCTGACCCAGGCCCGCCCCGCCCGGGTCCAGGGCGATGCCGGCACCGCACGGCTGGACCTGGAACTCCTCGGGCGCACCCGTCTCGCAGGGAAGCCGCAGGAGGGCCCCCCCGGCGTGGACGCGAGGCTGCGCCTGGACGGCGGCCTGCCCCTGGTGCCCGGGGGGCCCCTGGGCCTCCGCCTGCGGGGGGACATGGGGCTGGCGAACCTCAAGGCCGTGCTGGGGCACCTGGCGGGCCTGGATCCGTATAGCCTCTTGGCGGACCTGAAGCCGGCGGGCGACGCGGTGCTGGACCTGACCCTCGGGGGGAGCTACGGGAACCCGCGCCTGGACGGCACCTTGTCCCTGGCCGGCGGCCGCCTGGAGGCGCGCACCTACCCCCAGAGCATCGAGGATCTCGCCTTCACCCTGCGCTTCCAGGGGCGGGACGTGGTGGTTCCGAAGGAGGATCCCGTGCGCGGGACCTTCGCCGAAGGCACCCTGCGGGCCTGGGGCAAGGCCACCTGGGACTTCGGCGGCCTCTCGGACTACGACGTCAAGGCCACGCTCCGGGACTTCCAGTTCCGGGACATCCCGGAGGGCTTCGAGCTGGCGGGATCCCTGGAGGCCTCCCTCCAGGGCAACGACCTGGACGGCGGCCTGCTCAAGGGCACGGTGAACGCCAAGCGCATGCTCTACCGCCAGGACATCTCCCTGCGGGACCTGATCCTGGCCGGGGCCATGGGCGGCGCCGGCTTCTCCGCCGCCGACCCCGAGAACCCGCTCGCGCGCATCGGGCTGGACCTTGCCTTGAGGCTGGAAGAACCCTGGGAGTTCGACACCAACCTCCTGAAGCTCCAGGGGCGGCCCGTGAACGACTTCCGCATCCAGGGCACCCTTGCCAAGCCGGGGCTGAAGGGCAAGATGGCCTTCCTGCCGGGCGGCCGCCTCACGAACCTCCTGCCCGCGGGGGACGTGGTGCTGGAGCAGGGCACCCTCGACTTCCCCGATCCGGGGGCCTTCAATCCGGTGCTGGATCTCCAGGGGCGCGTGGACATCCCGCCCTACGTGGTGAACCTGGGCATCCGGGGCAACCTGGAGGGCCTGGACTTCCGCCCCAGCTCGACGCCCAGCCTCCGCCAGGACGAGATCACGGCCATCCTCGTGGACCCCGGTCTCGCCTCCACGATCGGCTCCACCGCCGCCAGCACGACCCAGGCGGCCTCCTACGGCCTGGCCAGCACCGGCACGGGGCTCATCACCACCCTGGCCCTGGCGGAGTTCCAGGACCGCCTGCGGCGCTCCCTCAACCTGGACCGGGTGAACGTGGCTTGGCGCCCGGGCAGCGCGGGCAACTCCGAGACCAGCGTGACCGTGGGCAAGAGCTTCGTCTTCGGCCCCTTGAGGGTTCCCCTCGTGTTCACCCACCGGCGCGCCGGGGAGCTCCAGACCCTCAGCGGGCAGGTGGAGTGGCGCCTGGGTTCCTTCGTGCTCCAGCTGGGCGCCAGCCAGAGCGGCAGCACGGGCCTGAAGCCCTCCGGCGAGCTGCGCCACACCTGGAGCCCGAAGTGATCACGGTCCTGGCCTTCGCCCGCTACCGCGACCTGCTGGGCTTCGAGCGGCTGGAGCGGCCCCTGCCGGCCCCCCCCACCGTGGCCGCGCTGCTGGAGGATGGCCGCCTGGCGGCCCTTCCGGGCGAGGCGCTGGTGGCCGTGAACCTGGCCTACGCCGCGCCCGCAACCCCGCTTCGGGACGGGGACGAGGTGGCCCTGATGCCCCCGGTGGGCGGGGGCTAGAAGCGCCGCTCCAGGCGCGCCAGGGCGGCCCTGGAGCCCTCCCAGCGCATGAGTTCCCGGGCCTCGGCGGGGCGGCACCAGCGGTATTCGGTGTGCTCGCCGGGGTCCAGGCGCACCTCCGCCGCGGGCGCCGCCTCGAGGTGGAAGCAGCGCTCCGTGATGAAGCGGGGCTCCGCCGCCTCCTGCCCCAGCAGGGCCGGATCCACCCAGAAGCTGTGGCGGAAGTCCAGGGACTCCAGGCGGCCCTCCAGGCCCGTCTCCTCGCGCACCTCCCGGAGGGCGGCGGCTTCCGGCGTCTCGCCGGGCTCCTGCATGCCGGTGACGCTGGACCACCAGAGCCCCTGCTCGGGGCGGCGCAGCATCATCAGGATCTCGGGGCCCTCCGGCCCCCGGCGCCAGGTGAGGGCGTTCACGCTCGCTTCCGGCGGGGCCACGGGACGCAGCTCCCAGCCCATCACGCTTCCCAGGTGGGCCTCCAGGCGGTCCGCCGCCTCGGCCCAGGAGGGCCCCTGGCCGCCCAGGAGGCTGTCCAGGGAGCACACGCCCTTGTCGGTGATGCCGCAGGGCGTGATCCAGCGGAAGTGCGCCAGGTCGGGCTTCACGTTGAAGGCGATGCCGTGGGTGGTGATCCAGCGGCTGAGGTGCAGGCCCAGGGCGCCGATCTTCTCCGGGCCCCGGGGCGTGTCCACCCAGGCGCCCGGGTATTCGGGAATGCGGTGGGCCTTGATGCCGTAGTCCGCGCAGGTGCGGATCATGGCCTCCTCCAGGCCGCCCACCAGGCGGTTCACGTCGGCGCGGCCGCCCGCGAGGTTGCAGATGGGGTACACCACGATCTGGCCGGGGCCGTGGTAGGTGACCTGGCCGCCCCGGTCGATCTGGTGGACCTCCACGCCCTGGGCCTCCAGGAAGGCGTCCGCCATGTGGATGTCCGCCCGGGTGGCGTTGCGGCCCAGGGTGAAGACGGGGTTGTGCTCCAGCACCAGCACCTGGTCCGGCAGGCCCTCCTTCACGCGCTCGGCCAGGGCCCGCTGCATGCGCAGGCCCGCGGCGTAGAGGACGTGGTCCAGGCGCCGGATCTGCGCGGGACGTGGCTGGGTGAATCCAATCTCGGCCATAGAGGGAAAGCGTACCCGATAAGCTGGAGGGGATGAGCCTGGATCCTTCCACCATCGGGCGCTATCGGGTGCTCGGAGAGCTCGGCCGCGGGGCGATGGGCGTGGTGTACCTCGCCGAGGACCCCCTGCTGAAGCGCGGCGTGGCCATCAAGGTGGTGATGGAAGGCACGAGCATGGCCCGGGAGGAGGCGCTGGCGCGCTTCCGGCGGGAGGCGGAGACCAGCGCGCGGCTGGCGCACCCCAACATCGTGACGGTCTTCGACGTGGGCGAGGAACCGGGCCTCGGCCCCTACATGGCCATGGAGCACGTGGAGGGACAGCCGCTGTCCGAACTCATCGCCCGGGGACCCCTGAGCCTCGAGCACGGCCTCGTGCTGCTGGTCCAGGGCTTCCATGCCCTGGAGACCGCCCACGCCGCGGGGATCATCCACCGGGACGTGAAGGCCGAGAACGTGATGGTCACCAAGGACGGCCGCCTGAAGCTCATGGACTTCGGCATCGCCCGGGACGAGGATCCCGGCCTCGGCACCACGGCCCTCCTGTGCACGCCGGCCTACGCCGCGCCCGAGCTGCTGGACCGCCAGCCCGCGAGCGAGGCCACGGACCGCTGGGCCTTCTGCGTCACCGTCTACCAGTGCCTCACCGGGCTCCTGCCCTTCCGCGCCGCCTCCATCAGCGGCCTGCTCTACCAGATCGCCCGGGAGGCGCCCAGCTACCCCGAGAACCTGGACCCGGCCCTGCGGCAGGTCTTCGACCGCGCCTTTGCCAAGGACCCTTCCGCCCGGTACCCCGACCTGCGGAGCTTCCTGCGGGAGCTGATCGAGGCCTGCCCCACCACGGAGGAGGCCAAGACCCACGCCCTCACCCTGATGGACAGCACCGTCACGGCCTCCCTCGCCTCGGCGCTGGTGCCCGTGGCCCGGCGGGACCGCTGGGCGGGCCTTCCCCGCTGGGCCTGGGCCGCGGGGGGGGCGCTCGGGCTGGCGCTGGTGCTGGGCCTCGCCTTCCTGTGGCCGCGGAGCCTCCAGGTGGAGAGCACGCCCGCCGGCGCCAAGGTCTTCGTGGATGGGCGCGAGGTTGGAACAACCCCGCTCCAGGGCGCCCGGGTGCCCCGCGGCGCCCAGCTGCTGCGCCTCGAGAAGCCCGGCTTCCAGGCCCTGGAGCGCGGCCTGAGGCCGGAGGACCGCCGCCTGGCCCTGGACCTGGTGCCCGAGCCGATGGCGGTGAGCCTCGACAGCGACCCGCAAGGCGCCGAGGTCTTCGTGAACGGCGTGCTGCGTGGCGTGACGCCCCTGGAGGACCTCCAGATCCCCGGGGAAGGCAGCCACCGGCTCCAGGTCCGCAAGGCGGGCTTCGAGCCGTGGAGCGCCACCGTCAGCCGTGCGCACCGGCCTCCCGCCAAGGTCGCCCTGCGCCGCGCGGGTGAGCCGCGGAAGCACCGCGCCGAAGAACCCAGGAAGCCGGGCTTCTTCCGGGGGCTCTGGGACAAGGTGACGGGGAAGTAGGGCGTCTTCTGCCGTGGGCCGCCGGGTTCAGCCCAGCTCGAGCTGGTCGTCCGCGAGGGCCTTTTCCGTCTGCTTCTGCCGGTAGGCCAGGAGGCGTTCCCGCAGGGCGGGATCGCCGAGGGCGAGGATCTGGGCGGCCAGGAGGGCGGCGTTCACGGCGCCCGCCTTCCCGATGGCCAGCGTGCCCACAGGCATGCCGGCGGGCATCTGCACCGTGGCCAGCAGGGCGTCCAGGCCCTCGGTGGCCCAGCCCTTCATGGGGACGCCGAGCACGGGCAGGTGGGTGCGGGAGGCGCAGACGCCGGCCAGGTGGGCGGCGCCGCCCGCGGCGGCGATGATCACCCGCAGACCGCGGGCCTCGGCGCCCGTGCAGAAGTCGGACACCTTGTCGGGCGTGCGGTGGGCGCTGGCCACGTGGGCCTCGAAGGGGATGTCCAGCTCCTTCAGGGTCAGGGCGGTGTGCCGCATGACGTCCCAGTCGCTGCGGGATCCCATCAGGACGCCGACGAGAGGTGCGGAGGGCATGGAGACTCCAAAAAACAAGTCTAGCCTGCCCCCACGGCGGCTGGTCAAACGCCCGCCATCATTCCATGCTTGGAGCCATGGATTTCCAGCACATCGACCTGGGCACATCCGCGGTGAGCACCATCCTCGTCGTGGATGACGATCCCGTCATCCGCCGCTACCTGGAGGCGCAGCTCGGGCGGCTGGGCTGCCGCATGCTCTTTGCCGAGCACGGCGCCCAGGCGATGGAGCTGCTGCAGCACGAGCACCCGGACCTGGTGCTGCTGGACATCGTCATGCCCGGCATGGACGGCTTCGAGGTCTGCCGGCGCATCAAGGGGAGCCTGGAGACCCACGACATCCCGGTCATCCACCTCACGGCGCTGAAGGGCGAGGCCAAGGAGCAGAGCTTCTCCTCCGGGGCGGACGACTTCCTGAACAAGCCCCCCAACTTCGTGGAGCTGCGCAGCCGCATCCGCAGCCACCTGCTGATCCGCAGCCTGCTGCGGGAGCGCACCCGCCTGGAGGCTGCGCGCCGCACCTGGCAGTGGGACGCCTCGCGCCGCCCCCGCGTGCTGGTGGTGGAATCCCAGGAGGCCCTGCGCACCCACGTGGCGGAGCTGCTCACGGCGGACGGCCTGGACGTGCGCTGCGCCGAGAACCTCCAGGCCTGCGTTCGGACGCTCCAGGAGGGCCTGCCCGACCTGCTGGTGCTCGACCACGTGCTGGATGACGGCAGCGGAACCGCCTTCGCCTCGCAGCTGCGTAACTACGCCCAGAGCCGCGACCTGCCCGTGCTCGTGCTCTGCAGCCGGGCCGCCCTGGAGAAGGAGATCACGGGAGTGGATGCGGGCCCCGTGGACTACCTGACCAAGCCCTTCCAGCCCGCGGAGCTGCGGATCCGCATCGCGGTGCTCCTGCGCCAGGCCGCCCTTGTGCTCGACCGGGAGTCCTCCCGCTTCGGTCCGGGCAAGCACTACCTGCTGGATCCCGCCACGGGGGCCTTCACCGAGGCCTTCCTGGAGGCCCACCTGGACCTGCTCCAGAAGGCGCTGGTGGAGGCCTCCATCCCGCTGGCGCTGCTCGCGGCGGCGGTGCCCGCCCATCCGGGCGCCTGGGGCGAGATGAAGGACCAGGCAGCCAAGGCCGCCGCCCTGCTGAACTCCACCCTCGGGCCCGGCGAGGCCCTCTGCCGCGTGGCGGAGCGCATCTTCGTGCTGGTGCTGCCGGGGCTGGACCGGGCGAAGCTGCAGGCCCGGGTCCAGGGCCTGCGGGAGGTCGGCTTCACCGGAGCGCTGGCGGGCCTCATCGTGCCGCGCCGAACGCCCGCCGCCGCCATCCTCCCGAAGCTCGCCGCCTCGCTCCAGAAGTCCGAGGGCGCCTGAGGCGCGCTGTCCGCTACCGGGCGGCGCCCATCACGCGCAGCACGGGGATCGCCTGGCCGGGGGCCGCGAGGCCCTGGAACTCCTTGTACTGGAAGAGCCCGTAGAACATGCAGGGCTCCAGCACCTCCACCGCCCGGCGGGCGAGGGGGTGGTCCAGGCGCACCAGGAGGCTGCCGGCGGGCAGTTCCGTGGTTTCGGCGGGGTTCCGCGCCACGATCTGGCGGCCGCCGTAGCGGTTGTACACCTCGTCGAAGGCCTCCTCCACCCGCAGCAGGCGGCAGGTCTCGGCCTCCACGCGCCGGGGTGCGTGCAGCGCCTCGAAGGGAATGCCGTGGCGCTCCAGCAGGGGCCTGAGCAGGGCCACGGCCCCGGGCAGGACGGCGTAGGCCTCCGGCGCGGGCACCCGCTGCTTGACCACCAGGTCCGTCATGCGGTTGCCCGCCTGCAGGGTCACCACGCGGCCCGTGCCCTTCTCCACGACCTTCACGGGGCCGGGGGCGGTGCTGGCCCACAGCACGTTCACGGGCAGGAAGGCGGGCAGGGGCTCCCGGCGCGCCGCCTCCACCAGGGCGCGGGTGCGGGTGCGGTCGGCGGCGCTTCCCAGCAGGTGGTCGAAGAGCTTCAGATAGGCATCCACCCGTGCGCCCAGGTCGGCCTGGGGCTCGGGGGCGCTGCGCCGGATGCCCGCCTCGATGAGGAAGGAGAGGCAGCCGTGGCTGCCGATGCCGTTGCGGGCGTCGTCCGCGTCCGGCGCGGAGGGGCGCAGTTCCGCGTCCCGGGAGGGCGCGCCCACGAGGTAGCGCTCGTAGGGGATGCCGGGGAGGGCCTCGCCGGCGCGCTCCACCCTCTGGAGCCCGGCCCGGACCAGGGGAGCCGGGAGCAGGGGGTGGTTCACGCCGTCCATGGTGACCAGGGGCCACTTCTCCCAGGCGCCGCCGGGGGTGGCCTTGGCGAAGGCGTGTCCCGGCTCCAGGCCGTCCCGGGTGAATTCGTGGCCGTCCACGGCCAGGTGGGGCTGCACCTCACGCACCACGCGGTACAGGGCCTGGGTCTCGGGCTGGAAGAGGCAGAGGTGGTCGCGGTTCAGGTCCGCGCCCGCGTCGTTGGTGCGGCGGTACGAGGCCCAGCCGTCCGGGTTCAGCGAGGGGATCACGTAGAGGTCCACGTCCTCGGGCAGCCGCCGGGGTTTCTCCGCGAGGCGGCGCACCAGGTAGAGCAGGGCGTCCTTGCCGGAGGTCTCGTTCCCGTGCTGCTGGGCCACGAGGAGCACGCGGAAGCGGGCCTTGGATCCGCCCCGGTTGAGGTGGACGAGCGTGATGGGTCGTCCTCCGGCGCTGCGGCCGATCTCGCGCAGGGTGAGGAAGCCCGGGCGCTGGACCGAGGCCAGGAAGGCCTGGGCCGCCGCGGGGGCGATGGGGGCCTTGAGCTGCAGGGGATCCGCGGGGAAGGGCTCCGCTGCGCCGAGCAGGCCTGCCGCCAGAAGGACCGCGGGAATGCGCACCTGGATCATCCTTGCCTCCAACTGCCGTCAAGTATGACCGGCCCCGGCGGCCCCCCGCGTACCATGGGGGCATGGCGAAGTCCCGATTCCGCACCTCCCGCCGGCTGCTCCTGGCGACCCTGGCCCTGGCGGCGCTCCCTTTCGGGGGCGGCTGGTGGGCCCTGCGCCGCAGCGGGCCCCTGCGCCAGGAGGCCACCGTCATCGTCCGGCGCGGCACGGGGCTGGACCAGCTCGCGGAGCAGCTGGAGCGCGAAGGGGTGATCCGCAGCGCGCGTCTCTTCAGGCTGTGGGCCCGGGCCCGCAAGCTGCAGCTTCTGCGGGGCGAATACACCTTCCGGCCGAAGGCGAGCCTCGCCGAAGTGGCGGGCAAGCTCCGCCGCCACGAGATCCACGTGACGAACGTGGTGCTGGTGCCGGGGCTCAGCGCCTGGCACGTGCAGCGCCGCCTGAAGGACTTCGTGCCCGAGGAGGTCTTCTGGCAGTTGTGGCGCAGCCGTCGGCTGGCCGCCACCGCGGGCTTTCCCGAAGCCGAGAGCCTGGAGGGGCTGGTGGCCCCGGCGACCTACCGCCTGAACCGCGCCCTGGAGCCCGAGGAGGTCATGCTCATGGCCGTGGAGGCCTTCCGGGACCAGGTTCGGCCGAAGCTCGAAGGCGGGGCGCTGGACCCCTACCGCACCCTGGTGCTTGCCAGCCTGGTGGAGCGGGAGACCTCCGTGGCCGCCGAGCGTCCGAAGGTGGCGGGGGTCTACCTGCGCCGCCTGCAGATCGGCATGCCCCTCCAGTGCGACCCCACGAGCCTCTACGCCCGCTGGGCCTCCGGCGACACCCGGCTGGACCCGCCCACCCGCGAGGACACGCGCCGGGACAGCCGCTTCAACACCTACCGCGTGAAGGGCCTGCCGCCCACGCCCATCGCCATCCCGGGGCCCAAGGCCCTCGAGGCGGCCCGCCAGCCCGAGGTGACGGGCGAGCTCTACTTCGTGGCCACGGGCACCGGCGGCCACCGCTTTGCCGAGACCTTCGACCAGCACAACCGCAACGTCGGCGCCTACCGGCGGGAGCTGAAGCGGCAGGGGCGGCGATGAAGCTGCGCCTCGACCAGCTGCTGGTGCAGCGGGGCTTCTGCGAGACCCGGGCGAAGGCCCAGGCGCGCATCCTCGCCGGGGACGTGCTGGTGGACGACCGGCCCGTGACCAAGGCGGGCACCGCCGTTCCCGAGGACGCGCCCATCCGCCTGCGGGGCGACGCGCCGCCCTTCGTCAGCCGGGGCGGCCTGAAGCTGGCGGGCGCGTTGTCCGCCTTTGCCATCGATCCCACCGGCCGCGCCTGCTTCGACGCCGGTGCGAGCACGGGAGGCTTCACGGACTGCCTGCTCCAGCAGGGCGCCCGCATCGTCTACGCCGTGGACGTGGGCACCAACCAGCTCCACTGGAAGCTGCGTTCCGACCCGCGCGTGGTCTCCATCGAGCAGTGCAACCTGCGCAGCTGGGACCCCGCCCGCATTCCCGAGCGCTGCAGCCTGCTGGTGGCGGACCTGAGCTTCATCAGCCTGCGCCTGGCGATCCCGCCGGTGCTGGCCAGCCTGGAGCCGGGCGCCGAGGCCGCGCTGCTGGTGAAGCCCCAGTTCGAGGCGGGGCGCGACGACGTGGAGAAGGGCGGCATCGTGCGCGATCCGGAAGTGCACGAGCGCGTCTGCCGGGAAGTCTGGGCCTTTTTCGCGGACACCGCGCTGAAGCCCCAGGCCCTCGCCCCGAGCCCCATCCTGGGCGGCGAGGGCAACCGGGAGTTCCTGCTGCACCTGCGCCTGGACGGGGAGGTCCGGGCGTTCCCCGGGATGCCGTAGGCCCGGCTCAGGCAGGCCCGGCTCAGGCAGGCATGGAGCGATGCCCTTTGGGGTTGACATCCAGGTCCCGGCCGCCACATCGTGAAGGTGTTCTTGGTGGTCCTGGCCGTGGCTGGGACTGAAAAGGGAAGCCGGTGAAAGTCCGGCACTGCCCCGCAGCGGTAAGGGAGAACGACGGTTCTGAAGCACTGGCCTTGCGAAGGCCGGGAAGTGGAACCGGAGGAACCTGGGTTTCCAGAGTGCTCTTAAGTCCGAAGACCTGCCAAGGAACCGTCCTCCGGACGGAGTGAGTCGTTTCGAGGGAAGACGCTCACCTCCACAACCTGCCGTGTTGGGTTACAGCCCACTCCCCTGGCCTCTTGCGGTTCGTGCCGGGCATTCGCCCCGCCGTCGGCGAGGTCCCAGGGAGGGGGGCGTGCGCCCAGGGGAGACGCCATGCCTGCTGCGAACCCTTGCCTTCCGTGTCTTGGCGCGGGGGCTGCGCTCTTTCTTCCATTGCGCGTGCGCAAGCGGGAGGGGGGAAGTGCCCCCTTCGAAGCCGAGCGGATCCGCAGGGCCATCCTGCGGGCGGGGCAGGCCAGCGGGGAGTTCGGGGAAGAGGAGGCCCGGAAGCTGGCCCTGCAGGTCGTGAAGGACCTCGCGGGGGAAAAGGGAGGCGCCGAGCCCCACGTGGAGGAGATCCAGGACGCGGTGGAGCGGGCGCTCAGTGCCTCCTGCTACATCCGGACCGCCCGCGGTTACGCGGTCTACCGGGAGCAGCGGGCCAGGCTGCGCCGGGATAAGAACACCGTGGTGGACGTGGCCGCGTCCGTGAACGAATACCTCGACCGCATGGACTGGCGCGTCAACGCCAACGCCAACCAGGGCTATTCCCTGGGCGGTCTGATCCTCAACGTGTCGGGCAAGGTCATGGCCAACTACTGGCTGGGCCATGTGTATCCGCCCGGGGTGGGCGAGGCTCACCGGAACGGTGATCTCCACGTGCACGACCTGGACATGCTGTCCGGTTACTGCGCGGGCTGGTCGCTGCGCACCCTGCTCGCGGAGGGCCTCAATGGCGTGGGGGACAAGGTGGAGGCTGCGCCTCCCAGGCACCTCTCCAGCGCCGTGGGGCAGATCGTGAACTTCCTGGGCACCCTCCAGAACGAGTGGGCCGGCGCTCAGGCCTTCAGTTCCTTCGACACCTACATGGCCCCCTTCATCCGCAAGGACGGACTGGGCTATGGGGACGTCCGGCAGTGCATCCAGGAGCTGATCTACAACCTGAACGTGCCCTCCCGTTGGGGTACCCAGACGCCCTTCACGAACCTCACCTTCGACTGGGTCTGTCCGGAGGATCTCGCGGACCAGGTGCCCGTTCTCGGCGGCGAAGCCATGCCCTTCACCTACGGCGAACTCCAGGCCGAGATGGACATGATCAACCGGGCCTACATCGAGGTGATGATGGCCGGGGATGCGAAGGGACGCGTCTTCACCTTTCCCATCCCCACCTACAACATCACCCGGGACTTCTCCTGGGATTCCCCCAATGCCGACCTGCTCTTCGACATGACGGCGAAGTACGGGCTGCCCTACTTCCAGAACTTCCTGAACTCGGATCTGGAGCCCCGCATGGTGCGCTCCATGTGCTGCCGCCTGCAGCTGGACCTGAGGGAGCTGCTGAAGCGGGGGAATGGGCTCTTCGGGAGTGCGGAGCAGACGGGTTCCGTGGGGGTCGTCACCCTCAACTGCGCCCGCCTGGGCTACCTCCATCGAGGCGACGAGGCGGGTCTTCTGCGCAGGACCGACGCGCTGCTGGAAATCGCCCGCGCGAGCCTGGAAACCAAGCGCAAGGAGGTGCAGCGCCTCATGGATGGCGGGCTCTTCCCCTACACCCGGCGCTACCTGGGCACGCTGCGGAACCACTTCTCCACCCTCGGCGTGAACGGGATCCACGAGATGATCCGCAACTTCACGGAGGACGCCGAGGGGATCCACACGCCTTCGGGAAAGGCCTTTGCCCTGCGCTTCCTGGACCACGTGCGGGGCCGTATCCGGGACTTCCAGGAGGAGACGGGTCATCTCTACAACCTGGAGGCGACGCCAGCGGAGGGGACCACCTACCGATTCGCCCGGGAGGACCGGAAACGCTTTCCCGGCATCCTCCAGGCGGGCACGCCCGAGAATCCCTACTACACGAACTCCTCCCAGCTTCCGGTGGGCTTCACGGAGGACCCCTTCGAGGCCCTGGAGCACCAGGAGGAACTGCAGCGGAAATATACCGGAGGAACGGTGGTCCACCTGTACATGGCGGAGCGCATCAGCAGCGCGGAGGCCTGCAAGCAGCTGGTCCGGAGGTCCCTCGGGCGCTTTGCCGTTCCGTACCTCACCATCACCCCCACCTTCTCCATCTGCCCTTCCCACGGCTACCTGCCGGGCGAGCAGGCCCTCTGCCCTCGCTGCGCAGCGGAGGGCCGCACGCAGGCCTGCGAGGTGTGGACCCGGGTCATGGGCTACCACCGTCCCGTGGCCTCCTTCAACACGGGCAAGAAGGGGGAATACGCCGAGCGAACCCCCTTCCGGGAACCGCTTGGAGCCTGAGATGGAGGGGCTTGCGATCGGGGGCTTCACCCCCATGAGCACCGTGGATGTTCCCGGGCATCTGGCCGCCGTGCTCTTCACGCAGGGCTGTCCCTGGTCCTGCCGCTACTGCCACAACGGTCACCTCCAGGACGTGAAGGGGGAGGCCCTCTCCTGGGAGGCCCTGTTGTTGCGGCTGAAGCGCCGGCGGGGCTTCCTGGAGGCGGGGGCCTTTTCCGGGGGCGAGCCGCTCCTCCAGCCAGGGCTTCCGGGGGCCCTCCGGGAGCTTCGCGCCATGGGCTTCCGGACGGCCCTCCATTCGGGCGGAAGCCACCCGGAGCGCCTGGGCCGGGTGCTTCCCCTGGTGGACTGGGTGGGCTTCGACCTCAAGGCCCCCTGGGAGGGCTACGACCGGATCACCGGAACGCCGGGCAGCGGGCGCTCCGCGCAGGAGAGCCTGGGGCTGCTCGAAGCCGAGCAGGTGCCCTTCGAGCTGCGCACGACGCTGCACCCGCGCCTTCTCGCCCCGGGCGACCTGGAGCGCATGGCCGAGGTGGCGGGGGGGAGCCGGAGCTCGGCCTGGATCATCCAACCGTTTCGGCCGCAGGGGTGTCGCGATCCGCATCTGCTGGAGCAGTCCCCTTCCGTGCTCTCCTCCGCCCACGCCGAAGCCCTCGCGCGGGCCCGTCGGCGCCACCCGCACACGTCCATCCACGTCCGGGGGGACGGAGCCTCCGCACCCCTTCCAGCCTGCTCTTTCAGGAGATCCGCATGAGCCCGACGCTCTACCTTTCGGAAGCCTTCACGGTCCAGGAGGACCGCTATGGCGCGCACAACTACCATCCCCTGGACGTCGTCTGCACCCGCGGCGCGGGCGTCTACCTCGAGGACGTGGAGGGCGATCGCTACATGGACTTTCTCTCTGCCTATTCGGCCGTGAACCAGGGGCACAACCATCCCCGGATCGCCCAGGCCATGATCGAGCAGATCGAGCGCTTGGCGCTCACGAGCCGGGCGTTTCGGAACGACCGCTTCCCGCCCTTCCTCGAGAAGCTGTGCCACCTCACGGGCTTCGAGAAGGCCCTCCTCATGAACAGCGGCACGGAGGCTGTCGAGACGGCCATCAAGGCGATGCGCAAGTGGGCCTACGACGTGAAGGGAGTGCCCTACCCCGAGGCGGAGATCATCGTGGCCGAGGGCAACTTCCACGGCCGCTCCACCACCGTCGTCGGGTGCAGCAGCGACCCCGACAGCCGCAGCCTCTTTGGCCCCTTCACGCCCGGCTTCCGCGTCGTCCCCTTCGGCGACCTCGAGGCCGTGCGTGCGGCCATCACGGCCCATACCGCCGGCATCTTCATGGAGCCGATCCAGGGCGAAGCCGGAGTCCGCATCCCCCCGAAGGGCTTCCTGCAGGGGCTTCGCCAGCTGGCCGACAAGCACCACGTCCTGCTCGTCCTGGACGAGATCCAGTCCGGTTTCGGGCGCACGGGGGAGATGTTCGCCTTCGAGCACGAGCGGATGCGGCCGGACGGCATCACCGTCGGCAAGGCCCTTTCGGGGGGCTTCTATCCGGTGTCCGCCTTCCTGGGAAGCGCGGAGGTGATGGATGTCTTCACCCCGGGCATCCACGGTTCCACCTTCGGGGGCAACCCGCTGGCCTGTGCCGTGGCATCCGCCGCCCTGGACGTGCTGGAGGAGGAGAACCTGGTTGCGCGCTCCGCCGAGCTGGGGAGGCACTTCAAGGCCCGCCTCGAGAAGCTGCGCACGGACAAGGTGCGGGAGGTGCGCTGCCTCGGGCTCTGGGCAGGCCTGGAGCTGAAGCCCGAGGCCGGGAAGGCCAGGGACTACTGTCATGCCCTGATGGAACGCGGGCTGCTCTGCAAGGACACGCACCTGCACACGATCCGCCTGGCGCCTCCCCTCGTCATCACCCGGGAGGAGCTGGACTGGGCGGTGGACCAGATCGAGGCCGTCCTCGCCTGAATGCATACGCTTCCCACGTTCATCCGGCGCCGCTTCCCGCGCCGCGGCACCAGCTCCGCCTTTAGTACGGAAACACCATGGAATACAGCTTTCTTTCCGCCACCCTCCTCCTGATCCTCGTGACGGATCCCCTGGGCAACATGCCCCTCTTCATCGCGGCCCTGCGGCGGGTTCGCCCCGAGCGGCACCGGACCGTCATCCTGCGGGAGTGCCTGATCGCCTTCGCCGCCATGTCGCTCTTCATGGTCTTCGGGCGGAGGATCCTCGCCATGCTGAACCTCGCAGACGAGGTGCTCCGGGCCGCAGGTGGCGTGGTCCTCTTCCTGATCGCCGTGAAGATGATCTTCCCGGACAACGGGGCCAGGTTCGGAGAGGACGGGGAGACGGCAGAGCCCTTCATCGTCCCCCTGGCCATTCCGCTCATCGCGGGCCCATCGGCCCTGGCCACGGCCATGCTCATTGCGGGCGGGAACCCCCACCGGATGCCGGCGTGGATCGGGGCGCTGGCCCTTTCCATCCTCGTCACCCTCGTTGTCTTCCTGCTGGCCACGCGCATTCAGAAGTGGCTGGGCGAACAGGTGATCACGGCCCTGGAGCGCCTCATGGGGCTCGTGCTGACCGCCGTGTCCATCGAGATGGTGCTGCGCGGCGTGGGGGGCTACATCCGGCAAGGCCACGTTTGAAGGCCATTCCTCTCTACATTCTCGATCCCATGAAACAACAGGAAAGGTGCCGGATGGATACGCGAGCGAAAGAGGAGATGCTGGTTCGGTTGCGGGAGGAGTCG
>CAXYVC010000043.1:0-19012 GCA_964292295.1 uncultured bacterium
ACCTTCGTGTCCGGGGTGACGGCGGTGGCGGTGGCCCGCCAGGCGGTGAGATTGTCGGGCAGCACCAGCTCGGTGCTGGCCCGGCCATCCCGCCCCACGGCGAGCAGCGGCGCCCAGTGGGCGGTGTCCTTGAAGTTCTGGCGCACCTTGTCCGCGTCGTCGCTCTTGAACTCGCCGCGCTTCGTCTGCCGGAGGCTCCACACGGGGCGCTGGCGCCGCAGGATGTCCCAGAAGCTCCACTCGGTGCTGCCTGCGCGCACCACGCCGTGGCGGCGCGAGGGGTGGAAGAAGCGCACAGGGTCGGGGTTCAGCTCGGGGCTGAGGGCGTAGATGGCCTCGTCCACCACGCCCACGCTCAGGTCTGCGGACGCGGGACGGCCCTGGTGGTCCTTCACCTCCACGACCAGGCGCATGGGCTGGCCCGGCTGGTAGCGCTCCCGGTCGGGCTTCACGTCCACCCGCAGGCGGCGGTCCAGGCGCGGCACGCGCAGGGGCAGCTCCGCCAGCTGACGGCGCCCGCCGGAGACGGTCTCGAAGACGACCCAGGCGTTGGGCTGCATGGCGGCGGTGACGGGAATCTCCACCACCGCGGTGGTGCCCTCCACCCTGCGGCTGTGCCGCTCGCCCAGCTTCTCGTGCTCCAGGGACCAGTGCAGGGTGAGGCGGGGAACGGGCAGCTGCACCAGGACGCGGGCCACGTCCCCCGGCTGGTAGCTGGCCCTGTCGGCGCTGACCCGCAGGTCGGGCACCGACGGCAGGGGCGTGCCTTCCGCGGCCACCGTGAGGAGGCGCTGGGCACGCACCAGGCGGCCGGAACGGTCATGCGCCTCGGCCACCACCAGGAAGACGCCGCCCTCGCCCACCCGCAGGCTGGCGCTGGGCCCGGGGGCGCTGGCGAGCACCTGGCCCGGCTTCAGCGAGGTGGGCCGCGACCACCAGCCCGCGTCCGAGCGCTCGGCCTGGATGCGCGCCACCTTCAGGGTGATCGGCACGCGCTGCTCCGCGCCATCCAGGTCCAGGGCCTTGGCGGTGGCCTGGAAGGGCTGGCCCGGCGCGGCCACGTTGCGGTCCGTGGCCACGAAGAGGACCAGGTCCCCCGTCGAGGCCCGCGCCTGGGCGCTCCCGCTGTTCTGCTGGCCCGCGCCGTCCGTGACCTTCACGGTCAGGCGCCAGAGGCCCTCCTCCTTGGCCACCATGTCGGGCAGCTCCAGGACGCCTTCGGCGTCCAGCTTGCCCTCGCCGCTCTCCACCAGCTCCGGGGCGGGGCCCTCGTCCTCCTCGCCCCAATAGCTGCGCCTGGGCACGACCTTGTAGAGGAACCAGGAGGCCTGGGCGTTCCGCACCGCGGCGCCGTAGAAATAGCGCGCCCGGGCCGCGAAATGCAGGGGATCCCCCACGCCCAGCTTGGTCTGCGCGGCCTCCACCGCCACGGAGAAGGCGGGCTTCACGAAGTGTTCGACCTTGAACTCCGCCTGGCCGGGGCCCCCCGGCGCCTGGAAGACGATGCGGTGCAGGCCCAGGCGCCCGGCGCCCGGCAGCGGGAAGCTGCAGCCATAGGTGCCCGTCTCGGCATTGAGCAGCCTCGCCCGCCCCTCGGCGACCTTGGTGTCCTCGGGGTCCAGGACGGTGAAGGGCAGCTCGGGAACCCCCTTCACCACGCGGTTCTCGCCCTCGTCCACGCCCCGCAGGATGACCTTCGCGAAGACCTCCTGCCCGGGCCGGTACAGCGGCCGTTCGGTGAAGGCGTAGAGGCGCTGGCGCACCGCGGCGGAGGCCTGCCCCTCGATGGAGAGCAGCGCGAGGCTCGCGCCCGCCTTCGCGAGAGCCACGCGCCGCAGCCCCGGCCCGGCCGGGCGTTCGGCCACCGCGCCCCGGAAATCCAGGGCCGTCGCCTTGCCCTTTTCGAAGAGGGCGCCGGAGACGCCCTCCCGCAGGGCGCCGTCCTGGGCCGAGACGGCGGTGAGACGCAGCGAAGCGCCATCCTCCTCGGCCAGCAGGGCCAAGTCCGTCACCAGCCAGGGCACGTAGGCGGCTTCCGATCCCCGCAGCAGCTCCACCAGGTAGAGGCCCGCGGGCTGGGCGGGCAGCGCCACGCGGCTGAGGTGGCCGCGCTCGCGCTCCTCGGCGCCGTCCGCCTTGGAGATCTCCTCGGTGACCTGGGGCACCAGCTCCGTGACGAGGCGCAGGCCACGCCCCGCTTCCAGGGGGAGTGCATGGCCTTCCCGGGGATCCCGGGCCTCGCTGCGGGGCGCGTGGAGGCGCTCCGACTGGCGGGCAAGATCCTTGAGTTCCCGGCTGGCGGTGCGGTGCACGGTGACAAAGGCGCGGCGGGCCCCCCACAGGAAGGCCTCCCGCAGGATGTCCAAGGGGTCCGACCCGGCCCTGGCCCCTTCCAGGGCGGCGCTGCCGGGCTCCGAGGCCAGGAGCTTCCGCAGGAAGCCCTCCGGATCCTCCACCCGGTGCAGGCGCAGGCGCAGCTCCGTGGGGATGGGCCCGGCGGATTCCAGGAAGGCGGGCTGGCCGGGGAGCGTGGGGCGGGGCACGGCGAAGGCGCCGGCCCAGCCGCCTTCGCGCCAGGGGGCCTCCTCGCCCCGCGGGGCGGACGTGCCCGAGGTGGGCAGCAGCAGCAGCACGGGCAGCAGCAGGGTCAGGAGCAGGCGGAGCCGTTTCATGCGGGTTCCCGTGGGGTCAAGGGGGCTGCGGCCAGGACCTTCCAGCGGTAGAGGCCGAGGAAGGCGGGGTTCTCCGGCAGGGGCCGGAAGGCGGGATCAGGGTGGTGGAGCAGTTCCTCGACGCGCACGCGCCGAAGCTCGCCCTCCTGGCGGGTGGCGCCGCTGCCTTCGGGGCCGGTGTGGTAGAGCAGCACCGGCTGGCCGTCCACATCCGGACGGACGAAGGCCATGGCGTGGTCCGGCTGGGCGTGGGCCCCGCCCCGGGCGAAGAAGACCAGGTCGCCGGGCTGGGCCTGCGAGAGTTCCCGCCCCAGGTAGACGCAGGCTTCGCTGCGCAGCAGGGCGCCCTTGGCGAAGGGACGCCAGCCTTCCGGCGTGGGGAAGGCGCCGCGCCAGGGCCCCGCCGCCTGGAGGCGGGGATCCCCCGCCACGGGGGGCCCCGTGAAGCCAACCCGGGCGCGCCAGTCTTCGGTGTGCGGCCCCCAGGCCTCCCGGAAGGCGAAGCGCAGCAGGCCGGCGCAATCCCGCTGGGCGGGCTCCCAGAGCGGGCTGGGCCCCTGGAGTTGTTCCTCCAGGATGGCCACGAACCAGGCGCGGAAAGCCTCCCGGTCCCCCTGGTCCGCCAGGGCGGGGCCCGTGCCGGAGCCGCTGGGAACCAGTGCCAGTTCGCGGCGGAAGCCCGGCCAGGCGTTCACCTGCACCCTCACCGGCCCTGTCGGCGCCAGGAAGAAGCCCTCCCGGGCCGAGCCCCAGGCGGGCTCCCCCTCCACCCGGGCGCCCCAGGCGCCCAGGCGCAGGCCCGCCAGGCTGCGGCTCTCGAGCAGCAGCCGCTGAACGGCGTTGCCCTCCACGCGCTCCAGGACGACCCCGTGGCGCAGGGGCACCAGGAGGGCCGCAGCGCCCAGGACCAGGAAGGCCGCAGCGGCGGCGAGCGGAAGCCGCCTCACCGGGGCCTCGCCTCGAGGCCCCCGGGGCCCCACACCAGTTCCAGCTGACGGCTCCCCAGGGCTTCCACGGCCCCCAGGAAGGGCCCAAAGGTGGAGGCCAGCTCGGCGGCGGAGGCGTCGGCCCCCGCGGGTTCCTCCCAGCTCGAAGCACCGCTGCGGCTGCGGAGGTAGGCCAGCAGCAGGGATTCCAGCCCCTTGGCCACCCGGGCGCCATCCACGTGCACGCGGCCGAAGGCCTGGGAGGGCAGGTCCGCCAGGGTGGGCGCCTGCCCCATCAGGCCCGAGGCCACCGCCTTCAGCACCCCGGGTTCCGTGGCGAGCACCAGGTGCCCGCGCACCACCGCCCAGGCGGGCGCGAAGGCCTGCGCGGTGCGGATGCGGTGCAGCTCCACCCCCGCGAAGGAGGCCTTCTCGAAGGTCCCTTGGAACAGGCGCGGCCAGAGGCGTGCCATGCGCTCCCGCACCTGGGCCTCCCGGCCCGCCTGCACGGGCAGCGCCAACGCCAGGGCCGGGGCCATGCCGGGCTCCCCGAAGCCGCCGAAGGCTGCCACCTTGCCCTCGCGCTCGGCCCGGGCGGCGTAGTGCGCCCCCTCCTTGCGAAGCTGCTGGTGCCGGGCCAGGGCCTCCCGGGCGGCGGCATCCAGCGTCGGCTGCGCCACCCATCCGTCCCAGGCCAGGGCGGCGCCCCGCAGGTCCAGCAGCGCCTTCAGGCCCTCGGCCTCCAGGCGCAGGGCGTCGCGCCGCTGGCGCCGGGCGCGCACGGCAGCCAACTCACGCTGATGGGCCCGGGACTGCTCGGGGCTCAGGCCGCCTTCGGCGAAGCGCGGCACGGCGGGATCCTCAAGCCCTGGGGCGCCGTCGACCCGCAGGAAGCTGCCGAGCATGACTTCCGTAGGCCCCGCGCCCAGGGCCATGGCGCAGGCCACGGTGCGGGGCGCGGCCTTGGCGATGAAGGGGTTCGGCCATACGCCCTGGCGCAGGCCCTTCGCCCGGCGGCGCAGGGCCACGCGCTCGAAGGCGGCACCTGCGCCCAGGCGCGGCAGCACCCAGAGGCTGGCCTCGGTGGAGGGCCCCTCGCCGGCCAGGGCCACGCGGCACCATTCGGAGCGCTCCCCTAAGCGCGGAGCGGCCTTGGGAAAGAGCAGCGCGCGCAGGGGCGCCTCCCGGTCCGCGATCCAGGTGCCCTCGGGCGCGGCGAAGACGTGCAGCACGCCACCGGAGCCCCGCAGCTGCTCCACGGCGAAGCGGGCGCCTCCCTCCTCCCAGGACGCGCTGCGGCTGCGGGCGCCATGGCTGGTGGGATTGAGCTTCAGGAGGCCCATCACGAGGCGCGTGCGGAAGGGCAGCTCGCCGGGCAGGAAAAGGAGGGTGCCCTCGGGCCCCCCGTCGCCCCGGGCGGCGCCGTAGTGCAGCACCCAGGCCTCCCGGGCGGAGAGGGGCTCCAGGGCGGGCGCAGCCTGGGCCAGCCAGCGCTCCACGTGGCGCAGCAGGAAGCCCGCCCGGCCGCCCGAGGCCAGGGCCGAGGGGATGCCGTCGCCGCCCGCCAGGGCGCGCAGGCGCAGGAGGCCGGGTCGCAGCTGGCGCAGGTGCAGCAGGGCACCGGGAACGGGAGCGGCGCCCAGGGGACGGGGAAGCCGTGCAGGCGCATCCAGGCCCGGCAGGAGCACGGGCGAGGGGATCCACTGGAAGCGCCAGCCACCCGCCGCCTCCAGGTGCAGGCCGAGGCCTTCGGTCCAGGGACGCTCCAGCCGGCCCGAGGGTTCCAGGTAGGCGTAGGGGTCCGCGCCGGGCGCCCGGTGGTTCAGGCTAAGCAGGCACAGGGCGGCCTCGTCCGCCGCAGGGCTGGCCAGGGCGGCGGGAGCCCAGTCCGGCGTCGGACGGTCCCGCAGGATGGCCAGGGCCATGCGCGCCGCGCCGCCACCCTGCCCCAGCAGGCGCAGCAGCTCCGCGTTCTGCTCGGCGTAGGCGAGCTCAAGGAAGGGTCGCGATTTCTCGTTCCAGAGCTCGTTCCCCCGGGCGTCCCGGCGGCGGAAGCTCCGGGCCTTGAGCTGGTCCCAGGCCCAGCGCCGGGCCGCCTGGGCCGCCCCGTCCTCCTGGGCCCCGAGCCCCAGCGGGGCCAGACACAGCGCCACGCAGGCGAGCCGTTTCACCATCATCGCCACGCACCGCACCTGGGCCTCCAAAGGATCGCCGGAATCCTACCACCGGGAGCCATCTTTGCACCGAGCTTCCGCCCCTGGGATGCGGGACCGGCGCGTAGCACAATGGATCCATGAGCCGACGACGCGTCATCACCCACCTGAAGGGCCTCTTCACCCCCGACCCCGCCCGTCCCTGGGGTGTGCTGGAGCTGGCGGACCCCGCCATCGCCCTGGAAAACGACCAGGTGGCCTGGATCGGCCCGCGCCGGGAGCTTCCCCCCGCGTGGCTGGACGCGGAGGAGATCGACGGGCTCGGCCGGTGGGCCACGCCGGGCTTCGTGGACCCGCACACCCACATCGCCTTCGGCGGCGACCGCAGCCACGAGTTCAACCAGCGGCTCCACGGCGCCACCTACGCCGACATCGCCGCCGCGGGCGGCGGCATTCGGGAGACGGTGCGGGCGACCCGCCAGGCGGGCGTGGAGGAGCTGGTGGCCATCGGCGAGGACCGCCTGGGACGCCTGAAGCGCCGCGGCGTCGTCCACGCGGAGGTGAAGACCGGCTACGGCCTGGCCCTGGAGGCGGAAGCGCGCCTGCTCGAGACCTACCTCGATCTGAAGCTGCGCGGCTGGAGCCTGGACGTGACCCTGATGCCCGCCCACGACCTTCCGCCGGAGTTCGCGGGCGACCCCGACCGCTACATCCGCACCGTAGCCGAGGAATGGCAGCCGGAGCTGGTGCGCCGCTTCCCGGGCGTGGCGCGCTTCTGCGACGTCTTCGTGGAGAAGGGCGTCTTCACGCCGGAGCACGGCCGCACCGTGCTGGAGGGCGGCAAGCGCCTGGGGCTCATCCCCCGCATCCACGCCGACGAGTTCTGCCACACGGGCGGCGCGGAGCTGGCCGCCGAGCTGGGCGCCTCCAGCGCCGACCACCTGATGTTCTGCTCCGAGGAAGGGATGAAGGCCATGGCGGCGGCCGGCGTGACCCCCGTCCTGCTGCCCGCCACCACGCTCTTCCTGGGCATGCGCGACTTCGCGCCGGCGCGGCGGATGATCGAGGCCGGATGCCGCGTGGCCCTGGCCTCGGACTTCAACCCCGGCTCCTGCGCCTGCCTGGACCCGCTGCTCATCCTGCGCCTGGGCTGCCTGCAGCTGCGCATGACCTTCGAGGAGGCCTTCACCGCCATGACGCTGCACGCCGCCCGCAGCCTGCAGCGGCCGGAGCTGGGGCACCTCCTGCCGGGCGCCAAGGCCCGCGTGCTGCTCTGGGACCTGAAGCATCCCCTGGAGCTGGTCTACTGGATGGGCGAGCCCTTCGAGCCCGTCCTCGTGGCCTGAAGGGCCGACACCTCACGCGACGAAGGCCCCGGAAACCGGGGCCTTCGTCGTTCCGTGCGCCCTGAAGGGCGCCTACTGCTCGCGGCCCAGGTGCTCGTTGTAGATCGCGTAGATGCGGTCCTTCGCGCGCAGCTTGGCCTTCTTGAGTTCAACCTCCTCCAGGTGCTCCTCCGAGGAGAGGCGCAGCTTGTTGACGAGCCTCTGAAGCTTCTCGTCCGCAGCCCGGTGTTCCTCCATGAGCTTTCGGAACTCCGTGTGCTCCCTCATCAGGCGTTCCTGGATTTCAGGGCGAAGATCCATGCGTCCTCCAGATAGGGTCCCAAGCCTTGCATGCGCGAATGTGCCTGCAGGTGCCCGACCTGGGGAAAGGGTACTGCGCCCCCCTGGAGCGTCAAGCGAAGGCTTCACCCCCCCGTGACACTATGGAATTCTTCCTGTCATGACGCTGGAGATCCGGGATTTGAGCCTCGTCCGGCAGGACGGTGTCCCCCTGCTGGGCCCCCTGGACCTGAGCCTCGGCGCCGGGGAGCGGGTCGGCCTCACGGGCGAGTCGGGCTCGGGGAAGAGCCTGCTCACCCGAGCCGTCCTCGGCGCCCTTCCAGCGGGCGTCCACCGGGCCTCGGGGGGCATCCGGGCCTTCGGCGAGAACCTCGAAGACGCCGGGACGCGGGCCAAGGTCCTGGGCGCCCGCCTCGCCTGGGTGCCCCAGGAGCCGGGCCTTCTGCTGCACCCCCTCCTCCCCCTCCAGGAACAGCTCGCCCTGCTGCCCGGGGTGCACCGGGGGGAATCCCGCACGGCCTCCCTGCGCCGGCTGGCGCCCCTGCTGGAGCGCCTGCGCCTGCCCCGGGACCGCGCCTTCCTGCGCCGCCTCCCCTCCGAGCTGAGCGGCGGCCAGCGCCAGCGGGTGGCCCTGGCCTGCGCCCTCTCCTGCGACCCGGAGCTGCTCCTCCTCGATGAGCCCACCACCGCCCTGGACCCCGCCGTGCAGGCCGAGTTCCTGGAACTGGCGGCGGAGCTGCAGCGGGAGCGCGGCCTGGGATGGCTGTGGATCACCCACGACCTGGGCGTGGCCGCGGCCATGACCGGGCGGCTGCTGGTCCTGTACGGCGGTCAGCTCCTGGAGGCCGGCCCCACCGCACGCCTGCTCGCGGCCCCCCGCCACCCCTACACCCGCGGCCTCCTGGCGGCGGCCCGCGGCGTGGCGGGAGACGGCGCCTTCCTGGAAGGTCCCGGCCGGCGTCCCCATGGCGCCTGTCCCTTCAGCCCGCGGTGCCCGGGCGCGGCGGCAGCCTGCGCCGCGCTCCCGCCCTGGCGGGGAGCCCCGCAGGACGGGTGGCGCTGCTGGAGCCCGGGCTAGCTGTAGGCCAGGACGGGCATGGCCTCGCCGCCGAGGAGGCGGGCCTGGCCGCGCAGGCAGGCGAAGTCCAGGCGGCCGAGGTTCACGCCGCCGAAGCCCACCTGGTTGATGATTGTCTCCCCTTCCGCCTGCTTCACCTTCACGGGAGCCTCCAGGAAGGTGTGGGAATGCCCGCCGAGGATCACGTCGATTCCCGGCACCTGGCCCGGAAGGCTCAGGTCATCCGGCGCGTGGCCCTTCATGTCGTGACCCAGGTGGGAGAGCACCACCATCAGGTCCACCTTCTCCTGCTCCCGCAGGCGCTTCACCACGGGGCGCAGGCTCTCGGCGGGATCCCGCCACGTCACGCCCGCGTGGTTCTTGGGCGCCACGAGCCCCGTGAAGCCCACGATGACGCCCGTGATGCCCACCTTGAGGCCGGGCAGCTCCTTCACGAGCCACGGCTGCACGCGCGCCGCGAGCTTCGGCGCGCCCTTCATGTCCAGGTTGCAGTTCACGAAGGGGAAGCGGGCCTTGGACATGGCGGCCAGCAGGCCCTCCACGCCGTTGTCGAAGTCGTGGTTGCCGAGGGTGCCGGCGTCGTAGCCCGCGAGGCTCATCAGCTCGTAGTCGAGCAGGCCCTTGTACTGGTTGAAGTAGGGCGTGCCCTGGAAGACATCCCCCGCGTCCAGCAGGAGACAGGGCCCGAGGACGCGACGGAGCTGCTTGACCATGGCGCTGCGGCGGGCGATGCCGCCCTTGCCGGACAGCGCGCCGTTCCCGGCCGGAAAGGGCTCGATGCGGCTGTGGGTGTCGTTGGTGTGCAGCAGGGTGACGCGGCCATCGGCCTGCGCCCCCTGCCCCCGGAGGGCCAGGGGAACGAGGCTCGCGGCCCCGAGGGTGGCAAGGAAGCTGCGACGGTCCATGGGTCCTCCTACCACCGGATCCTGCGTTCCTGGAGCGCCAGGGCCATATCGGGCGTGAAGGCGTAGCGCCCGCCGGCCGGCGCGATCAGCTGCCCCTTCAGGCGACCGAGGCGCAGGCACTCGTCCAGCAGGAGCTGGCGCAGCATCTGGCCCGTGACGATGGGGCGGCGCCCCTTCCGGATGGTGCTCATGCTGTCGCCGCTGGCGAGCAGGTAGTCCGTGAGCGCCACCCAGACCTCCGCCGCCGGGTCGATGGGCTTCCCGTCGTCCCAGGTGATGGAGAGCTCCGGCTGTTCCGGGGTGCCGGCGAGCTTCACGGCGACGCCCGACATGGGCTCCCCGCCCCGCCGCAGGACGCCCTCCTTCACCATCTGGAGGATCTCGGCGCCCGTGTAGGCCGCCAGCACCAGCTCGTTGTCGAAGGGCATCACCTCGAAGATGTCCCCCACCTTCACGGGCCCCGGGCGGAGGTTCTGGCGCAGGCCGCCGGAGTTGGTGATGGCGAAGCGCACGGGCAGGCCCGTCATGGCCGCGGCCTTGCGCCGCATGAGGTCGGCCACCCAGTAGCCCAGGCGGTTCTCCTCGCCCTTGCGGCCGCGGAAGACGCCGCTCGGGCACATCACCAGCACCTGGCCGAAGCTGGCGTTGAGCTGGGCCGTGAGGGGCGCGAGGACCTTCGCGACCGCCGGATCCTCCGGCGTGGCATCCGTGACCGGCAGCAGCTCGGACTTCACCAGCCGCGCGGGCGGCTGGGCGGAGAGGACGAGCCCCGCGGTGAGGAAAAGACCGATGCAGCGTTTCACGGGTTCACCTCAGGAATCAGGCGGGAATGCGGACGCGCAGGGCGCGGATCTCCGCCCGCACGCGCACGTCGTGGCGCCAGTAGCGGGCGCTCAGGCGGAGCATCCATCCGATCAGCCACGCGTTCAGGAGCGCCGCGAGCACCTGCAGGCCCAGGAAGAGCCAGACGCGAGCGCTGGAGCCGCCGCCCCAGGCCCAGGCCAGGCGCAGCACCAGGAAGGAGAGCCCCGTGCGCGCCACGACCCCGCCCAGCACCAGGAGGCCCCACTCGACGGGGTGCAGCCAGCAGCGCAGGAAGGCGCGGCCCAGGTGGCGCCCCAGCGCCCCCAGTCCCCGGGGTGCCTCGCCCTCCCGGGCGATGCGGCAGATCCACCACTGCACCATGAAGGCCGACCCGGCGCAGAGCCACACGAGGGGCGTGGCCACCAGGTCCAGCCAGCCGAGGCCCTGGATGCCCGTGGCGGCCAGCGCATCCAGGATCCGGTCCAGGAGCCAGGCGCAGGCGGCCAGGGGCAGCGCGGCCAGGAGCAGGGCGTCCAGGCCCCCCAGCAGCCAGGGGATCAGGCGGCCCTCCAGCTCCACGGTGCGGGCCTGGAGCTTCCAGCCCGCCCACAGGGCCCAGAGGAGCAAAACCGCGAGCACAAGGCCCGGGAGGAAGCCGAGGGGAGCCCGCTCCAGCTGGCCGTTGACCGCCAGTTCCCAGGCGTCCCGGGCGGTGAGCATCTCGCCCCAGTAGTTGGGCAGGGCGCTGTTTCCCGCATGGGCGCGCAGGTGCTGCGCCCACGCCGCGGAGCCAAGCACCGGCAGCAGGGCCCAGGCGGCCATCAGCTGGAGGCCCCACCGGTCAAAGCCCCCGGCCACCGCCTCCCGCAGGAAGGCCCAGGGCCCGAGGGGCCGAAGGGCGTCCTCGGTCTGGTGGAGGTCAGGGCGTTCGGGGAGTGCTTCTTCCATGGGAGAACCTGCCGGAGTTCCATGTAACCACGGGCGAGGGCGCCAGGGTCACCGGATGGCGAACTTGTCGGTGAGGTCGCCCTGAACGTCGATGCGCTTGCTGCCGCTGCGCCCCTGCACCCCGAAGACGTGGACGCCCCGGGCCACCCGCACGGACGCCTCCCCCGTGCTCTCCACGCCCGTGGGACGGCCGTCCACCGTGAGGATCCCCGATCCCGGGAAGGTGCTGAGGGTCACCTGCGCGGTGGCAGGCACCGCGAGCGTCACGACCTGGCCCGGATCCACCCGGACGCCGCGGGACGCGTGGTAGAAGACCTCCGGCGCGCTGAGCTCGAGCTGGTGCTCGCCCGGCCCCAGGGGCAGGTGCCCGCCGGGCCGGAGCTCGCCCAGGTCCTTGCCGCCCGCCTTGACCCGGACGGCGTAGGTTCCGGCGAGGCGCAGACCGCCGGGCGCGTTCGGATCCAGGGCGGTGGCGGCCGCCTCGCTCACCAGGCGGAAGGTCTGCCCGCCGGGCGTCTCGCCCTCGCGGAAGTCCATCGCGGGAAGGCCCAGCTCCCCCTTGGTGAAGGACAGCGTGTGCCGCTTCCCCTGATCCCAGGAGACCTTCGCGGGGGTGGGCTGGCCCAGGTTCTGGCCATCGAAGACGACCGTGGCCCCTGCGGGCTCCGTGGCCAGAAGCTCCTCGGTGACGCGCCCCTTGAGGCGCAGGAGCGGCGCTTCCGCGCCCCCCCGGTGGGTGTAGCTGAGGGCTTCGAAGCCTGGGCGTTCCAGCACCACCGTCTCCCCGGTCGCCAGGGTGCCCAGCCACGGCGTGGTGCCCCGCTCCTGGCCGTCCTGCAGCACCTTCGCCCCGGCGGGTTCCGACACCAGGCGGACCCGGGCCGTCCTGCCGGAGAAGAGCCAGAAGCCGCCCCCCGCCAGAGCCAGGAGGCCCCCCGCGGCCAGGACGAGGCCCAGCTTCCGCCCCCGCCGCGCCTTCTCGGGGGGGAGGTACATCGTCTCCTCGTGGGCGCGGCTGAGGAGGGGCGGGATCGCGGCGGCGCCGCCCTGCCGGAGGGTCCCCAGCAGCTCCATGCGCAGGTTCTTGTCCAGTTCCGTCGCGGCGTCCAGCAGGTCCCGCACGAAGGCGCCGCAGGTGGGATAGCGTTCCTCGGGCGCCTTGGCCAGCGCCCGCCCGAAGATGCGCTGCCAGCCCTCGGGCAGCAGGCCCAGCACCGGCGGCTGGATGTCCACGGGGGGCTCGTTGACGATGCGGTAGAGGATGGTGTTGATGGAGCTTCCCTGGAAGGGCAGCACGCCCGAGAGCAGCTCGAAGACCATCACGCCGAAGCTGAACACGTCCGAGCGGTCGGTGGCCGTGCCCTCGCGGATCTGCTCCGGGCTCGCGTAGCTGGGCGTGCCCAGGAAGGTGCCCGTCTGGGTGAGGGTGGCGTCCTCCCGCTTGGCGATGCCGAAGTCCATCAGCTTCGCCCGCCCCTCCTCCGTGATCATCACGTTGCCCGGCTTCACGTCCCGGTGCACGATGCCGTGGCTGTGGGCGTGGTCCAGCGCGGCGGCCACGTGCGCGGCGATCTGGAGCTTGCGGGCCAGGGGCATCGCGGCCACCTCGCCGCCCTTCACGAAGGCGTCCAGCGGCCTGCCGGGCACGAACTCCATGGCCAGGAAGGGGCCGAGCTCGCTGTCCCCCACGTCATAGATGGTCACGATGCCGGGGTCGTTCAGCACGCCGGAGACTTCGGCCTCCCGCTGGAAGCGCGCCAGGAACTCCTGGCGGTCCGCCTCGCTGCGGATGGCGTCCATGCGCACCACCTTGATGGCGAGCTTCCGCTTGATGCGGGGGTCTTCCGCAAGGTAGACGCTGCCCATGGCCCCGGCACCCAGCAGCCTCTTGATCTCGTAGCGGCCGATGGTCTTGGGCAGCTGTTCGTTGTCGTTCATGGGGTGCGCCTGGGAAATGCCGTCGTGCCATCGCACGCCGAACGAAAAGGGTAAAAAATCACCACGAATCTTCCAATTGGCGCTGGCAGAATAAGGCATCGCTTGCCATCGGGGCAAGCCATTCCGGGGGCTCGCGCCATCATGGAAGCCATCAAGACCACCGTCCTGGTCCTCTATTTCAGCATCCTGACGATCCTGAGCATCTACGGTGCGCACCGCCTGTGGACGATCTTCCTCTACTACCGCCACAAGAAGGACGTGCCCCAGCCGAAGGACGTTCCGGGCTTCGAGCCCCACGTCACCGTGCAGCTCGCGGTCTTCAACGAGATGAACGTCGTGGAGCGCTTGGTGGACCACGTGGTCCGCATGGACTGGCCCAAGGAGAAGCTGGAGATCCAGCTGCTGGACGACAGCACGGATGACACCGTGAAGGTGGGCCAGGCGGTCTGCGAGAAGTACCGCCGCCTGGGCTTCGACATCCAGTACATCCACCGCGTGGATCGCACCGGCTTCAAGGCCGGCGCCCTGGACAACGGCCTGAAGACCGCCAAGGGCGAGGTGGTGGCCATGTTCGACGCCGACTTCCTGCCCACGCCCGACTTCCTGCGCAAGGCCGTGCCCCACTTCGCCGACGACAAGGTCGCCTTCGTGCAGGGCTGCTGGGACCACGTGAACCGCGAGTTCAGCCTGCTCACCCAGGTCCAGGCCATCTTCCTGGACGGCCACTTCGTCTTCGAGCACACGGCCCGCAACCGCTCCCACGCCTTCTTCAACTTCAACGGCACCGCCGGCATGTGGCGCGTGAAGGCCATCGCCGACGCGGGCGGCTGGCAGCACGACACCATCACCGAGGACACGGACCTCTCGTACCGCGCCCAGCTGAAGGGCTGGAGGGGCGTCTACCTGAAGGACCTGGTCGTCCCCGCCGAGCTTCCCGTGGAGATGAACGCCTTCAAGAGCCAGCAGCACCGCTGGGCCAAGGGCCTCACCCAGGTCATCCGCAAGCTCATCTTCACCATCCTGCGCAGCAAGGAGGGCTTCCACGTGAAGGCCGAGGCGTGGATGCACCTGAGCGCGAACTGCAACTACATCCTGATGGTGGTGCTCACGCTCCTCATGGTGCCGAGCATGGTCATCCGCACCGGCACGCCCTTCAAGACCCTGGTCTTCACCGACGGCATCTTCTTCACCCTGAACGCCGTGAGCGTGGGCCTCTACTACGGCCTGTCCCAGAAGGAGCTCCACGACAACCGCGGCTGGAAGAGCCGGCTGGTCTTCATCCCCTGCCTCATGAGCCTCGGCATCGGCCTCGCCCTGAACCAGGCCAAGGCCGTGCTGGAAGGCTTCTTCACCCGCGACGTGGAATTCGTCCGCACGCCCAAGCTGGGAGTGGACGCCAGCGGGCAGATCGCCAAGAAGCAGACCTACAAGGTGCCCAAGAGCGTGGTGACCTTCCTGGAAGCCGCCTTCGCCCTCTACTACCTGGCGGCCATCGTGGTGTCCATCGCGATCAAGAAGTACGCCTCCCTGCCCTTCCTGATCCTCTTCTTCAACGGCTTCGCCTACATCACCGTGCTCTCCCTGCTGGACACCCGCCTCTTCCGCCGCTTCGCCACGGAGGAGCTGTCCGACGCGCAGGACGCCACGGAGCCCCTGCACTAGGAGGGATGCCCCTCCCCGCGCCCCCCTTTTTGTGCAATGGTCCGCAGCCGGCGCACTTCTGCCATCGCCCTTCGTTACCAGCCCGAGGCCCCCTTCCTGGATGCGGCGCCGAGGCTCGTGGCGAAGGGCGAAGGCCTTCTGGCGGACCGCATCCTGGCCCTCGCCAAGGCCCACGGTGTGCCCGTGGAGCGTGACCCCGACCTGCTGGCGGCCCTGGAACCCCTGGAGGTGGGCCGCATGATCCCGCCCGAGCTCTTCCAGGCCGTGGCGGCCGTGCTCGCGGCCCTCTACCGCGCCAACCGGGGGAGGCCCCCGGCATGATCGACCTGCACTGCCACAGCCTCTACAGCGACGGTACCGACAGCCCCGCGGAACTGGCCCGCGCGGCGGACGCCCTCGGCCTCGGCGCCCTTGCCCTCACGGACCACGACACCCTGGAGGGGCTCCGCCCCTTCCTGGCCATGCAGGCGCAGGTGCGCACACGCCTGGTAACCGGCATCGAGCTGAGCTGCCGCTTCCTGGGCCGGGAGCTGCACCTGCTCGGCCTCTTCGTGGATCCCGAGAACCCCCGCTTCCGGGCGCGCATCCAGACCATGCGGGACCGCCGGGAGGACCGCAACCGGCGCCTGATCGACCAGCTCCACCGCATCGGCATCCCCCTGCGCCTCGAGGAGGTGGCCGCGCTCGCGCCCTCCAGCCTGATCTCCCGCGCCCACTTCGCGAAGGCGCTGGTGGCGCGGGGCAGCGCCAGCACCAAGGAGGATGCCTTCCGGCGCCTCATCGGGGACGGCTGCCCAGGGCACGTGCCCTTCCGGGAGCTGCCCGTGGGCGAGGCCACCGCCTGGATCCGCGAGGCCGGCGGGACACCGGTGGTGGCCCACCCGGGCCGCGGCACCTTCCGGGGCTTCCCCTGGGACGGAGCCATGGCGGAGCTGAAGGGCCTCGGCGTGGCGGGCTTCGAGGCCTACTATGGGGAATACGGCCCCACGGAGACGCGCTCCTTCCTGGAGCTCGCCGCCCGCCTCGACATGGCCCCCAGCGGGGGCAGCGACTACCACGGCGCCTCCAAGGCGGGGATCGCCCTAGGGCGCGGGCGGGGGGACCTGGCGGTCCCCGATGAACTGCTGGCGGAGCTGGAGCGCCGGCGGGGGTAGTATGGGGGCAGCCGCCGCGAGGCCCCGGGATGCTCATGAAGATCCTGATCGTCGAGGATGACGCCATCAACGTGAAGTTCATGAAGGTCGTCCTTCAGAAGAAGGGGGGCTTCGAGGTGCTGGTCTCCGAGGATGTGGAGGAGATCCTGCACCTGGCCGCCAGCGGCGAGATCGCCGCCATCATCATGGACATCAGCCTCAGCCGCTCCACCTGGGAGGGGCGCAACGTGGACGGGGTCTTCATCACCCGGCTGCTCAAGAGCCGCCCCGAGAGCGCCGGCGTGCCCGTCATCCTCGCCACGGCCCACGCCATGTTCGGGGACCGGGAGCGCTTCCTGGCCGAGACGGGCGCCGAGCACTACCTGAGCAAGCCCATCCACGACCCCGACGCCTTCCTGCGGGAGATCCGCGTCGTCCTTCCCCCGAACGCATGAGCCGCGCGCCCCGCCCCGGGACGGGCCCGCGCAGCGCCTTCCGCCTGGTGCTGGAGTACGACGGATCGCGCTACATGGGCTGGCAGCGCCAGGGCGAAGGCCAGACCCGCGCGGGGGTGCGCACCGTGGCGGGCACCCTGGAGCGGGTGCTCCGGGAGGCCGGCCTCTCCGTCCTCACCCTCGGCGGCAGCGGGCGCACGGACGCGGGCGTCCACGCCCTGGGCCAGGTCGCCCACCTGCACCTGGGGCCCGGCGCGCCCAGCCCGAAGGAGCTGCGCCGCCTCCTGGACGAAGGCCTGCCCCACGACGTGGCCCTGCGCGAGCTGGCCCCCTGCGGTCCCGCCTTCCACGCCCGCCACGACGCCCGTTCCCGGAGCTACCTGTACCAGCTCAGCCTGCGCCGCTCGGCCCTGGCCAAGCCCTACCTCTGGTGGGTGAAGGGCGCCCTGGACCTGGCACGCCTCGAGGAGACCTGGCGCCTTTTCGAGGGCTTCCACGACGTCTCCGCCTTCGCGGACCTGGAGCGGGAAGACCCCCGCTGCGAGGTGCAGGCCTGCGAACTGGCCCGGGAGGGCTCGCTGGTGCTGCTTCGGGTCACCGCCAGCCACTTCCTGCGCCGGCAGGTGCGGCGCATGGTGGGGGCCGCGGTCTGGTGCGGCCTGGGCCGGGAGCGTCCCGCGCGCGTGGCCCGGGACCTGGCCCGCCCCTCCGAGGCCGCCACGCTCTTCTGGTCCGACAAGGCCGCGCCGTCGGCGGGCCTCTTCCTGGAGCACGTGCAGTACGACGGCGCCCCCGAGCGCCCTGCCCTGGCGCCCCTCGTCCGCGTGCCCTGACCCCCGCCAGGCCCTCAGGGGGTCGAGCCCCCAGCCTCACGAAAGGCGCTTGATTGGGCGCCAAGCCCATGTCGGATCCCCACCAGGAGGCCTTGGGAAAGGATGCGGTACGCGCCTGCCGGCGGGCCCTGGAGGAGCGCCTGGGCGCCCGGGGGTGACCTGGGCCGCCGCCCTTGGCATCCTGGAGGCGAGGCCCTGCGGGCCTGGCGGGAGGCGCATGGGCATCCTGGACATCATCGGCCCCGTCATGGTGGGGCCCAGCAGCAGCCACACCGCCGGCGCGGCCCGCATCGGCCTCTATGCGCGCCGCCTGCTGGGCGCGGCGCCCGCGCGGGCGGAGCTCCTCCTCCACGGCAGCTTTGCGGCTACGGGGGAGGGCCACGGCACCCACCTGGCCCTCCTGGCGGGACTGCTCGGCATGGAGGCGGACGACGAACGCATCCCCAAGGCCCTGGAGGAGGCCGCGGCGGCGAACCTCCAGGTCGCGTTCGGAACCACGGACCTGGGCGAGGTGCACCCCAATTCGGTGCGCCTCCTGCTGGAGGGGGAGGGGCGCGGGCTCGACCTCTGTGCCAGCTCCGTGGGCGGCGGCCGCATCCGCGTCTGGCGGGTGGACGGGGCGGAGGTGAACCTCGACGGCAGCTACCCCACCCTCCTGCTGCTGTACCCGGACCAGCCGGGGGAGCTGGCGGTCTTCAGCGCGATCCTGGCCAACGCGGGCCTCAACATCGCCACCGTGAAGGTGGACCGCACCGGCCGCGGCATGCAGGCCCTCATGCAGGTGGAGCTGGACCAGGTGCCCCCCGCGGGGGTGCTGCAGGCCCTGCGCCACCTGCCCCAGGTGGACGAGGTCCGCTTCATCCCCGCCCTCGGCAACGGAGCATGAGCATGGCAGCCGACACCCCCCGTTTGGGAAGCCTTGCCTGGGCCGTGGCAACGGCCGAGGCGCGGGCCTGCGCCCTCTCCGACGTCTTCCTGGCGCGCGAAGCCCGAGAAGGCGGGCGTGACCAGGCCACCCTGCTGGCCCTCATGGGCACCCGCCTGGCGGTCATGCGGGCCAGCCTGCGCCGGGGGCTCGCCTCGCCCCAGCGCAGCCGCAGCGGCCTCACGGACGGGGGCGCCTGGCGCCTCGCCCAGTGGGCGGAGGCGGCGCCCGGCCTGCTGGGACCGCTCTTCAGCCGCCTGGTGGCCAGCGCCCTGGCGGTGGCCGAGGTGAACGCCTGCATGGGCCGGGTGGTGGCCGCCCCCACGGCGGGCAGCTGCGGCGTGCTTCCCGCCGCCCTCCTCACGGTGGCCGAGGCCCGGGGCCTGGACGACGCGGCCCTGGTGCGGTCCCTGGTCACCGCCGGCGGCATCGGCCTGGCCATCGAGCACAGCGCCACCCTCAGCGGCGCCGAGGGCGGCTGCCAGGCGGAGGTTGGCAGCGCCTCGGCCATGGCCGCGGGCGCCCTGGTGGAGCTCTGCGGCGGAACGCCCCGCCAGGCGGAACACGCGGTCGCCTTCGCCCTCGGGAATCTCCTGGGCCTCGTGTGCGATCCCGTGGGGGGCCTCGTGGAGGTGCCCTGCGCCCAGCGCAACGCCGTGGGCGCCGTGAACGCGGTGGCCTGCGCCGAGATGGCCCTGGCGGGCCTGCCGGCCCTCTTCCGGGCGGATGCCGTGATCGAGACCATGGGCAAGGTGGGGCGGCGCCTCCCGGAGGAACTGCGCGAGACGGCGCGGGGGGGCCTGGCCGCCCTGCCCTGGCCCCCCGCTCCGGACGCTTCCCCCCTGTGACCCGGGTCGCAGGGGCCCGTTCGGGCCCGTGCAGGAAGACTCGGACTGGAAGAAACCGCGGAAGACAAGGCGGGGCGCCCCCCCGCGAGGTTGCCACCCCCCCCCTG
>CAXYVC010000044.1:0-18725 GCA_964292295.1 uncultured bacterium
GTCGTCCGCACCCGAGGAGGCAGGGGGGGCAGGCGGGACGACGGCTGCGCGCAGGCTCAGACCCCGGCTGATACCAGCGCGCGTCAAAATATCGGTGATCTCGGAACGGCGGTTCATTCGTTGTCCCCGCGGGCCAGGGCCAGCTGGGCCTCCCTCGTGTGCCCCCACAGGGCTACCTCGGCGCCGTGGCGCCCCCAGGCCATGGCGAGGGCGGTGCCCCAGGCGCCGGCCCCGAAAACGGCGAGATCGGCGTGTCTAGGCATGGGGGTCCTCCTTGCGGGCGGAAGTGCCCCAGAGCTTGTGTTCGGTGCCATTCAGGAGGCGCGCCAAATTCCCCGCGTGCTTGCGGACCACCAGCAGCGCCAGGATGATCCAGGCCAGGATGCCGTAGCGGGCCAGCTCGGGGTTCAGGTAGGGCAGGCAGGCCCAGGAGCCGAAGAGGCCCATGGAGGCGGGGATGAGCGCCAGCGCCGCCACGATGCTGCCCAGGCTGACAAAGCGGAAGGCCAGCACCAGTACCAGGAAGGCGCCGAGGCTGGGCACCGCCATGGCCGGGTGGTAGGCCAGGATCACGCCCAGGGCCGTGGCCACGCCCTTGCCGCCCTCGAAGCGCAGCCAGGGGCAGTACATGTGGCCCGCCACGGCGGCGAGGCCCAGCACGCTGAGGGCCTCGGGCGGCATGTGGGCCTGCTTGGCGAGCAGAACCGGCAGGAGGCCCTTGGCCACGTCCAGCGCGAGGGTGGCGACGCCCAGGAGCTTGCCTCCGGAGCGGAGGACATTGGTGGCGCCGATGTTGCCCGAGCCCTGCTGGCGCACGTCCCCCTTGCCCGCGAGCTTCACGAGGAGGAGGCCGAAGGGGATGCTGCCCGCCAGGAAGGCGGCCAGGCACCAGGCGAGGAAGGGGAGCAGACCCGGCATCTTCATGCTTCAACCTTAGCAAAGGCGCGCAGCATCTGCCGCCGCAGGCGGTCCAGGGCCCAGGTGGCGCTGCGGGTCTGCACGTCGCTCCGCTCTCCCGGGAAGCAGGTGTGCTCGCACGCGGTCCCCTTGGGGCCCGCCACGGCGGCGAAGCAGGTTCCCACCGGCGCAGGTCCCTCGCGGTCCTCCCCAGGGCCTGCGTTGCCCGTCACCGCCAGGGCCCAGGTGGTTCCGAGGCGGTCGCGGATGCCCTCCGCGAGCGCCCGGGTCACGGCCTCGGACACCGTGCCGTGGGAAGAGGTGAGTGCGGGATCCACACCGGCCAGGGCGGCCTTGGCGGCGGCGGAGTAGGCCACCGCGCCGCCCCGGAAGGCTTCGCTGGCGCCGGGAACGCCCGTCAGTCGAGCCGCCACGCGGCCTCCCGTCAGGCTCTCCGCCAGGGCGAGGGTGTCCCCTTCCGCGCGGAGCCTGCGGAGGACCGCCTCCTCCAGGCTCGCGCCGTCGTCGCTCACCAGGTCCTCCCCGAGGGCCGCGGCAAAGTCGGTCCGTGCGGATTCCAGGGCCTCCGGGGATACGCTCCGGGCGTGCAGCTCCACCTCGCCGAGGCTGGCCAGGATGGTCCAGTCCAGATGGCCGTGGCACGCGCGGAGCGCCGCCGTGTCCGCCTCCAGGGCGCTCTCGCCCACGCCCGCCACCCGCAGCTTCAGGGTGTGCGTGGCGCGTGCGGCCCGGGCGGCGAGCAGCGGCTCGACATGGGTTGTCCACAGGTCGCGCATCTCCCCGGGCACGCCGGGCAGCATCACGACCCAGCGCCCGGGGGAGCCCTTCGGGTCGCGCCACAGGACGCCCGGAGCGGTGCCGCGGGCGTTGTGCAGGGCCTCGGCGCCCTCCGGGACGAAGGCCTGCTTCCAGTTGGACTCGGGCACCTCGCGACCCCGGGCCGTGAAGAATCCGCGGATGTGCTCCCGCACGCCGGGGGCCTCCACCATGGGAAGGCCCGCCACCTCCGCCCAGATCTCCTTGGTCAGGTCGTCGAAGGTGGGGCCGAGCCCGCCGGTGCATACCACCAGCTCGGACCGGAGAAGGGCCTCGCGGAAGAGCGCGCGCAGGTCCTCCGGGGCGTCACCCACCGCGGTCTTGCGATGGAAGGCGAGTCCCATCCCCGCGAGGCGTTCCCCCAGCCACACCGAGTTGGTGTCCAGGCGCCGCGTCGTGAGCAGCTCCGTGCCGATGGCGATGCATCCGATGCGCATGGCTCCATCACCGCCCCTTTGCGCCGCCGTGGAAAAGGCAAGGGGCGGCGCGAAGCCGCCCCTTGCCGAAGTGGAAGCCTTCCAGGGCTCAGTCCTGCTCGAGGGCCTTCTTGCGGGCCTCGACGATCTTGTCGGCGTCGCGGCCTTCCAGCTCCTGGAGGTGGTGGAACTTCCAGGTGAAACTGCCCACGCCCATGGTCTGCGAGCGCAGTTCCACGATGACGTTGTTCATCTCGCTCTGGGGCAGGTAGGCCTTCACCACGTCCCATCCGCTCCAGCCGGGCTTGCTGTCGAAGCCGAGCACCTGGCCCGCGCGGTGGCCGGTGATGAGGCGCTGGGCCTTGGGCGTGAACTCGCTGGGGACGCTCAGCTCCAGCTCCAGGATGGGCTCCAGGAGCACCGGGTTGCACTTCACGAGGCCCTCCTGCATGCCGATGCGGGCGGCGGTCTTGAAGGCCATTTCCGAGCTGTCCACGTCGTGGTAGCTGCCGAAGAAGAGGGTCACGCTGAGGTCCACCACGGGGAATCCCAGGGGGCCCTGCCTGCAGTAGTCGTGCACGCCCTCCTCGATGGCGGGGAAGAAGTTCCTGGGCACCACGCCCCCCACGATCTCCTCGGCGAACTTCACGCCCTCGCCGCGCATCAGAGGCTTGATGCGGAAGTGGACGTCGCCGTACTGGCCGTGGCCGCCCGTCTGGCGCTTGTGCTTGCCCTGCACCTCGCAGCCCTTGCGGATGGTCTCCTTGAAGGGCACCTGGGGCTTGTCGGCGCTCACCTCCACGTTGTACTTGGAGCGCAGGCGGTCCAGGGCGATCTTCAGGTGGATCTCCCCCTGGCCCCAGAGCACGCGCTCGTTGGTGTCCGCGCTGTGCTCCACCTGGTAGGTGGGATCCTCCTCGCAGAGCTTGGCGAGGGCGGCGCTGAGCTTCACCTCGTCCCCGCTCTTGGTGCCCTTCACCGCGAAGCCGCTCACGGGCTGGACCGTGGGCGCCCAGGGCAGGGGTTCCACGCGGCCGGTCCCGAGGGTGTCGCCGGTCTTGACGCCCTCCATGCGCGAGAGGGCGACCACCTCGCCGAAGGAGGCCTTGGTGGCCTTCTCGGTCTTGCCGCCGAAGAGCTTCAGCATGCCGCTGACGCGCGCGCCGTTCAGGACGGCGCCCTCGCTGAGCTCCCCGCGCCACACGCGGGCGTAGCTCTGCTTGCCGATGTGCTGGGCGTGGGCGGTCTTGAAGACCTGGAGGATGGCCTCGCCGCCCTCCTTCACGCCGGCGCGCGCCGCGGTCTGGGCGAACTCCGGCGCCTCGTGGCGGAGGAGCTTGAGCAGGCGCTTGACCCCCCAGTCCTTGTCGGCGCTGCCGATGAGCACCGGCACGACGTCGGCGCTCTGGAAGCCCTTGATGAGGACGGCGTGGACCTCCTCGAGGCTCGGCACCTGGTCCTCCAGGAGCTTCTCCATGAAGGTGTCGTCCAGGTCTCCCACGGCCTCGAGCATCTCCTGGCGCGCCAGGGCAAGGTCATCGCCGAGGTTGCCGGGCATGTCGATGGGCTCGTCCAGCTGGCCGGTGCGGAAGCGGAAGGCCTTCTCCATGGCGAGGTCCACCAGGCCCGTGACGGTGTTCCCCTCCAGGATGGGCAGGTGGCGGACCACCAGCCGCCTCTCGGAGAGCGGGCGAAGGGCTTCGATGGTCTGCTGGATGGCGCTGGGGTTCTGGATGGTGTCGATCTTGTTGATGAAGATGACGTGGGGGATCCTGCGGTCCTGGAGCTGCTTCAGGGTGGTCCAGGCCATCTGGGCGCGGTTGGGATCCGCATCCACCACGACGGCCACGGCATCCGCCACCGTGACGGCGTTCACGGCCTCCTGGGTGAACTCCACGGAGCCCGGGCAGTCCACGATGCTCCAGGGCTCGCCCAGGTAGGTGGTGCTCGCGACGGTCGTCTCCACGCTCATCTGGCGCGCGCGGGCTTCGGCGCTGGCGTCTCCCACCGTGTTGCCGTCCTTCACCGTTCCCTTGCGCGGCAGGGCCTTGCCCAGGAAGAGCATGCTCTCCATCAGGGTGGTCTTGCCGGACATGTACGGTCCGACAACTGCAGCTACACGCGGGGCGGAAGGTGCTTTGGGCACGGGCGACTCCTTGGACAGTCAATGCCTGATTCCAGGCAGCTCGGGGATGATCGCCCACAGTGTCACGCGCACGCAGGGCCGCTGCAACCGGGAATTCCCCGTTCCAGCGGCCCTGCGGTTCCTTCCAAGCGATGCTCAGTTGCGGAAGGCGCGGATGCTGCTCTCGATGAACTCGTAGGCCTGCAGGCGCCCCTCCCAGCCCTCGCTGCGGACGTCCTTCGCCTCCAGGTTCTTGTAGGTCAGGAAGAAGTGCTCCACCTCGCGCAGCAGGTGGGGAGGCAGGTCCCCGAGATCCTTCACGTGGTGGTAGTTCGGGTCGTCGAGGGCGACGCTCAGCACCTTGTCGTCGTTGCCCTTGTCGTCGGTCATGCGCAGCACGCCCACGGGGCGGGCCTCGACCACGACGCCCGGGTAGGTGGCGCCGCTGATGAGCACCAGGATGTCAGCGGGGTCGCCATCGGGGGCCAGGGTGTGGGGGATGAAGCCGTATTCCGCGGGGTAGTGGAGGGGGGAATAGAGGACGCGGTCCACCTTCACCAGGTTGGTGATGTGGTCGATCTCGTACTTGATGCGGGAACCGTAGGGGATCTCGATCACGGCATTGACCAGTTCGGGCGATTGCTTGCCGGGGCCGAGCATGTGAAGCGACATGCGTTTCTCCAGGATGGGACGGGGGCCTTCCGCCGGACCTTCAGGCGGGCCCCCCGACCAGGTACTGCCGGAGCACGGCCTTCACGTCTTCGTGGGGCTCGGCGTCCAGCGCAAGGGCGATGGCCTCGCGGGCCTCGCGGGTGTTGATCCGGGCCAGGGCCCGCGCGGCTTCCAGCCGGATGGCGGTGCTCTCGCGGCCTCCCAGAAGACCCTTCTTGCGGAAGAGCTCCTGGAGGGCGGGCACGGAAAGGGGCGACGCGACCAGGCCGAGCACCTCCACCGCACGCAGGCGCACCCGCAGGGCGTCCTCCCCCGTGCCGCGGGTGCCGTGCACGAGCTCCACCACGGCCGGTACGCAGCTCGCCTGGCGCAGCTCGCCGAGAGCCGCGAGGATCTCGAGCTGCAGGGGCGCCTCCTCCCGGGGCAGGGCCTTGGCCAGGGTTTCCGCGGCGTCCTGGGGGCTTCCCAGGTTCCGCACGGCGATGACGGCGGCGCGGCGCACGCGGGGATCCCGGTGTTCCAGGGCGAGGGCGACCTCCTGGAAGGTGGATGGGACGCCAATCTCCCCCAGCAGCACCACGGCGTTGCGCACCATGAACCAGTGCGGGCTGGCCAGGGCCTCCTTGAGCACGGGCACGCCGTTGCGGCCGATGGCGCGGAGGGCGCCCAGCAGGCGGCTGCGGCGATCCTTGTCCGTCTCCGTCTCGAGGCAGTGGACGAGGTGGTGCGCGGCGGGGCGCCCCAGCAGCGCCAGCAGGGAGTGCAGCTGTCCCAGGGCCAGGACGTTCTCGCCCTCGTAGAGCATGGGCAGCAGGACCGCCATGTTCACGGGGCTGGCCATGCGGCCGAGGAGGTCGCGCACCGCCTGGATCTTCCAATCCGGCGCGGCCGAGCCTGCAATGGCGAGCTCGCCCAGGGAGAGCATCTCCCGGTAGACGCCGTCGAACTGGGCCCGGCGCAGCCATACGCCCAGGAGGGTCTCCAGGGCCTGGCAGCTCCACAGCATGGCGGGCTGGTCGCCTTCGGCCAGGATGTGGTCGTGCAGCGCCGTCTGGAAGCGCTGCTCCAGGTCGGGCGAGAGGTGCAGCTCCTCCAGGCACTCCGCCAGGTCGGCGAGGATCTCCGCGGCGTGCCGCCGGCGGTGCACCTGGGGACTGGCGAAGCCGGCCTCCAGCTGCTGCAGCAGGTCCTTCACACCCTCCACGCGGCGGCCCCGCACCAGCTGGCGCAGCAGCACCATCACCTGATGGGCCTCCAGCTCGAAGACGCCGCGGTCCATCAGGCTCATGCGCAGCTTGGTGTCCGTGCCGTGGCACTCCCAGAGGATGGCCTCCTTGAGGGCGTCCAGGTCCTCCAGGCTCCAGCCCTCGAACTGGAGGCGCCCCCGCAGGGCCTCCATGGAGAGCTCCCGGTCCTTCACGCACTGGAGCAGAGCGGCGCCCACCAGGGCGAGGGTGAAGCGGCCGGGCTGGTGGCGGATCTGCACGTCGGCCATGGCCTGGGCGAAGAACTCGGGGCCCAGGTAGTCCAGGGCGCGGCGCAGAGCCTGCTCCTCCGAGGGGAAGGTAGGCAGCCCCAGCAGGATGGCGCCCTGGGCCATGGGGTCGAGGCCCGAGATCGCCACGCGCACCGTGTCCCGCAGGGTGACGGGATCCAGGCGCCCCAGGCCGAGCTGGCTTCCCGTGCCGGCCATGGAGGCGAAGTCCGGCACCAGGAAGCCGCACTCCGCGAGGCTCTCGCGCTGCTCGGCGCCCCAGGGGCTCTGCATGCCGGGGGCCGGCGGCGCCGCGGTCATCTGGAGGATGGCGCCCATCAGGCTGCGCAGGCCCGCGGCCGGGGTGGGGGGGCGCGGCGGCAGCCCCGGCGCCGGGCGCAGGCGGCGCTGGGGTGGAGGGGGCGGGGGGCGGGAGGGGGCGGAGGGAGGCGGAACGGGTGCCGCGGGCTCCGGAACGTCGAGGGGCGGGGGCAGGGGCATCGTGGGAGGAAGGGCCTCCGGCGCGGGTTCCGGGGCCTCCTCGTCCTCGGGCGGGACGTCCATCAGGCGCAGGTTGCTGCCCTCGGGCAGCCGGGCCGTCGCGCCCCCCATCTCCAGGAAGCGTTCGGGGCGGAGCTGGAGCGCGAAGAGGAGGAGCTGCAGCCCATCGGTGTCCAGGCCCGTGTGGAAGACGACGGCCGCCAGGCCGCGGGCCTCCAGCTCCCGGGCCAGTCCCGTGGAGGCGTTGGGGGCCCCTTCGAGGGGCCTGTCGCCCGCCCACAGGCGGCCCTCCCGGGCGGCGAGGACGAGGGGGCTCTGGCGTGCCAGCAGCTCCCTCAACAGGCCGAGGGCTGCCTCGACGCTCTGCACCGCCTGGGGGTGGTCCTGGGCATAGTGCGACTGGGCCTTGAGGGCGCGGTAGAGAAGCTCGGCGAGCGTGGTCAGGGAATCGTGGGTCGACATTCAGCCCCATTCTAGCCTGCGGAACGCAGGCGCAGGTGGACCTTGGTGCCGCGCTGCTCCTGGCTCTCCACGTAGAGCAGACCGCCGTGGGCCACGAGGATGCGGTGGCTCACGGCCAGGCCCAGGCCCGTGCCGCCGCCGAAGGTGCTGAAGAAGGGGTCGAAGATGCGGGCGAGAGCTTCCGCGGGGATGCCGCAGCCGTTGTCCTCCAGCACCAGGTGCCAGTGGCGCACGCCCTCCACCTGCTCCTCGGCGGCCGAGACGGCGATGCGCGGAGCCTCGCGGCCCTCCAGGGCGCGATGGGCGTTCTGCAATAGGTTCACCGCCACCTGGCGCAGCAGGCCGGGGTCCCCCAGCCAGCTGGCCTCGGCGGGGATGCGGTTCTCCCAGCCCACGGCCTCGGGCAGGTTGCAGCCCCGCCGCGCCTCCTCCCAGAAGGCGCCCAGCTCCATGGGCGCGGGCTTGGGGCTGAGGTCGCGGCTGAAGGTGAGGGTGTTGGTGACCAGGGTGTTGAGGCGCTGCACGCCCTCCTGCATGCGCTGGGCGAGCTCGAGCTGGGCGGGGGCCCCGGCCAGATCCTCCACCAGCATGCCGGCGAAGAGGGCAAGGCTGCCCAAGGGGTTGCGGATCTCGTGGGCCAGCTCCGCCGCCATGAGGCCCATGGCCTGCAGACGCTCCTCCCGGGTGGCCTGCTGGGCTCTCAGGTGGGCCTCGGTCACGTCGCGCAGGGTGACGATGCGGCCCGCGTCCGTGGGGCGGGTCTCCTGTTCCAGGTAGCGGTCCCGGCCGGCCTCGTCCCGGAGGTGGCGCAGGCCGTCGGGGCTTCCGGCCTCCCAGGGGGGCCTTCCGTCCAGGAAGGCGCCCTCCACGCCGCCCGGGCGGTTCGTGAAGCGCAGCTCGCCCCCTTCGCCGAGCACCCAGATGGCGAAGGGCACGGCCTCCACCACGGTCTGGAGCTCGTTCTGCAGCAGGGCGAGGCGCTGCTGAAGGGCGTCGTAGCGCTGCTGCAGCTGCTCCGAGGCGCTGGTGAAGGCCGCAAAGGCCTCCATCAGCGCCTGGGGGTCGGAGAGGGCGTTCACGCCGTAGGGTCCTGGATCAGCCGCAGGAAGGCGTCCCGCTCCGCGCCCTTCGGCTCGCCGTCCACCAGGCGCCGGAGTTCGGCCAGCCCGGAGGGGCTGCGGAGGTCCAGCACCGCCCGGGCCGCGGCGAGGCGAAGCTCGAGGGGCTCACCGCTGCTGAAGAGACGGCTGCGCCGCCGCACCACCTCCAGCAGGGCGGGCAGGGCGCCCGCGTGCCCGATATGGCCGAGGGCCTCGATCATCTTGCCCCGCAGGCGCTCCGGCGTGCCGCGGTCGACGATGCGGACCGCGAAGGCCTCCACCGCCTCCGGCGCCTGGATCTGTCCGAGCCCGAAGATGGCCTCCACCTGGGAGTCGGGGTCGAGCCGCGGGAAGACGGCGAGGATGGGAGCCGCGGCGGCGGGGCCGCCCAGCTTCCAGAGGGCGCGGATGGCGGCGCGCTTCACGCGCAGGTCCGGGTGCTCCAGGCAGGGCACGACCTCGTCCAGCAGGCTCGCGTCGCCCATCTCCGCCAGGAGGTTGAGGGTGTTGCGCACGAGGTACCATGCGGATCCGTGGAGACCCGCCTGGAGGGCGGGCAGGGCCGTGGCGCCCAGGGTGCGGATGACTTCGAGGAGGCGCCCGCGGCGGCGGCGGTCCGGCTCGTCGCCCAGGGCGGCCACGAGGTGCTGGGCGGCGGCGGGGCCCGCCAGTTCGAAGAAGGGCACCAGCTCGGTGAGGATGCGCTCGGCACTGGCCCCGTACAGGGCCTCCAGCGCCTGGTCCAGCACCTCCGCGTCGCCCAGGCGCCCCTTGAGCTGTTCGAGGGCCTCCATGCGCCAGGCCTGGTCCTCCTCCAGGAAGGCGCAGAGCCCCGAGAGGTCCTGCACCAGGCCCGTGGCGGCCTGGAGCTCCCCCCGCTGGACGAAGGCCACCAGCAGGGTCTGCAACGCCTGACCGCTGACCCGGAGCAGGGGCGGAAGGGGTTCCCAGCCGAAGTGGGCGGCCAGGGCCTGGAGCAGGGCGCCTTCGCCCTCCGCGGGGAAGTCGGGCTCCTGCACCCACTCCGCGATGCCGGCCGCGGTACGGGCTGCGGCTTCGCGCAGGGCCGGCGCGTCCTGGCGCAGGGCGGAGAGCACCCGCTCCAGGAACTCCAGGAAGGCCTCCAGGTGCCCCTCGGTCAGTAGGCTGTAGAGGAAGTCCAGGCGCTGCTGGAGGTCGAGCTCCCAGAAGGTCTCGCCCTCCCGGGCGCGCCGGATGCGCTCGTCCAGGCCCTGGGCCTCCCAGTCCATGTGGCGGAAGAGTTCCGCTATCTGTTCCTCGCTGAGGCCCTGGGCGAAGAGCACGTTGGCCAGGCTGCTGGCCAGGGCCTGGCGGTTGGGGGAGCGCCGCAGGACCGAGAGCAGGGTGTCCCGCAGCTCCGCCCAGGAGCTTCCGGATTCCAGGAGGCCCGTCGCGGCCCGGCCGAGGAGTTCCGGGGCGAGGCCGTGGAAGCCCATGCGCAGGCTCGTGGGGAGTTCGGGCAGGGAGTCCAGGCCGGCGAGGATGTTCATGACCCTGCCGGCGGGGATGGCGTACATGGCTTGGCGCAGCGATTCGACCTGGGGGGCCGTGGGGAAGCCGTTGCCCCAGCCCATGTCCTCCGCCACCGGGGCGACGCCCCGCAGATCGGCGGGGGCGGCGCCGCCGGGGCTGCCGGGGGGCAGGCTCCGCACGGGCGCATCCGACAGGCACTCCTTCCATCGGGCGACCATGGCCGCGGCCTCCTGGAGGAGGCGCGCGGCGGTGCGCTCGGGATCCTCGGGAACGGGGGCGGCATCCTCCTGGAGTTCCTCTCCCTCGCGCACCTCCCGGTACTGGGTCTGGCTCAGGCTGATGTGGCGCAGGCCGCACTCATCCATCACCTGGGCCACGCCGCCCAGCTCCTCCAGCTTGGCGGGCTTGAGGGTGAGGATGCGCAGCATCTCCCCCAGTTCGTCCGCCGCCACGCTGCGCTGGATCACGAGGCCAGAGATCTGCCGCTCGGCGAGCTGGCGCACGAGGGCGTTCACGTGGAGGTTGTTGCCCTCGAAGGGGGCGCCGTTCACGAAGAGCTTCCCGTTCGTCGCGGCGATGTGGAGGCTGGGCTGTGCCTCCAGCCACCGGGTGACGGCGGCGTGCAGCTCCGCGAGGGTGGCCTGGCAGCGCGGATGGGCCTGGGTGTACATGGCCAGGGCCTTGAGGGCGAGCTGGATGGACTGGGCGAGTTCCGCGAAGCTGCTCATGCCGGGGACTCCTCCATGGGGTCGCTCCACTCGAGGCGGAGCTGGGCGTAGTGGCGGCAGAGGAAGGCGAAGCGCCGGCGCCCCTCCGCCTGGGCGGGGGCGGTGTTCAGGCTCTCCACGATGCCCCGGGCGAGGCCGATCCAGCGCTCCCCGCGCTCCAGGATCAGCTGGGTGTCCACGGGCTGGAAGGAGCCGGAGATGCAGGTGAAGTGGACGATGCTGGCGGCCCCCAGCTTGCTCAGCTTGTCCGCATCCCACAGGCACGCGGCCTCCAGGGGCTGGAGGCGGCGGCTGAGCTTCAGGCCGACGTGCTGCTCGATGGCATCCCGCACCGCGGGAATCTTGGAGGCGGGGAAGTCGGTGCCCTGCAGGATGTCCGCCACCTGGGTGGACGCGGACTGGGCGTGGTGGTCGCGCTCGCGGGAGTCGCGCAGGCGCTTCTCGCAATCGTGGAGCCAGGCGGCGCACTCCACCACCTCCGCGTCGGCCCCGGTGCGCGCCGCGAGCCAGCGGGCAACCCGCACCACGGCGCGGGTGTGCTCGAGGCGGTAGTCGAAGGGCGGGCACGGGCCCGCGTCGGCTTCGTGTCCGATCCCCCAGTGGCGAAGCGCGTCCTCGCGGCTGCGCGCACACAGCGCCGCCTCGCACGCCTCACGCCAGGGTCTCCGCTCCGTTTCGTCCACGGCGCACCGCCTCTTCACAGGATGGCCCATTGTATTCCAGGCTTGGCATGACGCTTCCATCCCAATCCTCGGAGGGGCTTCCGCGGGGCGGACGCCTGCCCCACAGTGGAGCCCAGGCGCCGGATCCCCCGGCGGAAAGGAAGGCCCCATGCCGGAAGCCTGCGACCTCGCCCTTCTCGCCCTGCCTGAAGCCTCGGAGCTGCGGCGCCTCTGCACGCGCTGTCCCGACATCGAGGCACTGCGCTTCCGGGAGGGGGAGTGCTTCATCCGGGAGGGCGAGGAGGATCGGGACGTCTATCTGGTTCTCGACGGGGCCTTCGTGGTGGAGAAGGCCCCCGCGGAGCCCGGCGGACGCCCGGCGATGCTGGCCGGCGTGAGCTGCGAGCCGGGGGCGCCGGTCTTCGTGGGGGAGATGGCCTACCTGGGAACGGGCCTGCGCAGCGCCAGCGTGCGCAGTTCCGGCTCCAGCCACGCCCTGCGGCTGCGGGGCGAGCACGTGGACGCGATCCTGGAGGGCTTTCCGGGCCTCACTCGGGCCCTCTGCCGCCAATTCGCAGAGCGTCTGCGCGAGACGAGCGGCGCGCTGCGGGAACTCCAGGGGCGCTTCGACCTGGGAGCGCGGCCCCGCATGGCCTCGGCGGGGGACTGCCTCTTCCGGGCGGGCGAGCCCGCCGGGGAGCTCTTCCAGCTCGTGGCGGGAGAGCTTGAGCTGGAGGGTTCCTCGGGCAGCCGCACCGTGACGCCGGAGGCGCTGCCCGGCGGGTTCCTGGAGCCCGGGCCCTTCCTGGCGGGGGGGCCCCAGGCCTGCACGGCCTCGGTGCGCACCCAGGCCTTCCTCTTTGCCGTACCCGCCGCCCGGCGCGAGGCCTTCCTTCGCTGCCATCCGGAGGTGGCGCTGGCGCTCCTGGCGGCCTTCAGGCCCGCCTGAGCACCAGCACGGTCAGCTCCGGGGGGACCAGGAAGCGGTTGGGGGGGCCCCAGGTTCCGGTGCCGCGGCTCGTGTAGAGCCAGGTACGCCCAAGGCGCGCGAGCCCGGAAGGATGGGCGTGGAAGGCCCGCACGAGGGGACTCCAGGGGAAGTATTGGCCTCCGTGCACGTGGCCGCTGAGCTGGAGGATGACGCCCGCGCGGGCCGCCTCCTGCAGGCCTTCCGGGCGGTGGCGCAGGAGGAGCACAGGCGCGCCCGCCGGGGCGCCGGCCAGGGCCTTTCCCAGGTCGGGCCCGGCGTGGGCGGGATCCGGAACGCCGGCCACCACGAGGCGCGCCTTCCCCCGCGCGTGCACCACGTGGCCGTTGTCGAGCACCTGCCAGCCCATGCCCCGCACCACCTCCAGCCAGCGCGCAAGGCCCGCGTAGCGCTCGTGGTTGCCCGTCACGAAGCAGACGCCCATGGGAGCCCGCAGCGCGGCCAGCAGCTCCACCTTGGCGCGGGTGCCGTCCGCGCTGCCGTCCACCAGGTCCCCCGTGACGGCCACGAGGTCGGGCGCCTGGGCCTGCACCTGGGCGGCGATGGCGCGCACCCGGGCGTCGGAGAAGCCCGGCGCGATGTGCAGGTCCGAGAGTTGCACGATGCGGAGGCCGTCCAGTTCGGGGTCCAGGCCTTCGACGGGGATCTCGACGCGCACCACGGGGATTGCTCCCCGGGCGGTGAAGAAGCCCAGAAGACAGAAGGCGAGGCTCAGGACGAAGGCGGCACCGAAGGCCCAGGCTCCGAGGGTTGGAGGCGCGTGGAGGAGGCGCCGTGCCCCGGCCTGGAGCAGGTCGGCCGCCAACAGGAGGGGCAGGAAGGTGCTGATGAAGCTGAAGAGCAGGTAGCCGAACAGCTGGAGGGGCGCGAGGAATTCGCCCCTGGAGGCGAGGGCGTGCTGCAGCGGCGGGAGGAACAGCAGGAGCCCGACGAAGAGCGCGTAGGGACCCCAGGCCCAGGCCGGGTGGCGGGCCAGGAGGGGGCACAGGGTGGTGCTGCGCTTCACGAGGTACCACCCTGTGCCGCCGAGGACCGCCAGGACGGCGGACAGGAAGATCAGGAGGCGTCCCATGGACCCATTCAGCCCGGGCGGGGCCGCGGGATCAAGGGGTGGGCTCCCGGGTTCCGGGGGACTCCAGGGTCGCTCTCAGGCGTTCCGCCAGGTCCTGCAGGCGGTACGGCTTCTGGATCACCCCCGCGAGGCCCATGCCCGCGAAGCGCTCCAGCACCTCCTGCTCGGCGTAGCCGCTGCTGAGGAGGATGCGGAGCTTCGGATCGAGGCGCCGCAGCTCCCGGAAGGTCTCCTCGCCGTCCATGCGGGGCATGGTGAGGTCCAGCACCACGGCGGCGACGGGGCCTTCGTGCGTGCGGAAGCGCTGGAGGGCCTCCAGGCCGTCCCCGGCGGTGAGCACCTGGAAGCCCAGTTCCTCGATCATCTGCTTCCCGAGCTCCTGAAGGACGGGTTCGTCATCCACCAGCAGCACGGTGCCCTGCCCGCGCCAGGGGGCGGCGGGCCCCTCGGATGGCACTTGTCGTTCCCCTTGTTCGGAGGCGGGGAAGTAGAGGCGGAAGCGGCTGCCCTGGCCTGGCGCGCTGGAGACCTGGATGGCGCCGCGGTGGCCCTGCACGATGCCCAGCACCGCGGCCATGCCGAGGCCGCGCCCGGTGAACTTGGTGGTGAAGAAGGGCTCGAAGATGCGCTCCATCGTCTCGGCGCTCATGCCGCAGCCCGTGTCCGCCACCTCCAGCAGCACGTAGCGCCCCCCGGGCAGGCCGGCTCCCGGCGCGAGGGCCTCCAGCTCCCCGGCTTCGCAGAGGACGGCTTGCGCCGACAGCGTGATCGTGCCCGGATCCTCCTGGAGGGCTTCCGAGGCGTTGGTGAGGAGGTTCAGCAACACCTGGCGGATCTGGGTGGCATCCCCCTGGATGGCGGGGAGCTTTGGCTCCAGGCGCAGGTCCAGCCGCGCCTTCTTGCTGATGGAAGCCTCCAGCAGATGGGACATCTCCTGCACCATCTCTCCGATCTGCACCGGGCCGATGACGAACTTGCCGCGGCCCGCGTAGGCGAGCATCTGGTGGCTCAGGTCCGCGGCGCGACGGGCCGCGCGGTCGATGGCGGCGAGGTGCTCCTGGGCCGGGGCGTCCGCGGGGAGGCGCCCGGCGGCGAGGTCCGCGTGGCCCAGGATGGCCATGAGGATGTTGTTGAAGTCGTGGGCCATGCCTCCTGCAAGCACGCCGAGGCTCTCGAGCTTCTGGACGTGGAGCATGCGGCGCTCCATCTCCTGGCGCTCGGCCTCGGCCCGGCGGCGGTCGGACACGTCCAGGACCACGCCCGTCCAGACGGGGCGTCCATCCGGAAGGAAGCGGCGGCGGGACTCGAAGCGGAGCCACCGGACCTCGTTTCCCACGAGCAGGCGCCCCTCCCAGGCGAAGCGGTCCTGGGAGGCCAGGGCGCGCCGGTTGGTCTGGATCCAGTCCTCCCGGTCCTCCGGGTGGATGGCCCGGGTGAGGCTGCCCGGGTCGGAGAGGTGGGTCGCCCGCGGGATGCCCGTCAGCTCGCAGTAGCGGTCGCTCAGGAAGTCGTAGGCCAGCGGGGGCATGCCGCTGTCCGGGGTCGCGCCCGTGGCGTGGACGCGGTAGATGCCGGTCATCGTGCTGCTGATCAGGTCCTCGTAGAGGTTGCGGCTCTCCTGCAGGTCCGTGATGTCCCGCACGAGGGCGAGGAAGGCGTCCGGTCCGCAGGGCACCATGCGGCTTTCGAAGTGGCATGTGCCCCGCAGGGGAAGCTGCAGGTCGTATTCGTAGAGCACCGCCTGCTTCGAGGCATCGACCTCCGCCAGCTTGCCCTGCGTCATGGCGGCCAGATCCGGCGGAAGGACCTCCGCTACGGGACGGCCCAGGAAGCTCCCCGGAGGGGCGTACAGCGTCGCGCCCGAGGGGGCCTGGACGTCCAGGATCCTCCCGTCCCGGGAGAACAGGAACATCAGGTCCGGCATGGCCTCCAGCAGCGCGCGGTTGCGGGTCTCGCTGGCCCGGAGGGCCTCCTCGGTGAGGAAGTGCTGCTCCAGCTCCAGGAAGAGGCGCCCCATGAGCATGAAGACAAGGGGATAGCCCAGCAGCACCACGGGGCCGATCTGGCTCCGCGCGGTTCCGGAGATGGGACCCGGAAGGAGCGCCATCAGCAGGAACATGACGAGATGGATCAGAAGCCCCAACCCCAGGAGGGGCAGGGGGGCTGTGAGGCCGGGGTGCCTGCGGCGGAGGAAGTGGCCCAGCACGCCGAGGGCGCTGGCGCTGAGGATGACCATGACGCCCATGGCCGTTCCGGAACCGCCCATGTGGAGGCGGAACAGCAGGGCGGCGAGGGCCGCCACGGCGGCGGCCAGGGGGCCGCCGAAGAGGCCGGCGATGCCCAGCAGGATGGAGCGCCCGTCGAAGACCACCCCGGGAACCCAGTGCATGGGCGTGGTCATGGTGAGGAGGCAGCTGGCCCCGAAGAGGCAGCCTGCCAGCAGGGCCCGCGTGAGGCCCCGGGGCCCCAGCGTGCGCGCCAGGAGCCCGTGCAGGAGGCTCAGGGCGATGAGCAGGGCGAAGTTGTGGAGGAGGGGCAGGAAGTCCATGGGGTAGCCCACGGTAAAGCCCGGCGGGGCCCTAGGCAATGGACTTCTCCAGGACGCACGAAGCCCGGGGCGGGCCCGGGCTTCGCTGGAACGGAAGGAGAAGGCTTCAGGCGCAGTGGGCGCGCAGGGCCTCCACGGTGCGGGCGATCTCCTCGTACATCGGGCGGTCCTCCCAGGGTGGGCAGGCGGCGCTGAGGTGCGCCACCAGGGGCTCCAGGCCCTTCGCGGGCTTCAGGCCCACGATGCGCACGCCCTCCAGCGCCATGCGGGCCTCCAGCGCCAGCACCTGCTCCAGGGCGTCCACGGCGCGCAGCAGCTTGCGGGCGGCGATGGGGCCCATGCTGACGTGGTCCTCCTTGCCGGCGCTGGTGGGGATGGTGTCCACGCAGGCGGGGTGGGCGAGGCCCTTCATCTCCGAGACGAGGGCGGCGCTGGTGACGTGGGCCATCATGAAGCCGCTCTCCAGGCCGCCGTTGCGGCACAGGAAGGCGGGCAGGTCGCTGTAGGCGGGGTTCACCAGGCGCTCTTGGCGGCGCTCGGAGATGCTCGCCAGGTCGCAGGCGGCGATGGCGAGCACGTCGCAGGCGAAGGCCGGGTACTGCCCGTGGAAATTGCCTCCCGAGCGGCTCTCCTGGGTTTCGGTGAAGATCATCGGGTTGTCGGTGGCGCTGTTCAGCTCGCGCTCCAGGATCTCGCCGGCGAACTTCAGCGCGTCCCGGCCGACGCCATGCACCTGGGGCAGGCAGCGGAGGCTGTAGGCGTCCTGCACCTTGTTGCAGTCCTTGTGGCTCTCGGCGATCTCGCTCGTCTCGCCGAGGATCTCGCGCATGTGCGAGGCCGCCTCGATCTGGCCGGGGTGGGGGCGCACCGCGTGGATGCGGGGGTCGTAGGCGGCGCGGGTGCCGCGCAGGGCCTCCAGGCTGAGGGCCGCGATCTCGTCGGAGAGCGGGATCAGCTTGCGCAGGCGCTGCACCGCGAGGTTGCCCAAGGACGTGATGAGCTGGGTGCCGTTGATGAGGGCCAGGCCCTCCTTGGGCTGGAGCTGGATGGGCTTCAGGCCGGCCTTCTTCAGGGCCTCGCCGCCGGGGATGTGGCGCTCGCCGTCCCAGGCGAGCCCCTCGCCCACCAGCAGCAGGGCCATGTGGGCCAGCGGCGCCAGGTCGCCCGAGGCGCCCACGCTGCCCTGGCTGGGCACCACGGGTAGCACGTCGGCGTTCAGGCAGGCCATGAGCAGGCGGATGGGTTCGGGCCGGATGCCCGAGTGGGCCTTCAGCAGGCAGTTGATGCGGGCGGCCATGAGCGCGCGGGTCTGCGCCTTGGGCAGGGGCTCGCCCACGCCCGCCGCGTGGCTGCGCACCAGGTTCAGCTGCAGCTGGGCCAGCTGGTCCTCGGGGATCACCACCGTCGCGAACTGGCCGAAGCCCGTGTTGATGCCGTAGACCACCCGCTTCTCCGCGAGGATGCGGTCGATCACGGCGCGGTTCTCGGCCACCAGGGCCAGCGCGGCCGCGTCCAGCTCCACGGGCTCGCCCGCGGAGATCCGGGCCAGGGCCTCGGCATTCAGGGTCTTACCGTCCAGTCGGATCATGGGAACCTCGCACGGCCAGGGGCCTCGACCTGTATATACAACCTCTGGGGGGCGGTGCCAACCCGAAAGGCCGGGCCGCCTTCAGCGCGCCCAGTCCAGACTGTCCCGCTTGGCCTCCCAGTGGGCGCCCAGGTCCAGGGCGAGGGCCCGTTCGCAGAGCTCCAGCGCGCCGTGGAAGTCGCCCTGCTCGCTGCGGGCCTGCACGCCCCGCTCCAGCGCGGTGGTCGCCTCCAGGGCCGCGCGGAAACCGTGGCCGAGGGCCTCTTCCATGGCCTCCAGGTTCGACAGGAAGCCCTGCAGGGCCTCCTCCACGCCCTCCCAGTCCTGGAGCTGGGCCCGCGCCTCCGCGAGCAGGTCGAAGGCCACCGCCTTCACGCCGTTCGGAAGGTTCTGCTGGCCCTCCATCGTGCGCAGCAGGTATTTCTGCGCCGCCGCGGGCCCGCTGAAGGCCGCCTCCCGGTGGCCGGATAGCAGGTCCTCCATGACCTCCTTCACGGACTTGCGGACGGGTTCAATGCGCTTGGCCATGGGATCCGTTCAAAAGGGGGGCGAGGGCCGGAATGGATGGGCTTGAAGCTCGGTAGCGCGGGGGGCGTCCGATGGCGGCAAGATACGCGTCCCAGGTGTCGGCAAAGATGCGCCATGCGCCGGCATCCCGGCGCATGATGGCGAGGGCCGCCCATTCGTTGGCTAGGAGTAGGCCATCGGCGTCCATGCAGAAACGGAGCAGTAGGGCCGCCGCGCGGCGGAATTCTGATGGATCCTTGAGGCGATCCTCCTGGTAGAGCGCCAGCAGGATCTCGGGGACCCTCCTTCCGGGCGTTTCTCCCGCCTCGCAGCGGGCAAGGGCAACCTGGACCTCCTTCGATCGGAGATCCTTCCACACGGGGCTGCCCTTCTGAAGGTCCAGGGCCTGCATGACGCGCGCTTGACTGTCTGCGGAAGTCCGGGCTTTGTTTTCGATGGGTGGCAGGAAGACGTCCAAGCGAAAGGCATCCGTCACGGTCCAGGGGCCCGGGGCCTGGAGGGGGGGCAGGGGTAGACCGTTGGAACCGAGCTGGGACCCGAAGCGCTGAGGCTGGCCGATGTGAAGGAGGAGGCGGTCCTCCGCCAGCATGGGCATATTCCCGTAGGAGGCCCCGTGGAAACAGGCCAGCAGGG
>CAXYVC010000045.1:0-18708 GCA_964292295.1 uncultured bacterium
CCCCGGCGCGGCGGCCCCGGTTCACGCAGAGTCCCTCCAGGTCCCGGCAGCTCCCGGCGGCCTTGCGCACTTCCCCGCGGGCCGCCTCCAGCTCCTGGCGCCGGGGTTCCAGTTCCTTCAGGCGGGCTACGGTGCGCCGCAGTTCCTCCCGCCGCAGCTCGTCCCCCCCCCCCGCGGGGGGGTTCGCCTCGGCCTGGCTCAGCGCCGCAGTGCGCGCGTGGACGGCCTCCGCGAGCTCGGCTTCCCGCGCCACCAGGGGCGACAGGGCCGCCTCGGCCTCCAGCAGGCGCGTGCGGAAGGGGGCCACGCGGTCCGCGCGCCGGGCCCGGTCCAGCTCCTCCCGCGCCTCGTCGGCGGCCGCGCCCTCCAGGCGCAGGGCGTCCAGGGCGGCCTCGGCGGCTTCGCGCTCCTGCACGCGCTCGGCCACGGCGCGTCCCGCCTGCTGGGCCTCGTGGGCTGCGGCCAGGCCCGCGCGGGCTTCCGCCTGGGCCGTCCGGGCGAGCTCCAGCTCCCGTTCCAGCTCCGCCTGGCGCGCGGGAAGGGCGCCGACCTCCGCCACGCCGGCGCGCTCCAGCAGGGCCTGCTGCTCCGCCAGGTGGCCGCGGATCTCCTCCCGCAGCCCGGCGGCCGCCTCCCCCAGGCGCTCCGCCGCCCGGGCGTAGCGCTGGGTCTGGAAGAGCACCTGGAGGATGGCCTGGCGCTGGGTGCTGCCCGCCAGCAGGAAGTCCTGGAAGCGGCCCTGGGGCAGCAGCACCACCTGCCGGAACTGCCCGGCCTCGAAGCCGAGCAGCTCCTTCACGCGGGCGTCCACCGCGCTGGGCTTCTCGGGGGCCAGGGGCACGGGGCCGTCCTCCGTGAGTTCCCACAGGGTGGCGGAGGCGGCCTGCTTCTTCAGCCCCTCGCCCCGGGCCTTGGGCACGAGCTGCTCCGGCGCGCGGGTCACGCGGTAGCGGCGGGAGCCCAGCTCGAACTCGAAGGTGACGCGGGTCTCCAGCGCATCGGTGGCGAAGTGGCTGCGCAGGTCCCGCACCTCGCGGAGGCCGCCGCTGGTCTCGCCGTACAGGGCGTAGGTGATGGCGTCCAGCAGGCTGGTCTTGCCGCTGCCCGTGGGGCCGGCGATGAGGAAGAAGTCGTGGCCGCCCAGGTCGGCGAAGTCGAGCTTCTCCACGTCGCCGTAGGGGCCGAAGGCCTGGAGGTGGAGGCGCAGGGGCTTCACGGCAGCTCCTCCTCGGACAGGAAGACGGGGCCCGCCACCTCCTGGAAGATCCGGCGCTCCTCCGCGCTCATGGGCCCGCCCTGGGTCTCCCCCAGGAAACGGTCGAAGAGGTCCGCCGGATCGAGGCTGCGGGGGTCCGCGCCCTCCGGGAGCTCCCCCGCAGCCTGGAGGGCGCCGCCCGCCTGGAGGGCGAGCACGTTCGGGTAGCGCTGGCGAAGGCGGGCCATGGCGTCCACCACGGGGCCCTCGTCCGTGAGCTCAAGGAAGAGGTAGTCTTCGCAGCTGCCGGGGATCCCGGCCATGAGTTCCTCGAAGCGGCCCCGCAGGCGGCGCAGGTCCCGCCGGGGGCTGAGGGGCAGGGGCTCCGTGCGCACCTGGCCGTCGGCGCCCAGCTCCACCAGGCTGAGCGCCTTCACGTGGGCGGCTTCGCTGGCGCTGTATTTCAGCAGGCTGCCGGCGTAGCGCAGGCCAGGCCTGCCCGCCTCCTGGGGGGCGTGGAGGTGGCCCAGGGCCACGTAGGCGAAGGCGTCGAAGAGCGCGGCGTCCACCTCGCCGGTGCCGCCCACCACGAGGCCCAGCTCGCTTTCGCTGGTGAGGCCTCCCCGCACGAAGGCGTGGGCCACGGCCACGGCATGGCGCCCCTTCGGCTGGCGGGCGAGGGCGCGCGCCACTTGGGCCTGGAGCACCTCCTGGTGGCTGTGCAGCCCCTCCTGCTGGAAGGCGAAGCGGGCGGCGCTGGGGTCGGCGTACGGCAGCAGGTGGAAGGCCGTGTCGCCGAGGACCACGGGCTCGGCGTCCCCGGAGAGGGGGCCCGCCACGAAGAGGCCGCGCTCCCGCAGGAAGCCGCTGGCGAAGCCCAGGCGCTCGGGGGAGTCGTGGTTCCCGGCGATGAGCAGGGTGGGCACGCCCAGGTCGCGCACCACGCGGTTCAGGAAGCCGTCCAGCAGGGAGACGGCCTCCCGGGCGGGAACGGCGCGGTCGTACAGGTCCCCGGCGACCACCAGGGCGTGGGGGCGCGTGTCCCGGACCATGGCCTCCACCTGCTCCAGGGCGTGGGCCTGGTCGTCCAGGAGGCTGGTGCCGCACAAGGTCTTGCCCAGGTGCCAGTCTGCGGAATGGAGGAAGCGCATGGATCCATCCTAGTGCGTCTGCCGCCCGGGACCACGGGGCTGCATGGCCCCGCGTCCGCCGCGATGCCCGGGTGGAAGACCTAGGCAAAATTCAACACGCCCGACGTCGCGCCGATGCCTTTTCTTTGCCGCAACATGCGCAGATTTCCATGCGGGGGGCTTGGCATGCCGAGCAGCGAGATCCTGGGAGCGGTGGCGCGCACGGTGTCCGTGGTGCTGGCGGGGGGGCGCGGCCAGCGCCTGATGGATCTCACCCGCGAGTACAGCAAGCCGGGCCTCCACTTCGGGGGGAAGTTCCGCATCATCGACTTCGCCCTGTCGAACTGCGTGAATTCCGCCTTCCGCCGCATCCTGGTGCTCACCCAGTACAACAGCCACCGCCTGATCCAGCACCTCCAGCTGGGGTGGAACTTCCTGCCCTCCTCGCTCCACGAGTTCGTCCACGTGCTGCCCGCCCAGCAGAGCCTGGACCGCGACCTGTGGTACGCGGGCACGGCGGACGCGGTGTACCAGAACATCGGCACCATCGGCGCGCTGGACCCCGAGCACGTGCTGATCCTGGCGGGGGACCACGTCTACAAGATGGACTACCGCCTCTTCCTGGAGGACCACCTGGCCTCGGATGCGGACCTGAGCATCGCCTGCCTGGAGGTGCCCCGAGCCTGGGCCACGGGTTTCGGCGTGGCCCAGGTGGACGAGACCGGCCGCATCGTGGACTGGGTGGAGAAGCCCGAGGATCCCCCCGCGATCCCGGGCAAGCCGGACTTAAGCCTGGCCAGCATGGGCATCTACCTCTTCAAGGCGGACTTCCTCTTCCGGGAGCTGGAGGAGGATGCCCTGGACCCCCGCAGCAGCCACGATTTCGGCAAGGACCTCATCCCCTCGCTGCTCTCCCGGGCGCGGGTCTTCGCCCACAGCTTCGACCGGAGTTGCATTCCCAACCTGGACAAGCCGCCCTACTGGCGGGACGTGGGCACGGTGGACGCCTACTGGGAGGCGAACATGGACCTGACCTACGTGGATCCGGCCCTGAACCTCTACGACGGTTCCTGGCCCATCTTCACGGACCAGGAGCAGCTTCCGGCGGCGAAGTTCGTGCACAGCGGGCCGCACCGCAACGGCGTGGCCATGAGCAGCCTGGTGGGGAGCGGCTGCATCGTGTCCGGGGCCACGGTGTACCAGAGCCTGCTCTTCAACTCGGTGCGCGTGCACTCCCATGCCCAGGTGCTGGACAGCGTGGTGCTGCCGGACGTGGATGTGGGTGGGGGCGCGCGGCTCCGGCGCTGCGTGGTGGCCCGGGGCTGCCGCATCCCCCCCGGGCTGGTGGTGGGGGAGGACCCGGAGGAGGACGCCCGCCGCTTCTACCGTTCCCCTGGGGGCGTGACCCTGGTCAGCCCCGCCCGCCTGGAGGCCCTGGAAGACTGAGCCCCCTGGCGCTTGCGTCCTCGCCGGGGCATCCTGGATTCCCTGATCTATTGACCACCCATGCGCATCCTGCACGCCGCCACCGAACTCTTTCCCCTCCTCAAGGTGGGGGGGCTCGGGGACGTGCTGGGGGCGCTTCCCCAGGCCCAGGCGGCGCTGGGGGCGGAGGTGCGGGTGGTGGTGCCGGGCTTTCCCGCCTTCCGCGCCGTGGCGGAGAGGGACATGGGGCGCCTGGAGGGCCTGCCCGGGGGATTGGCGGCGACCCTGCGCCTGGGTCGGACGCCCGCGGGTGTGCCCCTGTACGTGGTGGATCTTCCGTCTCTCTTCGAACGCCCCGGGAACCCCTACGAGGAGCGGGGGGACAGCGCGCTGCGCTTTGCGGCCTTCGCGGCGGCGGCGGCTCGGCTGGCCCAGATGGGGGATGGCCGGGGCTGGCGTCCCGACCTGCTCCACGCCCACGACTGGCAGGCGGCCCTGGCGCCGCTGTACCTGGCCTTCTCGGAGGGGGCGCGCCCGGCCACGGTGCTGGGCATCCACAACATCGCCTACCAGGGGCTCTACGGGGCCGAGCTGCGGGCCTCCCTTGGCCTCCCAGCGGCCAGCTTCCACATGGACGGGGTGGAGTTCTACGGGATGCTCAACTTCCTGAAAGGGGGCTTGGCCTACGCCGACCGCCTCGTGACCGTGAGCCCCACGTACGCCGGGGAGATCCGGCAGCCCGGGGGCGGCTTCGGCCTGGAGGGCCTGCTGGCGCGGCGGAGCGCGGAGCTCGTCGGCATCCTGAACGGCGCGGACTACGGCGTGTGGAATCCCGCCCGCAGTCCCCACCTGCCCTTCCACTACGACGCGGCGCGGCCTTCGGGCAAGTGCATCTGCAAGAACGCCCTCCAGCGGGAGCTGGGCCTGGCGGAGGAGCCCGATGCGCCGCTGTGCGTGGTGGTGAGCCGCCTGGCGCCCCAGAAGGCGCTGGATCTGGTGCTGGAGAACGTGGCGCACCTCGTCTCCCTCGGGGCCCAGCTGGCCCTGCTGGGCTCCGGGGATGCGGAGCTCGCAAGGGGCTTTGCGGCCGCCGCGGAGGCCCACCCGGGACGCGTGGCCGTGCGCCTGGCCTACGACGAGGGGCTGGCCCACCGCTTCCTGGCCGGCGGCGACCTCCTGCTCATGCCCAGCCGCCAGGAACCCTGCGGCCTCACCCAGCTCTACGCCCTGCGCTACGGCGCACTGCCCCTGGTGCGCCGCACCGGTGGTCTGGCGGACACGGTGGTGGACGCGGAGGACCCGGAAGGGACGGGCTTCGTCTTCGAGGCGGACAGCGCCGAGGCGCTGGGGGAGACCCTCGCCCACGCCTGCCGGCTTTATCGCGAGGCGCCCCGCGCCTGGAAGGCCCTGCGCCGACGGGCCATGACCCGGGTCTTCGACTGGAAGGCCTCGGCTGGGCGCTACCTCGACCTCTACCGCAGTCTTGTGCCCTAGAAGGAGCCCCCATGGACCGTGCGGCCCTCTGGTCTGCCCTCGAAGCCCATCCCACCACCGGATGGCGTGCGCCGCGCAGCGTGGCGCTGCCGCCGGTTCCCCCTTCCTGCCGCCTGCTCTGGTGCGGCATCGGGGGGAGCCTGCTGCCCGCCGAGACCCTTCTGCGCGCGCTGGGGGATGCGGGCGCGCGCTCCCGCTGGACGCCCCTGGCCTCGCCTGAGCCCCTGGCGCTGGACCTCCGCCCGGACGACCAGGTGGTCTTCGCCAGCAAGAGCGGCCGGACGCTGGAGCTCTGGACCTGGATTGCGCGCCTGCGGGGCCTGCCGGGCTGGCGGGCGCTGGCCCGGCGTCCCCTGGTGATCACCCAGGACGACGACAACCCGTTGGCGCGCTTCGCTCGCGCCGAAGGATGGACTCTCCTCCCGATCCCGGTGGACGTGGGGGGGCGCTACAGCGCCTTCACGCCCGTGGGCACGCTGCCCCTGGCCTGGATGGGGCTGGATGACGAGGCCTTCCTGCAGGGAGGGCGGGACGTGGTGGCCCAGGTGAAGGGGGGGCACGGTCTCTGGAACGACCGGGTCTGGGAGCTGGTGGAGGCCCTGCACCGCGAATACCTGCACGGCATCGACGTCTGGGTGCTGCTGCCCTACCACCTGAGACTGGAGGCGCTCACCGCCTGGTGGGTGCAGCTGGTTGCCGAATCCCTGGGCAAGGTGGCGAAGGATGGCACCCGCCGGGGGATCGTCCCCTTGCGGGCCGTGGGGCCCATCGACCAGCACAGCCAGCCCCAGCTCTGGATGGGGGGGCCGCGCCCCCTGGGCGCCGCGGAGCTGACCGTGAAGACCCAGGCGGCCCCGGAGCGGATGGATGTGCCCGAGGCCTGCCCCTATCCGGGCCTGTCGGAGCTGCAGGGGGCGGACATCCTCGCCGCCCAGGCGGAGGGAACCCTGGAGGCGCTGCGCGAAGCGGGGCTGCCTGTCCTGCGCTGGGACCTGGAGGCGCCCACGCCGCGCAGCCTGGGAGAGCTGATGATGGCGTGGCAGCTGGCGGTGGGCCTCACGGGTTTCGCCCTGGAGCTGGATCCCTTCGACCAGCCGGGCGTGGAAGACGGCAAGCGGCGCACCTTCCGGCGGCTGGGCCTCGCCTGAGAGGCCCTGGCTTCAGGAACATGGCGTGCCCCCGGGGCGGCGCGTATCCTGGAGCCCCGGGGGAGCACATGGCGGCATCCCACAACCATCGAGAGTTCACGCGGATTCCCATCCAGCTGCGCTGCGAGCTCAGGGTGGATGGGCGCGTGCTGGAGACGCGCGCCACCCGGAACCTGAGCATGAAGGGCCTCTTCGTGGAACTCCAGGAACCCCTGGCCGAGGGGAGCCCCTGCGAGGTCCTGCTGCGCCTCTCCGAGAACGCCGATGTGGAGATCCGCGCCGAGGGCGAGGTGGTGCGATGCTTCGAGGATGGCGTGGCCGTCCAGTTCACGCGCATCCTGGGGATCGAGAGCTTCGAGCACCTGCGCCGCATGGTCCTCTACAACGCCGAGGATCCGGGTCGGGTGGAGGCGGAACTGGACGCGCATCTGGGCATCCGCAAGCGCTGAGGCCGGGGTTTCCCCCGGCCTCGGTTTTGTTTACCCAATGGCTTGGCTTCAGGGCGGCGGCATCTGGCAGGAGCTGGCGTCGGCGGCGGGCAGGTAGCAGTTCCTCACGTAGTCCATGACCATGCGGTCGGCGTTGAAGCGCCAGGCCAGGGTGCGGATGCTGCGCTTCACCCGGGCCAGCCAGCGGCGGGGAACGCCCCGCGCGTCCCGGTCGAAGTAGAGGGGGATGATTTCCTCCTCGAGCAGGCGGAAGAGGGCCTCCGCGTCGCGCTTGTCCTGCACCTCGTCCGAGGCGTGGATCTCGCCGTTCCCGATGGCGAAGCCGTTCTCGCCGTCGAAGGCCTCGGCCCACCAGCCGTCCAGGATGGACACGTGGAGCCCGCCGTTCATGACGACCTTCATGCCGCTGGTGCCGCAGGCCTCCAGGGGGCGCCGCGGGTTGTTCAGCCAGGCGTCCACGCCCTGGTAGAAGTTGCGCCCCAGGTGGATGTTGTAGTTCTCCACGAAGACGATCTTGCCCTGGAAGCGCGGGTCCTCCAGGAACTGGCCCACCTTCTGGATGAGCCCCTTGCCCAGGTTGTCCGCCGGATGGGCGCGGCCCGCGAAGATGAGGTTCAGGGGGCGCTTCGGATCGTTCACGAGCCGCGCCAGGCGGTCCGGGTCCGAGAAGAGCAGGTCGGGGCGCTTGTAGGGCACGAAGCGCCGGGAGAAGCCGATGATGAGCGCGTCCGGGTCCAGGGGCAGCCTGTCCATGGGCGGCAGGCCCGCCCGGGCCCGCATGCGCGCCACCCGGTCCCGCACCAGGCGCACCATGCGCGCCTTGAGCACCTGGCGGATCTCCCAGATCTCGGCGGAATCGATCTGCTCCACCTTCGTCCAGAGGTCGGGGCGGGCGATGCTCTCCATCCAGCCGGGGCCCAGGTGGATCTGGAAGAGCTGGTTCAGCTCGGTGCTGAGCCAGGTGTGCACGTGCACGCCGTTGGTGACGTGGCCGATGGGCACCTCGGGGGCCTTCCTGCCGGGCCATAGGCAGGTCCACATCTCCCGCGAGACCTTGCCGTGCAGGGCGGACACGCCGTTGGCCCGGCTGGAGAAGCGCAGGGCCAGCACCGTGGGGAGGAAGGGAGCGCCGCCGTCCTGGGGGTTCACGCGGCCGAAGCCGAGCACCTCGTGCAGGGGCAGGTGCAGCCCCTCCGCCAGCGAAGCCAGGTGCTCCGCGGCCAGATCCGCGGGGAAGCGGTCGTGGCCGGCCTCCACGGGAGTGTGCGTCGTGAATACGGTGCCAGCGGCGCTTTCGCGCAGAGCCTGGTGGGGCTCCAGCCCGTCGTGGGCGATGCGGTGGCGGGCGCGCTCGAGGATGGCGAAGGCGCTGTGCCCCTCGTTGAGGTGGTACACGCTCGGCGTGATGCCCACGGCGCGCAGGGCGCGGCTGCCGCCCACGCCCAGGAGCAGCTCCTGCTGGATGCGCGTGCGCTGGTCGCCGCCGTAGAGGCGCGCGGCGAGGGGGCGGTCCTCCGGCGCGTTGGCCTCGTCCAGGGTGTCCAGCAAAAAGAGCCGCACCCGACCCACCCGGGCTTCCCAGACCTTGGCCCACACCAGGCGGCCCGGCAGCTCCACGCTGATGCGCACGGGGTTCCCCGAGGCGTCCAGGCTCGGTTCCAAGGGCAGGTCGCCGATGTCGTAGGGCTCCTTCACGTCGTGCTGCCAGAAGCCGGCGTCCAGCTCCTGGGTGGTGTAGCCGTCCCGGTACAGCAGCCCCACGCCCACCAGGGGCACGCCCAGGTTGGAGGCGCCCTTCAGGTGGTCCCCCGCCAGGATGCCCAGGCCGCCGGAATAGATGGGGATCGACTCGTGGATGCCGAACTCCGCGCAGAAGTAGGCCACGGGGCGGCTCTGGAGGGTTCCCGCATGCACGAGGCCCCAGGTGGTGACGGGGTTCAGATACTCCTGCAGCTGGCGGAGGGCGCGGTCCGTGCGGATGGTGATGTCCACCTCCGCCGCCCGGTATTCCAGGAAGACCGGGTCCACCTCCTTGAGCACCCGGATGGGGTTGCGGTGGGCCTTGTGGTACAGGTCCAGGTCGATGTCCCGGAAGATGGCGCGGACTTCCGGCCGCCACGTCCACCAGAGGTTCTGGGTCAGCTTCTGGAGCTTCTGCTGCAGGGTGTCCATGCGCGATCCTCCGGCGGGTGGGTGCCTTCTTATCGCCACGGGGGCGGGGGACATCAAGAATCGGGCTTCAGGAAGAGGGCTCCCAGGGGGGGAAGGGTCATGGGGGCGCTCCAGGGGTGGCCGTGCAGGGGCACCGCGTCGGCCACCACGCGGCCGAGGTTTCCCCAGCTCTGGCCGCCGTAGCAGTCCGCATCGCTGTTGAGGAGCTCCCGCCAGGTGCCGGGGCGGGGCAGGCCGATGCGGAAGCCCTCCCGGGGCTGGGCGGTGAGGTTCAGCACCGCGGCCAGGAGCTCCCCGGGCCCGCTGCCCCGACGGACGAAGGAGAGCACGCCGTTCCGCCGGTCGTTGCAGTCGATCCACTCCAGGCCTCCGGGTTCGCAGTCCCGGGCATGGAGGGCGGGTTCGGCGCGGTACAGGCGGTTCAGGTCCCGCACCAGCGCCTGCACGCCCCGGTGGGGTTCGTGGTCCAGCAGGTGCCAGTCCAGGGCCTTGTTGTGGTCCCATTCGTGGTCCTGGGCGAACTCGCCGCCCATAAAGAGCAGCTTTTTGCCCGGGTGCGCCCACTGGTAGGCGAAGAGCAGGCGGAGGTTCGCGAACTGCTCCCAGCGGGTGCCCGGCATGCGCCAGAGCAGGGAGCGCTTGCCGTGCACCACCTCGTCGTGGGAGAGGGGCAGCACGTAGTTCTCGCTGTCCTGGTAGAGCATCGAGAAGGTGATCTCGTTGTGGTGGTACTTCCGGTGGAGCATGGTGCGCCCCAGGAAGCGCAGGGTGTCGTTCATCCACCCCATGTTCCACTTGAAGCCGAAGCCCAGGCCCCCGGCGTCCGTGGGGCGGGGGACGCCGGGCCAGGCGGTGCTCTCCTCCGCCACGGTGAGGATGTCCGGGAAGTCCCGGTAGAGCGTCTCGTTGAGCTGGCGCAGGAAGGCCACGGCCTCCAGGTTCTCCCGCCCCCCGTAGGCATTGGGCACCCACTGCCCGTGGCGACGGCTGTAGTCCAGGTACAGCATCGAGGCCACCGCGTCCACCCTCAGGCCGTCCACGTGGAAGCGGTCCAGCCAGTAGCGCGCGTTGGCCACCAGGAGGTTGCGCACCTCGGTGCGCCCGAAGTTGTAGATGAGGGTGCCCCAGTCCATGTGGCGGCCCTTGCGGGGGTCCGCGTGCTCGTACAGATGGGTTCCGTCGAAGCGGGCGAGGCCGTGGGCGTCCTCGGGGAAGTGGGCGGGAACCCAGTCCATGAGCACGCCGATGCCCGCCCGGTGGAAGGCGTCCACCAGGGCCTGGAAATCCTCCGGAGGGCCGTAGCGGGCCGTGGGGGCGAAGAGCCCGAGGGGCTGGTAGCCCCAGCTGGCGTAGTAGGGGTGTTCCCCCACGGGCAGGAGCTGGACGTGGGTGAAGCCCAGGCCGGCCACGTAGGGCACCAGGCGCGCGGCCAGCTCACCGTACGAAAGGAAGCCCCCGTCCTCCCGCCGCTGCCAGCTCCCCAGATGCACCTCGTAGATGGAGACGGGGGCCGTGTGGCGGTGCCGCTCCCAGCGGGTGGCCATCCAGAGGGCGTCGTCCCAGGTGTGTGCCGGCAGGCCGTGGACGATGCTTGCGCCGCCCGGGGGCTCCTCCATGCGGGTGGCGAGGGGGTCCGCCTTCAGGGGGAGCAGGTGGCCGTCCGGACCCTGGAGCTCGAACTTGTACAGCTCTCCGGGCTGCAGGTGGGGGATGAAGAGCTCCCAGAGCCCGTTCGGGCCGTACTGCTGCATGGGGTGCACGCGGCCGTCCCAGTGGTTGAAGGGCCCGACCACGCTGACCCTCCGGGCGTTGGGTGCCCACACGGCGAAGGCGATGCCGGAGACCCCGCCGAAGCGCCGCGGGTGCGCGCCCAGCACCTCGTAGCTGCGCAGGTGGCGCCCTTCGGCGAAGAGGTAGCGGTCCAGCTCGCCCAGCACCGCCCCGAAGCGGTAGGGATCCTCCGCCTCCCAGCTCCCGTCGGCATTGTGGAAACGGTAGCGGTAGGGAAAGGGCTCCACACCTTCCAGCAGTCCCCCGAAGAGGCCCTCCGGGTGGCACTTCTCCAGGGTGCCCGCCACGCGGCCGGTGGCGATCTCCACCACCTCCGCCGCCTCGGCCCAGGGCACGAAGGCGCGCAGGCGCAGGCCCCCCGGCGTCGCGTGCATGCCCAGGCAGGCCTTGGGATTCCCGCAGCATCCGCGCAGGAAGGCGTCCGGATCGAAGGCGTCGCTTGGGGGGGGCATGGGCCTCAACGGTAGCAGGCCCCGGAGGGGCTGCACGACCGAAGGCGGAGCCAGACGCGCAGCAGCTCCGTGGCGCTCCAGGCCTGGGCGTCGCAGCCCCGCTGGGTGTGGGGGGCATCCCCGTCCAGGATTTCCGGCAGGTGACCCCGGCAGCCCTCCTCCAGCAGGCGGTCGGCGCTGCCCAGCAGGGCCCGCGCCGCGGCCACCGCGGCGGGCTCGAAGTTCCAGGCCGCGGCCAGGGCCTCGGCATAGACGCCGAGCGGCCACACCCAGGCGGTGCCGTTGTGGTAGGCGGGCTTGCGGCGCGTGTCCTCGTCGCCTTCGTAGCGGCCCCAGTAGGGGTGCAGCGGGTCGTTCAGGGGGCGCCCGTCCGCGGCGCGGATGGGCAGGGGCAGCGCCACGGGCAGGGGAGCCAGGCTGCGCAGGGCGCCAGGGACCAGCAGGTGGGTGGTGGCCGCTGCCACCATGCGCCGGGCCCTCGCGTCTCCCACCAGGCCGAGGCTGGCCAGCAGGAGCTGGTTCGGCCGCAGGGCCCCGTCCGCCTGGGCCTGGGCCGCACTCTGCCCCGGGCCCGCCGCAAGGTGGTCGTGGAAGAAACCGCCCGCTTCGTTCCAGAAGCGGTCCAGGGAGGCCTCCGCGCGGGCGGCCCAGGCGGCCCAGCCCTCCCGAGGGCAGGCCTCGCCCAGGGCCTCGACCTGGCGCAGCAGGCGGATCCACAGCGCCTGCAGTTCCACCGGGTAGCCCTCCCGGGGGCTTCCCGCGGGATGGTTGGTGTCCATCCAGGTGAAGTGGGCGGGGCTCCACACCAGGCCGCTTGCGGGGTCGACCCGCACGCCGCTGCCCGTACCGCGCAGGTGGTGCCGGGCGATGGAGGCGAGCACCTCCCGCAGGGGGCGTCCGCCCGCGTCGGCTTCGTACAGCTCCGGACCGAGGGCTGCGGAAGCCTCCTCGCAGGCGAGGCCGAACCACAGGGGCGCGTCGGAACTCTCGCGGTTGGCGGTGTCTTCCGGCCCCAGCATGTTGGGCAGGGTGCCGTCCCGCTCGAAGCGGGCGAAGGTGAGCAGGATGCGCCGCACCTCCGCGTGCCAGCCCCCCGCCAGCAGGCCGCGGCAGGCGATGAGGGTGTCCCGCCCCCAGTCCAGGAACCAGGGATAGCCCGCGATGACCGTGAGGCCCTCCCCGCGCCGGGCCAGGAAATCCCGCGTGGCGGCCTGGAGGCGGCTTCCGAAGCGGTCCTCCGCGTCCAGGCCGCCGTTGGGCAGGGGCGGGGCTTCGAAGGGGGCCGCGCCCGCGGGCTCGGCTTCCAGGAGCAGTTCCACACAGCCCCCCTCGGGCAGGGGCAGCTCGAACCATCCGGGGCTCCAGGCGTCCCCGCGGTCGGCTTGGCCGCGGCTGGCCTCCACGGGATGCGGGACGCCGAGGCTCCACTCGGGTTCCGGATGGAAGCGGCCGGAGGAGGCCCGAGCCTCCAGGGCGCGGTCCGGGGCCGCCCGGAAGCGGAAGCCTGGGGCGTCATCCAGCGCGACCGTCGCCTGCCGGAAGAAGGCGTCCGCCTCCGGGCAGGCCCGGGTCTCCCCGTGGAAGGAGCGGTCTTCCAGGTCCAGCCGGAGGGTGATCCCCACGGCCCGGTCCGGGGGCAGGGCCGCGCCCTTGGGGGGCGGGCCTCCGGGGCGGGAGAGGCGCAGGCGCAGGGCGTTCCGTCCTTCCGCGAAGGCCGCCTCAAGCCTGAGCTCCACGGTGCGGCCGTCCCCCGCGTGGGCCAGGAAGCGCCAGCGCGCCGGAGGGCCGGGTTCCGCATCCAGGAGCGACTCCCCGTCCAGGGCGGTGAGGAAGCCGTCCGCGTTCACCCAGGCCCGCAGGCGCTTGGCCAGCACGTGGCGGTCGGAAGGGCAGTCCGGGTGCAGGTTGGCGGCCAGGAGGCAGTCGTATTTCGAGGCGATGGCGCCCAGGTCGGCCTGGAGGCGGGCCATGGCGCCCCGGCCGTTGGTGAGGAGGAGCAGGCCTTCGCGTCCCTTGGCCTCGAAGGAGGGCGCCGCGCTCAGCAGGCGCAGGGCCCCGCGTGCCTGCACGCCGGCGCCCTGGAAGCGGTCCAGCACCAGTTCCGCGTCCTCGGAGCGCCTTCCCGCGGCGGCCAGGTGGCCCGGGAAGACGGCGGCGATGTGGCCGCGTCCCCCCGGGATGGCGCGCAGGTGCAGGTCCAGCCGCCCTTCCCGGCGCAGGGTGAGGTCGAAGGGCGCCTCGTCTTCCACCAGCAGCCAGTGGTCGGGGGGCACGGGCACCACCCGGCCCAGGTCGGCGGGCGTCCAGCGCAGCACCGCGGGGTAGCCGTCCCGGGCGAGAACCTCCGAGAGGGCCGCGAGCAGATCCGTCTTGGCGCGGGCGGGGTCCAGGCGGCGTAGGGCGGCCAGGAAGGCCGCGGGATCCCTGCCCGCCAGGGCGCCGAGCTCCGGCCAGGGCGCGGGGCCCAGGGCTTCGGCGGGGAGCGCCTGGGTGAGGTGCCGGTAGGCCCACGCCGCCTGCGCCCGGCGCGCGCGGTAGGCCTTTCCCGCCAGGCCCACGGGCTGCGGGGCGGCAGCCAGGCAATGGGCGGCCCCGGGCTCCAGGACCAGGATGTGCTGGGTGTCGGCCGCGCGGCCCTGGGGCGGGCTTCCCCCGAGCAGGTCGTAGGCGGGCTTCCCGAGGGAGGCCCACAGCGCCGCGGGAAGCGCGACCTCCCGGAAGCGCTCCAGGTCGAGGTTGACCAGCACCAGGCAGGCGTCGCGGCCCTCCGCGCTGCGGCGCACCAGGGCCAGGGCGGGGGCCTCGTCCGGGCTCACCCGCAGGACGGAGGCGCCGTCGAAGAAGCAGGGGTGCTCCGCCAGCAGGCGGTTGAGGGCCGACAGCTCCGCCACGAGGTTGGGCTCCGCGCCCCAGGCGAGGCCCCGGGCCTCGTGCACGTCGATCTTTTCCTCCGCCAGCCACTCCGCGCCGCAGGTGAAGCCGAAGGCGCCGCTGGTGCTGGCCAGGGCGCAGAGGCGGCTGCGGAGCAGGGACCAGGCCCGGCCGCGCTTCGCCAGGCGGTCGTTGTCGTGGGTCTCGCTGTAGTGGACCAGGGGGCCCAGGCGCGTGCCCTGGCGCAGGGCATGGTCGAGGTAGCCCGACACCTGGCGGGGATCGTGGTTCTGGAAGAGTTCCGAGTAGGCCCACTGCATGCCGCCCTCGGTGAGCAGGGCCTCCGTGGCCTCCCAGGGACCGCCCAGGCCTTCCAGGAGGAAGGTCGTGTCCGGGAACTCCTGTCGCACCCGGGCCACCAGGTACTGCCAGGCGGGCAGGGGCACCATGTAGCCCGCGTCGCAGCGGAAGCCGTCCACGCCGCGGCGGCACCAGGCGAGCAGGGCCTCGGCCGTGGCCTCCCAGAGCGCGGGGAAGCGGTTGTCCAGCTCCACCAGGTCGCCCCAGGTGATGCCCCAGGCGCCGGGGCTGTGGAAGGCGCCATCCGGGTCCCGCTTGAACCACTCGGAGTGCTCCTCCTGGAGGCGGCTGCACCAGCCCGTGTGGTTCACCACGATGTCGAGGAGCAGGAGGCCGTCCCGCAGGTGCACGGCGTAGGCCAGCTCCCGGAACTGGTCCGCGCCGGTGCTGCGCCGGTCGAAATCCACCAGGGCGGGGTCCACCAGGGCCAGGTCCTGGCCTGCGTAGGGGCTTCCGAAGCGTCCCATCTTGGCGCAGACGGTGGGCGTCGGCGTGACGGGCAGCAGATGCAGGATCCGGCAGCCCAGGCGCTCCATGATGTGCGGCACGCAGGCCGTGAGGTCCCGCAGGGTGCCGCTGGGGGGGATGACGGTGTAGCCCCGGGCATCCAGCGCGCGGAGGCGTTCCTCGACGGCGGGGGCGAGGGTCTGGCGCAGGCTCCTGGTCGGGCCGAAGAGGCGGGGAAAGGCGCAGTAGATCGTGTTGCCGCTGCGCAGGTGGTCCGGGTGCACGGAGATGCCCACGTCCTCCCCATCCGGCCAGTGCTGGCGGCCTTCCGGATCCAGCGCGTAGGCCTTGGCCCGGAAGTAGCCGACCTCCGTCAGGGGCAGGTCCAGGTTCCAGGCGCCGGGCTCGGGGTCGAGGGGGATGTCCCGCCAGCTGGCGCCGGCGAAGGTGGAGGCCCCGCCGGGGCGGGTGCCCGCCAGCTCCACCACCTCTCCCCGCGCCCGGGCGGCCCGGGTGAGGTTCGTGCGCAGGAAGGCCCGCCATCCTGGCGTTCCCGCGCGGGGGTGCGCGAGGCGGAAGACCAGGCGGTCGCCGACGTAGCGCGCCAGGCGCGCGCCGGCAGGGGGCTGGAAGGCGGGGCGTTCCATGGGAGGTCCCCGTCTATTCGGCCAGGGGCAGCCTCAGGGTGAATGTGGCGCCGGGGCCTTCCTCCTCCAGGGTGACCTCGCCGTCCATGAGCAGGGCCAGGTGCTTGGTGATGGCCAGGCCCAGACCGGTGCCCGGCACGCTGCGGGCGGCGGGAGCGCGGTAGAAGCGCTCGAAGATGCGGGGGCGGTCGGCGGGGGCGATACCCGGTCCCTCGTCGTGCACGGACCAGGCCATCCAGGGGGCGTCCCGGCGCACCCGGAGCCGCACCGTGGAGCCCTCAGGCCCGAACTTGAGGGCGTTGGAGAGGAGGTTGTCCAGCATCTGGTGCAGGCGGTGGGGATCCGCCTGGAAGGTGTGAACCTCGAAGCCGGGCTCCACCTCCGCGTGGAGGGCGATGCGGCGGGCCGAGGCCTGGGGGCGGAGGTCCTCCAGCAGCGCCTGGACGAAGGGGCCGACCTGGACGGGCTCCGGGGCGAGGCGCAGGGCGCCCGTCTCGATGCGGCTCAGTTCCGAGACGTCCTCCAGGAGCAGGGTCATGCGCTCCACCGCCCGGAAGATGGCGCGCAGGGTCCCTTCGCCCTCCGGGAGGACCAGGCCGCCGTCCTGGAGGTTCTCCGCGGCGATGCGCAGGGAGGCCACGGGGGTCTTCAGCTCGTGGCTGGCGTTGGAGATGAACTTCTGGCGCGTGGTCTCCAGCGCCTCCTGGCGGGTGACGTCGTCCAGGGTGATGAGCACGCTCCCCCCGTCATCCCCCACCTCGGCGGGGAAGGGCCTGGCCCGGGCCAGGATGCGGCGGGCGCCGCGGGCCAGGTGCCACTCCGCGGTCTCCCCCGCGAAGGCTCGGGTGATGCAGCGCAGGCTCTCGGGCTCCCGGAAGGCCTCCGCCAGGCTCGCCCCCTCGGGGAGGCGGCTGCGGGACCCCAGGAGCGCGACCCCCGGCGGGTTGGGGCTCCGGGCCTAGTGCACGGGCCCCAGCAGCACCACGCCCACCCGCAGGTGGGCCAGGATGGCCTGGCGCAGGCGGTCGCCCCGCTCGGAGCGGGCGCGCAGTTCCGCCACCTCCTGCTCCAGCGCCGACCAGGCCCGGGGCAGCTCCCGCAGGGGATCCCGTCCCGCCTCGCCGTAGGGCAGGGCCTCCAGCAGGCGTTCCACGAAGTCCAGGGCCCGGCGCGCCTGGAGGAAGAGCAGCACGGCGCCCGCGATGACGAGGGCCACGCCCGCCACCTGGAGGGAAGGGGCGTCGGGGCAGGCCAGGGCCAGGCCGCCGCCCACGCCCAGGGCGTAGGGCAGCCAGGGGGCCAGGCTTCTCAGGGCGTCTCGGGAGCGGCGGCGCATGGTGAGCCCATTGTGCCCGTGCCCCCGTGGCCTCCCTGGAACCTTTTCGCGACGGCGCCGTGCCGCGGCTTTCGCTTTTCTTTTGGCTTGTTGGCCTCGGGAGGCCCTCTAGACTTGCAGGTGGACTTCAGTGGCCAAAAATGGAATGAAGTGGATCATGGTGGTCGACGGCGTTCCTGCCCTTGTTCCTGAAGCCCGGTGTTGTTGAAAGGCGCTTCCGGTGCTGCGACTCCGCGGTAACAGCCCGGCCACGGTGGATGAAAAGGGACGGCTCAAGCTGCCCTCCACCTTCAAGGCCGAACTGGAGACCTTCGCCAAGGGCGAGGGGCGGGGCGGCCTGCGCCACTACCTCACCTCCCTGGACGGCCGCAGCGCGCGGCTCTATCCGATGGCGGTGTGGGAGGAGATCGAGGCGCGCCTGGAGAAGCTGCCCTCCACCAATCCCGCCAAGCGGCGCTTCCTGGAGGTCACCTCCTACTACGGCAGCGAGGTGGAGCCCGACGCCCAGGGCCGCTTCGTCATCCCGCCCATCCTGCGCGAGGCCGCGCAGCTCGTGGGCGAGGTGGTGATCCTCGGCCAGCTGGACCACATGGCGATCTGGAACCGCGGCGGCTTCGAGCGCCGCCTCGCGGCGGAGCCCCTCTCCGCCGAGGACCTGAGCCAGCTCGCGGAGCTGGGCATCTGATGGCCGCGCCGCTTCATGTTCCCGTGCTCCTGGCCGAAGTGCTCGCGGAGCTCCCCGTGCCCCCGGCGGGCCGGGTCCTGGACCTGACCCTCGGCCTGGGCGGGCACGCCGAGGCCTTCCTGGCCCGCGCCGACGGGGCCACGCGCTACCTGGGCGTGGACCGGGATGCCGAGGCCCGCCGCCGCGCCGCGTCACGCCTGGACGACGCCCGCCTCTCCGTGCTCGCCTGCGCCCACGAGGACGTCTGGGACCTGCCGGCCTTCCTGGACTGGAGGGCTGCCGAGGCGCCTGCGGGCTTCGACGTGATCCTCGCGGACCTGGGCGTGTCCACCCTCCACCTGAAGGATCCCCAGCGGGGCTTCAGCTTCATGCAGGAGGGTCCCCTGGACATGCGCATGGATCCCGGAGCGGGCCCCACGGCCCTGGAGTGGATCGCCGCGCAGACCGACGCGAGCCTGGCCGACGCCCTCTACGCGTACGGCGAGGAGCGCGCCAGTCGGCCCATCGCCCGCAGCATCCTGCGCGCCCTGGCCGAGGGGCGCCTGTCCACCACCCTGGTCTTGGCGGCCGCGGAGTACGCCGTCCTGCCCCCGGAGGCGGCCCGGCGCAAGGGGCAGATCGACCCCGCCACCCGCAGCTTCCAGGCCATCCGCATCGCCGTGAACGGCGAGCTGGTGCGCCTGGGCGCGACCCTCGAGCGGGCGGTGTCCTGCCTGAAGCCCGGCGGCCGCCTGGGTGTCATCAGCTTCCACAGCCTGGAGGACCGCATCGTCAAGCAGACGCTGCGCCGCCTCGCCGGCCAGTACGACGGCCCGGGCCGGGTGCCCCCCGCGCCGCTGCCCCGCCTGGTGAAGCTCGTTCATCCCGGCGGGATCGTCCCCGGTGCGGACGAGTGCGCCACCAACCCCCCCTCGCGCTCCGCCCGCCTGCGGATCGCCGAACGCCTTGCCTGATTGCCAGGGGACGCCATGAACAGCAGCCTCAGCCCCATGACCCGCACCGACCGAAGCCTCCGCCGCCAGGTGGAGGGCGTGGGCATCCTGCGCGTGCTGCTGCTGGCGGCGGGCGTGGCGATGCCCCCGGGCACCCTGGCCTACCTGCAGGTC
>CAXYVC010000046.1:0-18300 GCA_964292295.1 uncultured bacterium
GGGTGCGGGGCCTGCTGCGGGGGAGGGCGGCCCGCCAACAGGAATCCCGCCCCTGCCCCGCGGAGGCGGCGGCGCGGGATCCCCGGTTGAAGCGGCGCCTGGCGCGCCTGGCACTTTAGGGGCGTTCGCTGGCCCCGCAGAAAAAATCCTTGATGAGGGTGATGGGCAGGCCGGGTTCCGCCCCTTCGGCCTTGAAGGCGCCCTGCAGGGCGCTGCGGTCGCCCTTCCAGGCGGCCTCCACCGCCTTGGCCTTGGCCGGTTCGCCCTTCAGCGTGTAGTACTCCACCAGCATGTCCTTGCCCTTCTCGCCCCAGAAGACGCCCACGGCCTTCTCGAGCTCCTCGGGCGTGTTGAACACCAGGCGGCACTCCGTCCCGTCCGGCCGGCGCATCAGCACCTTCACCGACACCACGTCACAACGCTTGCGTTCCATGGAAGCCCCCTCCCCGAATTGGGAAAGCCCACGTATCGGCAGTGGGAGCACAGGCCATGAACGATCCGTGTCCATCAGTGTCCATCCGTGGACTGGCGTCTGTCCACGGAGGAAGACGGATGGCACGGATGCGAAGCGGGAAGGGGCACCGCCTGCGGGAATCCCTGGACCTCAGGGCCGGGGCACGGCGGCCAGGAGGGCGTGGATCAGCGCGTCGGCGTGGACGCCGTCCGCCTCGGCCTCGTAGGTGAGCAGCAGGCGGTGGCGCAGCACGTCCGGGGCCAGGGCGGCCACGTCCTCGGGCAGCACGTGGTCCCGCCCCGAGATCAGGGCCAGGGCCTTGGCGGAGGCCTGGAGGGCCAGGCCCGCCCGGGGGCTCGCGCCGCAGCGGATCAGCTCCTGCCCCTTCCAGGCCTTGCCGTGGCCGGGGCGGGTGGCGCCCACCAGCTTCACGATGTAGGCGCGGATGGCCTCGTCCAGGCGCACCTGGGCGGCCAGGCGCCCCGCCTTCAGGATGGCGGCGTGGTCCGCCACCGGCTCCACGGCCTGCTCGTGGCCGTCGGCCCGGCGCAGCACCTCGGCCTCCTCCGCGGCGGAGGGATACTCGACCCGCAGCTTGAAGAGGAAGCGGTCCATCTGGGCCTCGGGCAGGGGGAAGGTGCCCTCCTGCTCCAGGGGGTTCTGGGTGGCGAGCACCAGGAAGGGGTCTGGCAGGGGGAAGCTCTCCTCCCCCAGGGTCACCTGGCGCTCCTCCATGGCCTCCAGCAGGGCGCTCTGCACCTTGCTGGGCGCGCGGTTGATCTCGTCGGCCAGCAGCAGGTTGGCGAAGACGGGGCCCTTCTTGGGGGAGAAGCTGAGGTTGCGCGGGTCGAAGACCAGGGTGCCCACCACGTCCGAGGGCAGCAGGTCCGGCGTGAACTGGATGCGGCGGAAGGCCAGGTGGCTGGCGGCGGCCAGGGTCTTCACGGTGCGGGTCTTGGCCAGGCCCGGCAGGCCCTCCAGCAGCACGTGGCCCCGGCAGAGCAGGGCGATGAGCAGGCGGTTCAACAGGTGGGGCTGGCCCACGATGACCTTGCGGCACTCGTGGAGCAGCGCGTCCAGGGGCATGGGCTGGGTGGCCGTGGGCATGGATTCCCTTCTGTGGCGTGAGGTCCATCATGACGGATTCTTGCCCGCCCGGAAGGCGCGGCCGAAAGAGAAAGAGCCATCCCTCTGGAGGCCGCGTGCATCTGGCTCCATCCCTCGTCGCGCTGGGCGCGGGCGCCGTGGCCTTCGGCCTGTGGGGGCTGCTCCGGTGCCGCCGGGCCCGCCGCCTGGCCCAGGTGCTGCCGGCCCTGCTGGAGGGGGTGGCCCTCCACGAGCTGCTGCTGGACGCGGCGGGGCGGGTGGTGGACTTCCGCCTGCTCGAGGCGAACCCCGCCTGGCTGGGCCACCTGGGGCTGGCGGGGCCGGTGCGGGGCCGCACGGGCGCCGAACTCTTCGGGGAGGCCCGCCTGCCCTTCCTGGAGCGCCTCGGCGCGGTGGTGTGCACGGGGGAACCCTGCAGCTTCGCCTTCACCAGCCTGCGGAGCGGGCGCGGCCTCCAGGTGACGGCGGTGCGCGTCGGGCCGGGCCGCTTCGCCACGGTGGTGGAGGACGCCACGGAACGGCGGCGGGTCCAGGAGGCGCTGGAGTCGAGCCGGGCGGAGCTGGCCCAGGCGCTGGACCTGGCCAGCATGGCCACCTGGCGCTACGACGCGGCCACGGCGCGCTTCCGTTTCGACGACCGCTTCTACCGCCTGTGCGGTTCCAGCCTGGCGCTGGAGGGCAGCCCCTTCATGGACGTCGCGAGCTACAGCCAGGCCTTTCTGCCCCGGGAGGAGCGGGACCTGGTGGCCCAGGAGGTGACGGCGGCCCTCGCCTCCACGGACCCCGCCTACAGCCGCCAGGTCGAGCACCACCTCCTGCGCCGGGATGGCGAGCGGCGCCACGTGGTGGTGCGCTTCACCCTGGTGCGGGACGGGGAGGGACGTCCCGCGGCCATCCTGGGGGCCAACCAGGACATCACCGAGCGCAAGCGGGCGGAGGAGCGGCTCCTCCAGGCCCACAAGGCCGAGGGGCTCACCCTCATGGCGGCGGGCATCGCCCACGATTTCAACAACCAGTTCCAGACGCTGATGAGCAGCCTGGAAGTGGCGCGCCAGGACCTGCCGTCCGAGGGGCGGCCCGGGCGGGCCCTGGCCCGGCCGCGGGAGGCGCTGGACGGGGCGGCGGCGCTGGCCCACCGCATGCTCGACTTCACGGGGAAGGGCTTCCGCCGGGCCGAGACCCTGGACCTGGTGCGGGCCCTGGAGGGCCTGGCCGCCGAGCTGCGCCGGGCGCTGGAGGCCTTCCCGGGCGCCCGCCTGCGCCTGGAGCTTCCCGAAGGCGCGGCCACCGTGCAGGTGGATCCGGACAAGCTGCGCCAGGTGGTGCTCGCGCTGCTGGAGAATGCGGGGGAATCCCTGGAGGGCCGCGGGGGCGAGGTGCGCCTGCGGGTACACCCCGCCCCCATGGAGGCCTCGGCTTTCCCTGGCTTCCTGTGGCTGGGGGGCGCGCCGTCCTCGCCCTGCTGGATGCTCGAAGTGGCGGATGCCGGCTGCGGCATGGACCCCGAGACGCTCGGCCGCATCGGGGATCCCTTCTTCAGCACGAAGGCCGCCGGGCGCGGCCTGGGGCTGCCGGCGGCCCTGGGCATCCTGAAGGCGCACCAGGCGGGACTCGGGGTGTGGAGCGCCCCGGGGCAGGGCACGCAGCTCCTGGTGGCCCTGCCCTGCGGGGCGGCGGAGCCCCAGGGCCCCGCGCCGGCGTTGTCCCCAGCCTCCGGGGGGCGCCTGGTGCTGCTCGCGGACGACGAGGAGGACCTGCGCGAGGTGGTGGCCGAGGTACTGCGGGAGCTCCTGGGCTACGAGGTGCTCGAGGCCCGGGACGGGGTGGAGGCCCTGGAGTGCTTCCACGCCAAGGGGGATGAGATCGCGCTGGTGCTGCTGGACGCCCAGATGCCCCGCATGGGCGGCGTGGAGGCCTTCCAGGCCATGAAGGCCCTGCGCCCGGGCGTGAAGGCCCTGCTCTGCAGCGGCTACAGCGCCGACTTCGGCCAGAGCACCGTGCAGACCCACGGCTTCCTGGGCTTCCTGAAGAAGCCCTTCAGCATCGAGGAGCTGAAGCGCGCCCTGGTCCAGGCCCTGGAGGGGTGAACCCCATCCTGCCGTGGGACGTCCGGGACGGAGGCCGCACCGCTTGGAGGGCCAGGCTTTCGCGTGGCTGGGGTTCTGGCTGCAGGCCGGTGGGCTTCAGGCCAGGAGATCCTCCAGGGCCTGTCCGGGCCACGTGAAACCCTCGGCGCGGTCGGGGCCCGTGCTCAGGTAGGCGATGGGGGCCTCGGCGGCCTCGGAAAGCGCCGCGAGGTAGGAGCGGGCCTCGGCGGGGAGGTCTTCGAGGCGCGTGGCGCCGCGGGTGGGGCGGCTCCAGCCGGGGAAGCGGGTGATGACGGGGCGGAGCTCCGCCCAGTCATCGGCAGAGCAGGGCAGGCCGCGCACGGGGCGGCCTTCGCCGTCGCGGTATTCCGTCACGAGGCCCACCTCGTCGAAGCCGTCCAGCACGTCCAGCTTCATGACGGCCAGGCCGTCCACGCCGTTCACCCGCACCGCGTGGCGCATGGCGACGGCATCGAACCAGCCGCAGCGGCGCGGGCGGCCCGTGGTGGTGCCGAACTCGCGGCCCACCTCGCGCAGGCGGTCCCCCACGGCGTCGTGCAGCTCGGAGGGGAAGGGGCCCTCGCCGACGCGGGTGCAGTAGGCCTTGGCCACGCCGATCACCCGCTGCAGAACCTTGGGGGGCAGGCCCGTTCCCGTAAAGAGACCGCCGATGCTGCAGTTGGAGCTGGTGACGAAGGGATACGTGCCGTGGTCGATGTCCAGCAGGGTGGCCTGGGCGCCCTCGAAGAGGATGTTCTCCCCGCGCCTCCACGCCTCGTAGAGGTGCACCTGGGCGTCGCCGATGCAGGGCAGCAGGGGCTCGGCGAGGCGGAGCAGCTCCTCGGCCGTCTCCTGGGGACTGGGCATCTCGGCGGGGCCGCCCAGCAGCTGGACGACCTCCTCGTAGCCGGCGCGGATGCGCTCTGCGAGGCGCTGGGGCGCCTTCAGGTCGCCCAGGCGCACGCCCTTGCGCGAGGCCTTCATCTCGTAGGCGGGGCCGATCCCGCGGCCCGTGGTGCCGATCCTGACCGTGCCCTTGGCGGACTCGCGTCCACGATCCAGGGCGATGTGGTGGGGCAGGATGAGGTGGGCCTTGTCCGACAGGAGCAGGCGCCCCCGCACGTCGATGCCGCGCTCCTGCAGGCTCTGGAGCTCCTGGCGGAAGACTTCGAGGTTCAGCACCACGCCGGAACCCACCACGAGGAAGCATTCCGGATGCAGGGCGCCGCTGGGCACCTGATGGAGGGCGAAGCTCTCGCCGTTGACCACCACGGTGTGGCCGGCGTTGTTGCCGCCCTGGAAGCGCACCACGTGGCGGAAGCGCCGGGCCAGCAGGTCCACGAGCTTGCCCTTGCCTTCGTCCCCCCACTGGAGCCCGAGGATCGCGAGGTTCGGTGAAGGATCGGCCATGGGAAACTCCCGAACCTTCAGGATAGCCCTGCCCGCGCTTTCTTCCCAGCACGGATTGTCCCGGAACGGCATCGGAGATACGGGAGCGCCCGATGGCGCTACCCTTTGGCATCATTCCCATCATCCGGCTCCGGGCCCGTCGCGGGCGCGCGCCGGTGCTCCAGGAGGCGGGCCGTGTTCGAGAAGTTCACCGAGAAAGCCCGGCGCGTGATGTTCTTCGCACGCTACGAGGCCAGCCAGTTCGGCGCCGAGAGCATCCAGAGCGGCCATCTGCTCCTGGGCCTCCTGCGCGAATCGGAGAAGACCTCCACCCAGCTTCTCGAGCGCATGGGGGTGAACCTCGATCTCCTCCGGGAGCGCCTGATCGCCGCGCTGACCCCGCGGGACCGCAAGATCACGCCGAGTTCGACCTCCATCGACATCCCCATGGAGGAGGAGGTCAAGCGCATCCTCCAGCACGCCACGTCCGAGAGCACCAAGCTCAACCACAAGCATGTGGGGGCCGAGCACCTGCTCCTCGGCATGCTCAAGGAGGAGCAGGGCCTCGCGGGCCGCCTGCTGCGCGAGGGCGGGGCGGACCTGCTCGCCGCGAAGGAGATCCTCCTGGAGGCCACAAAGGAGGAGAAGATCGCGAAGAAGAAGAAGGAGCATCCGCTCCTCTCCGAGTTCGCGCGCAACCTGTCGGAGATGGCCGAGCGGGGCATCTTCGACAACCTCATCGGGCGGGACCTGGAGATCGAGCGCATCGTGCAGATCCTCAGCCGCCGCCGCAAGAACAACCCGATCCTGCTGGGCGAGGCCGGGGTGGGGAAGACCGCCATCGTGGAGGGGCTCACCCAGCGCATCTTCGAAGGCAAGGTGCCTCCGAGCCTCCAGGACAAGCGCATCTACGCCCTGGACCTCAGTCTCGTGGTGGCGGGCACCAAGTACCGGGGCCAGTTCGAGGAACGCCTGAAGGCCATCCTGGCCGAGGCTTCGAAGGATCCTTCCGTCATCCTCTTCATCGACGAGGTCCACTCCATCATCGGCACCGGCGCTGCGGAAGGCAGCCTGGACGCGGCCAACATCCTGAAGCCCGCCCTCTCCCGGGGCGAGATCCAGTGCATCGGCGCCACCACGCACAAGGAATTCGCGAAGTACATCGACAAGGACCGCAGCTTGGTGCGGCGCTTCCAGCCGGTGAACGTGAACCCGCCGGACGAGGCCGAGACCCTGCGCATCCTGGAGGGCATCCGCCAGCGCTACGAGCTCTTCCATCGCGTGCGCTATGCGCCGGATGCGCTGCAGGCCGCGGTGTATCTCTCGAACCGCTACATCACGGACCGCTTCCTCCCGGACAAGGCCATCGATCTGCTGGACGAGGCGGGCGCGCGGGTGAAGCTCCGCGTGGGGCCCGGGGGGGGGCAGAGCCGCCTGCTGGAGGAGGAGCTCCATCGCGTCATCAACGAGATGAACGAGGCGGTGCTGAACCGCGACTTCGAGCGTGCGGTGCTGCTGCGCCAGCGCGAGGTGCAGCTCCGTGAGCAGGTTCAGCGGGGCAGCGAGGCGCCCGGGGAGGAGGACCGCTCGGATTTCGCGCCGGTGGAGGAACACGACATCGAGGAGGTGGTGGCCTCCTGGACGGGCGTTCCCGTGACGGCGCTGAAGAACGAGGAGAAGGCCAACCTGGCCCACATGGAGGCGCGCATCAACGCGCGCGTGATCGGCCAGGAGCCGGCCGTGAGCGCGGTGGCGCGGGCCGTGCGCCGGGCGCGGACGGGCCTCAAGAATCCCAACCGGCCCATGGGCAGCTTCCTCTTCCTGGGACCCACGGGCGTGGGCAAGACGGAGCTGGCCAAGACGCTGGCCGCCTTCCTTTTCGGGGATCCGAAGAAGATGATCCGCTTCGACATGAGCGAGTTCATGGAGAAGCACGAGGTCTCCAAGCTGCTCGGGGCCCCTCCGGGGTACGTGGGCTACGAGGAGGGCGGCGTGCTCACGGACCGCGTGCGGCGGAACCCCTACTGCGTACTCCTCTTCGACGAGGTGGAGAAGGCGCATCCCGACCTGATCAACATCCTGCTGCAGGTCTTCGACGACGGGCAGGCCACGGACGCCTTCGGCAACGTGGTGGACTTCAAGAACACCATCGTCATCATGACCTCCAACGTGGGCAGCCGGGAGCTGCTGGCGGACCGGAGCCTCGGCTTCGTGGAGCAGGAGGCCCGGCCGGACGCGCGTGGCGGCGACGCACTGAAGGTGCTGAAGCGCACCTTCCCCCCGGAGTTCCTGAACCGCATCGACGAGATCGTGGTCTTCAACCGCCTGGGGGATGCAGAGCTGAAGGCCATCGTCCACCTGCTCATCGAGGACCTGAACGCGGGTCTCGCCAAGCACAACCTGCGCGTGTCGCTCAGCGACGCCGCCGCGGCCTTCATCGTGAAGACCACCGCGCGGGACCGCTCCTACGGGGCCCGGCCCCTGCGCCGCGCCATCCAGAAGCACGTGGAGGATCCCCTCGCCGAGCTGATGGTCGCTCGGGATGCGGTGCCCTCGGGTTCCGTGTTCTTCGAGGCGGACGAGGAAGGCCTCCGCCCCTTGCTCACCGAGCTTCCCGTGGCCTGCCCCTGACATGGGCTTCGGCCTGGGGCTTCGCGGAAAAAGCCGAGAACCCTTTGTCGATTGGCCTCACCTTAGTACCTTCGAAGGCGGGACCTTCGGCGGGGACTGCCTTCCGAACCCGTCCGGTCTCCTTCCTGCCTGAATCTCCCAACGGACTCCGAATGCCCATCGACTGCATCGACCTTTCCTTCCTGCCCCTCCGGAGCACGCGCCTGGCGGGCAGCCTGCTCGCCCTTGCGCTGGCGGCGGGGGCCCACGGCCTGCCCGCCTTCGCCCAGGACAGCGAGACCCTTTCCAAGATCGAGGTGGTGGGGGCCAAGAAGGCCACCCCCGAGACCGTGATCTACAAGTCCGGCCTGAAGGTGGGCGACGACCTGCGGGCCGTGGACTTCAGCGCCGTGGTGGAGAAGCTCTGGGCCTCCGGGATCTACGACGACGTGAAGCTCGAGGTGCAGGAAGGCAAGGACGGCAAGGTCCTGGTCATCCGCGTGGTGGAGCGGCCCGTCGTGCGCGAGGTCGACTACCGGGGCGGCACGGAGGTGGGCCTCACGGGCCTGAAGGACAAGATCAAGGAGAAGAAGCTCACCCTGCCCGAGAGCAGCGTGTACGATCCGGAGGCCGCCCGCAAGATCAAGAGCCTCATCGTGGACCAGTGCGCCGAGAAGGGCTTCCGCAATCCGGTGGTGGACGTGCAGCTCGAGCCGCTGGGACCCGGCGTGGCGCGCCTCGTCTTCGACATCAAGGAGGGGGCGAAGGTCCGCATCTACAAGGTGGCCTTCCGCGGGAACACGGTGTTCTCCAGCGCGAAGCTCCGGCGCCTGATGGAGAAGACGCGCGAGCACTGGATGTTCAGCTGGCTCACCAGCCACGACCTTCTGGTGAAGGCGAACCTGGACGAGGATCTGAAGAAGATCAAGAAGGCCTACTGGCGCGAAGGCTACAAGGACGTCTTCGTGGGGCAGCCCACGATCCAGGTGGACGACCGCACCACCGAGCGCCAGAAGCGCAAGAACGTGAAGCGTGTCGCGGAGATGAAGAGCCCGAAGTACGACCTGCGCGCCACCCTCACCATTCCCATCCTGGAGGGCGAGCGCTTCTACGAGGGCACCTTCAAGGTGGAGGGCAACGACAAGGTCTTCAAGGGCGCGAAGGGCGCGGAGTTCTACCGCTACAAGATCGGCCAGATCCGCCGCGACAACCGCAGCCTGGTGGCCAAGCTGCTGGACCTGAAGCCCTCGGAGGAGGACCTCCCGGGCGAGAAGAAGAAGCGTGTCTTCGATCTCGACGGCCTCAACGAGGGCCTGGACAAGATCGCCGAGGACCACCGCAACCTGGGCTACGTGGCCTTCCACGCGGACAAGAAGATGGAGGTCCGCGAGGCGGACGGCGTGAAGAAGGTGGACGTGGTCCTGAAGGTGGACGAGGGGGAGCAGTTCACCATCCGCCGCATCAACATCGAGGGCAACACCACCACCAAGGACAAGGTGATCCGCCGCAGCCTGCCCATGCGCGAGGGGGACGTCTTCCGCATGGAGGCCCTGAAGGACGCCTACACCGGCATCGGGCAGCTGGGCTTCTTCGACGTGAAGGGGAACGAGCCCAAGATCGATCCCGTGGGGGACAAGCCCCAGGTGGACGTGACCTTCAAGGGCGAGGAGGCCGGCGTCAACGAACTGCTGTTCAACGGCGGCTACGGCAGCCTGTTCGGCTTCAGCCTGGGCGTCAGCTTCTCCACCAAGAACCTGGGCGGCGGGGGCGAAACCCTGGCCTTCAGCTACAACGGCGGCAAGTACCAGAAGTACGCCTCCATCTCCTTCACCGAGCCCTGGGTCTTCGACCAGCCGTACAGCTTCGGCGCCAGCATCGCCAACGGGAACACGGACTACGACGCCGACCGCGTCGGCAAGGCCAACGCCTACGAGCAGCACACCAAGAGCCTGGGCGTGAGCGTGGGCACCAAGCTCAGCACCTTCTTCCCGGAGAGCCGTTGGGCCTTCTTCACGTCCTACAGCGTGGGCTACAACTTCCGGATCATCCGCATCGAGGGGGGACGGAGCTACTACTTCCGGGACAACCGCGAGCAGCTCACCTCCACGCTGAACCAGACCCTGTCCTACAACACCGTCAACCACCCCTTCAAGCCCACGGACGGCTTCCGTGCCACGGCGAGCCTGGAATACGGGGGCTGGCAGTTCGGCGGAGACCGGCCCTTCATCCGCACGAGCTTCGAGATGGCCAAGTTCGCCAGCCTCGCGGAGCGGCACATCTTCGCCGCGAACGTCTCCTACGGCTACATCCGCAACCTGAGCGAGTCGCCCCTGGCCACCTGGGAACTCTACCGCCCCGGCGGCGAGAACTCCATCCGCGGCTACCGCTACGGCCAGGTGGGCTCCGTGATGTACGACACCAGCGGCTATCCGGTGGTGGTGGGCGGCAACAAGCAGTTCCTGGCCAACCTGGAGTACCAGTTCAAGATCGCGGACCAGTTCCGCACCGTGCTCTTCTACGACATGGGCAACGCCTGGGGCCCCGGGCACAAGGTCTTCAGCGAGTCCCCGCGGCGTTCCGCGGGCCTGGAGCTGCGCTTCTTCCTGCCCATCAGCCCGGCGCCCATGCGGCTGATCTGGGCCCGGAAGCTGAACCCCTACGCCTTCGATATGGACGGCAAGTCCGACTTCCAGTTCAGCATCGGCACCACCTTCTGAGCGCGGGCGCCGGGCGCGCCTGCGCTAGAATGAACAGCATTCAACCTTTTCCGGAGATCCGCATGCGTCGCTTCCTCCTCGCCACGAGCCTTGCCGCCGTCCTCCCGATGGCGGCCCAGGAGCACCCCGCTCCCCGCTTCGCGGTCTTCATCCCCCAGCAGGTGATCAGCCAGTCCGTGCGGGCGAAGAAGGTCTTCGCCGACCTCGAGGTGCTCAACAAGAACCTGAGCGACAAGCTGCGCACCAAGGCCGAGGAGCTGCAGCGGATGGAGCAGCAGATCAAGAGTCCGGGCCTCTCGGACGAGGGCCGGGCCAAGCTCGAGCGCGAGTTCCAGGATCTCCAGCTGGCCTTCAAGCGCATCCAGGAGGACAGCCAGAAGGAGTTTGCCGCCGCCCAGCAGCGCACCTTCGGCCAGTTCCAGCAGGAGGTGAAGCCGCTCCTCGACGCCGTGGCGAAGGAGTGGAAGCTGCACGTGGTGATGCAGTACCAGGAGGGCCTCTTCCTGAGCGTGGACGAGGCCTGGCTGCTCGCCTTCTCCCAGGAGGTCGCCAAGCGCTACGACGCGAAGTACGCCAACGGCGAGCCGGCCGCCCCGGCCGCGAAGCCCGCGTCCAAGCCTGCGCCCAAGCCCGCCAAGAAGTAGTTCAGAAGGCGTTCAGCCGCGGCCCGTGGAGCCGTAGCCCCCTTCGCCGCGCCCGGTCTCCCCGAGCGCGGCGAGTTCCGTACAGGGCTCCCACGTCCAGGCCGGGACGGGGGAGACGAGGAGCTGGGCGATGCGGTCGCCCCGGCGCACGGGGAAGGCTTCGGTCCCGTGGTTCACCAGGAGGACCATCACCTCGCCGCGGTAGTCCGCGTCGATGGTGCCCGGAGCGTTCAGGACGGTGACGCCGTGCTTCAGGGCCAGGCCGGAGCGCGGGCGTACCTGCCCCTCGAAGCCCGGCGGGATCGCCAGGACCAGCCCCGTGGGCACGAGTCGGCGTTCTCCCGGGGCCAGGGTCCAGGCTTCTCCCTCGGGCAGGGCCGCCCGCAGGTCCATGGCCGCGGCGTGGGCCGTGGCCCGGGAGGGCAGGGGCAGGCCTTCGCCGTGGGGAAGGAGATGGAGGGGGATCCGCATGGCAGCCTCGTCGCGCGGGCCGGAGGGGCTTCCGGGTTGTGCTCCGCGTCCTCCACCATAGCCCACGGATGGGGCTAACCTTGAAGACAGCCCGTGCGTTGTACGGGGGGCCAGGCCGGACCTGGGTCTTTTCCAAGGTGAGGGGGGTGCCATGTCGACCGCCATCCGATTCCCGCGCATCGCCGGGGCCCTGTTGCTGGGCGGGGCGCTGCTGGCCCAGGCCCCTTCCGTTCCGGCCCTCCGGGGGACGACCCGCGCCGAGAACCGCGTGGAGCGCCTCGCCTACGGGGGCCGCCTGCGCGTGCAGAACCGCAACGGCAGCATCCGCGTTCAGGGCTGGGACCGCGAGGAGGTCTCCCTCGTCGCGGCGATCCGCGATTCGGAGCGGCGACGCGTGGAACTGGTGTTCCAGCGCCAGGGGGCGGACCTGGACATCGAGGCCCGCTTCCAGCAGCAGGGCTGGAACTTCGGTTTCGCTGCCGTGCGCAGCCCCCGCTGCGAGATGGCCCTCAGCGTACCCCGCCGCCTGCTGGCCTTCTTCCGCACGACCAACGGTGCCGTGACGGTGGCCCGGGTGAACGGCTATGCCCGCTGCGAGACCACCAACGGCGACATCCAGGTGCGCGAGGTGGCCGGCGAGGTGCACGTCGACACCACCAACGGCAACGTGGAACTGGAGGACCTGAAGGCCCGCGTCAAGGGCGGCACGACCAACGGGCAGATCCGCGTGGAGGGCGTGGAGGGCGGCCTGGACCTCGAGACGACCAACGGGCACATCCTGGCGCGGAACCTTGACGGCTGGGGCGAGGGCATCCGGATGGAGACCACCAACGGATCCATCGACGTGGAGCTGGGCCGCGCCTCCGGCGAACTCCGGGCCGAAAACACGGTGGGGAGCCTGGAGGTCCACGTGCCCGGCGCCCAGCTGATGGAGCTCGGCAAGCACAGCGTGCGCCTGCGCATCCCCGGGCGCAGCCAGCGCATCCACCTCGAGACCACCACCGGCAGCATCCGCATCCACTGAAGGCCCGCCTGCGGCACGGGGCGATGCGGGGGGGCAGGACCGCTACACTAGCCCCATGCGTCTGCTGAGCCTGCTGCTCCTGATCCCGTTCCTCGCGGCCGCGCCCGCGGGGGCGGAGGCCCCGGGCCTTCCCGCGGTGGGGGAGCGGCGCCTAGCGAACGGCGTGCGGGTGCTGACGGTGGAGCGCCCGGGCAGCGGGGCCCTCCACGTGCGGCTCCTCCTGCGGGGAGGGCGCGCGGACACGGGTACCCTCCCTCCCGTCGCGGCGGAGCTCCTGGCGCGGACCCTGCTCGGGCCCGCCCTGCCCGAGGACCTCGGGAACGGCGCAGCCCTGGACCCGCTCCTGAAGCGGGAGGAGGCCGCGTGGGAGGCCCGGCGCCTCGAGGGGCTCCGGCGCATCCGCGGGGGCGGGAGCGGGGATGCGGAGGGGGTGGCGGAGCTCGTGCGCCAGGCCCGGGCGGCCCTGGACGCGCGCCTCGCTTCCGGTCCGGACGCCTTCGACGCCCTGGGGGCCTCCCGGCGCAGCTGCACCGCGGAGGCCGACTACCTGGAGGAAGCCCTGGACCTTCCGGCCGAGCGCTTCGAGGCGTGGTGCGGCTTGGCCGCGGAACGCCTGCGCATCCTCCAGCTGGGGCGCTTCCCTGCGGAGCGGGACCGCCTGCTGGCGGAGCTGGGTGGCGAGGCCTCCCAGGCCCGGGCGGCCCTTTCGGTGCTTCTGGGGACTGCCTTCCCCACCCATCCCTACGGGGCCGAGGCCTCCCTGTCCAAGGCCGCCATCCAGGCCCTCACCTGGTCCGAGCTGCGGGCCTACGCGCGCTGGGCCGTGTCGCCCGAGCGTCTGGTGCTGGTGCTGGTGGGCGATGTGGCCCGGGCCCATGCCCTGCCGGCCCTGGAGCGCAGCTTCGGCAGCCTGCCCGCGGCGCCGGAGGGCGCCGGGCGGCGCGAGGCCACAGGCCCCATGCTCCCCGAGGCTTCGGGTGCCCGCCGGCTCCAGGCCTGCATGACCGGCTCCGCCCGCCTGTACATGGCCTGGCTGGTTCCCCCCCTGGCCCATCCCGATGGTCCGCAGCTCCAGGTGCTCGCTGCCATGCTCGGGGGCAACCGGGAGGCCCGCCTGCCCCGGCGGCTGCTGGCCGAGGGGGGCCCCGCCCGCGACCTGAAGCTCCGCCTGCACGTGCCCGGGGGGCGGGACGTGGGGCTGCTCGCCCTGGAGGCCCTGCCCGCCCAGGGGCGCGGTCTGGCAGAACTCGAGCAGGCGGCCCTGGGCGAGATGCTCCGCCCCCAGACCCAGCCCTTCGGCCAGGAGGAGATTCGCCGAGCCCAGCGCCTCGTGGAGCAGGAGCTCCTGCGCGCCCAGGAGGATGCCGGCAGCCTGGCCCACCTGCTGGGCGCCGCCACCTGCGAAGGGGGCGACTGGCGCCTTCCATTCCGCCTGCTGGGCCTCGGCCGCGACGTGACGCCGGAGGAGCTCCAGGGCGCCGCCCGTCGCCACCTGGCTTCGCAGCAGCTCGTGGTGGCCCTCCTGGAGCCGGATCCGCTCCTGACCCCCCAGGACGCCCAGGAGGGGCGCCTGGTGAAGGCCCTGGAGGCGCTGCTCGCGCCGCGCCTGCCGGACCGGGCCCGCCTCGAGGCGGTGGTGCGCGAGGCCGTGCGCCAGCTGCGGATGCTCGGGGTCGCGGAACGGGAGGCCACCCTGCGCCTGCTGGAAGCCCAGGTGAAGCCGTGAGGGCTGCCGCCGGGCTTCTGCTGGCGCCCGCCCTCCTGGCCCAGGCTCCCGGGGGCTTCCGTCTGCCCACGGGCCTGCAGGTCCTTTCCGCGCGCGCCGCAGAAGCCCCGCTCGTGCGCCTGGAACTGCAGATCCGCTGGGATCCCTCCGAGGAGCCCGCGGAGAACCGGGCTTGCGCGGCCCTCCTGGCGGAGCTGCTGGCGCGGGGCCATGCGGGAGCCTGGGACCGCCAGGGCTTCGTGCGCTGGATGGCGGGCTCGGGGTTGGAGCTGAACTTCCGGCCCCTCCGGCACGGGGTGGCCTGGAGCCTGTGTTCGGACGGTCGCGACCTGCCCGCCGCCTTCGAGGCCCTGGCGCTGGCCGCGGGGCGCCCCTCCTGGGATGGAGCCCTCCTGGCCCGCGCGAAGGAGGAGCTGCTGCGCCAGGGGGCGGAGGGGCCGCTCCTGGCGCGCGCCGAGGCCCTCCTGCGGGAGGCCCTGGCCGATCCCGCGCGTTCCGTGCTTCCTGCGGCGGAGGCGCTGCGGCGCCTCGGCCTGCCGGAGCTGGAGGCCTTCACGCGGCGGGTGCTGCGTCCCGAGCACGCGGTGCTCGTGGTCCACGGGCCCCTGGACCCCGGGCTCGTGCGTGCCCAGGCCGTGCAGCAGCTCGGGACCTGGGGACCGGCGCCCCAGCCCCAGGCCTCTCCGGGGGTGTCCGGGGCAGCCGGAACCTCGCGGGAGGCCCAGGTTCTCCTGGTGCCCGGGGAGGCTCCGGCCCTGTGGCTGGGGGCTCGTCTGGAGGTCGTGGGCCCCCGGGACGCCGCGCTCCGGGACCTTGCCGCCGCCTGGCTGGAGCAGCAGGTGCGCCGCGCCGCCTGCCCCGGCATCCGCAGCCTGGAGCTGGAGCTCCTGGAGGGGGATGCGGGGCCCGAGGCTTTCCTCCTGCGCGTCCGGCCCGCCGAGGGGGTTCCGCCCCTCCGGGCCCTGGAATCCTTGCGGTCCGGCCTCCTGGAGGACCTGCGCCGGGGCCCGGACGCGGGATCCCTGACCCTTCTCCGGACCCAGGCCCAGGCGCGGGCGGTGGCCCGTGCCCTGCACCCGGAGGCCCTCCTGCGGCGCCGGGCCGCCCTGGCGCTGGGAAGCCCCGACGGGGATGCCCACCTCGCGGACGTTCGGCCCCCGGAGCTGGCCGCCGCCCTCCGCCGCTGGACCGAGCCCGGGACCTGGAGGGCGGTGCTGGCCGGTACGGGGGAGGAGGCCCGGGGTGGATTGGAGGCCCTGGGCCTGGGCTCCGCCGTGCTGCGCTAGAGGCGGACGCCGAAGCGCGCCGCGAGATCCAGGTACCGTCCGCGGACCTCCTGGAGGACGGCCTCTGGAAGGGCGGGGGCGGGGGCCTGGCGGTTCCAGTCCCGGAGCCCCTCCAGGTAGTCCCGGAGATACTGCTTGTCGAGGCTGGGCGGGTTCTCGCCCTCGCGCCAGGTCTCCTTCGGCCAGTAGCGGCTGGAGTCGGGGGTCAGCACCTCGTCGATCAGGATCAGGCTGCCGTCCTCCAGGAGGCCGAACTCGAACTTGGTGTCGGCCAGGATGATGCCCCGCTCCAGGGCCAGGGCGTGGCCGCGGCGGTAGAGGGCCAGGCTCGTGTCCCGCAGGCGCTCGGCCATGGGCGTCCCCACCAGGGCGCAGAGGCGCGCGAAGTCGATGTTCTCGTCGTGTCCCTCCTCGGCCTTGGTGGAGGGGGTGAAGACGGGCTCGGGCAGGCGGCTGGCCATGCGGAGCCCCGTGGGAAGGGGAAGGCCGCACACGGTGCCCCGCTGCTGGTATTCCTTCAGGCCGCTGCCCGCCAGGTAGCCGCGCACGATGCACTCCACGGGGAGCCCCTTGGCCTTCTTCACCAGGATGGAGCGGCCCTCGAGCTGGTCGCGGAAGGGCTGCAGCTCGGCCGGGAAGTCCTCCACCCGGGTGGCGAGGAGGTGGTTGGGCAGCAGGTCCTCCGTGGCCCCGAACCAGTAGTTGGCCACCTGGGTGAGGATGCGCCCCTTGTCGGGGATGGGTTCGCCCATCACCACGTCGAAGGCGGACACGCGATCCGAGGCGACGATCAGGAGCCGGTCGCCCAGGTCGTACACGTCACGGACCTTGCCGCGCCGGAAGACGGGAAAGGGAAGGCTGCGCTCGCACAGGGTCATGCGGTCCCCCAAAGAGCCATTCTTGCACGGCTCAGGGCAGTTCCGGGATGTGGCGGGGCGTGGGGGCCATCCAGTGCAGGCTTCCGGGGAAGAGCCGGTAGCGGTTCTGCACGGTCACCCACAGGCTCAGCTCGGATTCCCGCACCGCGCCCTCGGGGCCCGTGGCGGCCAGGCGGCGCTCCCGCAAAAAGCTCTGCACTTCCCCGGGGCTGACGCCCAGCACCAGGGGAAGCTCCTCCAGGGCGTAGGTGTTCTCGTCGGGGACCCGCGCGAGCACTCGGTAGTCGAAGGTCTCCCGCAGGACGGAGCGGGTGGCCTCCGGGTCCAGCTCCAGGGCTGCATCCAGGTGGGCGCAGGGGTCGCCTCCGGCATAGGCCTTCGCCTGGGCGGCGCCCAGGTGCGCCAGGGGGTGCACAGGGGAGGCCTTGAGGATGGCCATGAAGGTGTCCAGTGCCTCCCGGAAGCGCTCCAGGTGCAGCAGGCCTTCGCCCCGGCGCAGGAGGGCCTCGTGGTCCTCGGGGCGCAGCTGGAGGATGCGGTCGGCCACCGCCAGCATCTCCTCCACCATCCCCTCCCCGCGCAGCAGGCTGCACAGGCGCAGCAGGGCCGGCAGGTGGCCCGGCACGAGGAGCAGCATGCGCTCCAGGAGGTCCATGGCCTGGGCGGCGTTCCCCTCCTGGTCCCAGCGCTGGGACCAGTCCCACAGGATCTCGGCCTGCCGGGGCACGGGATGGTTCAGGGTACAGCGCCGCTCGTCCGTGGGGTGCAGGAGCTGGGTCCTCACCCACAGGTAGCGGGCGGGCTCCCGTCCGTTGGGCTGGGCCAGCTCCGACTCCAGGGCGCTGATGATGGTCTTGAGGCCGCGGTCCCAGAGGGGCGGCACGGGCATCTGCACGTGGGTCTGCAGCTCCCGGCGCAGGGGCTGCAGGGGATCGCCGCTGCGCCCCAAGTGGAGCTTCAGGCGCAGGGCCTGGGGCGCGCCGTTCTCCTGGGTGACCCCCATCCGGAGCATCAGCTCTCCCGTATCCGGGTCGAAGCCGTCCAGGAGCAGGTACCCGAGGTGCGCGCGCATGGTCCCAACGTATCAAGGCCGGGCCTTCCCGTGGGAGTTCCGCGTTCCAACGCGGGGCCATGGCGCCTATGATGACTGCTGGATTTCCGGGGTCCCATGGAGCTGCGCGTTCTAGGGTGTTCAGGCGGAGAGGCCGAGGGCGAGCGGCTGACGAGCCTGCTTGTGGACGGCCGTGTGGCCATCGACGCGGGCTCGCTCACCCAGGCGCTCTCCGTGGAGGAGCAGCTGCGCATCCGCCACCTTTTCCTGACCCACAGCCACATCGACCACGTGGGGACGCTGCCCTTCTTCAGCAAGAACGTGTACGGCCGGGCCGAGGGGCCGGTGGTGGTGCACGGCCTGCCGGAGACGCTGGACGCCCTGCGCCGCCACCTCTTCAACGACGAGCTGTGGCCCGACTTCAGCATGCTGCCCAGCCCCGAACGGCCGACGATCCGCTTCGAGGAGCTGGGGCCCGGCCGCCCCTGCGAGGTGGAGGGCCTGCGCGTGACCCCCATCGCCGTGAACCACCTGGTGCCCACCGTGGGCTACCTGGTGGAGGATGACGGCGCCGCCTTCCTCTTCACCTCGGACACCGCCGGCACGGACGCGGTGTACGAGGCGGCGAACGCCTGTGCGCATCTGCGCCTCTTCATCACCGAGGCCAGCTTCCCCAACGCCCAGGCCTGGCTGGCGGAGCAGGGCCAGAAGCCGCCGGCCACGACGGATCCTGCCGCCTTGACCCTGCTCGCCCTGCGCTCCGACTGGCAATGGGTGGCGGACCGGTTTGATCTCAAGGGGCTGGATATGACCCTGGACAAGAGCCGGATCAGCGGTACCTGGTCCTGGTTGCCGG
>CAXYVC010000047.1:0-18212 GCA_964292295.1 uncultured bacterium
TACTTCTTCCTCAAGATCCGAGCCGCTTTCCCCGGAGTTTCACGTTGAACCAAAACAAAAGGCACCTTGATTTCTCAAGGTGCCTGGCTGGTAGGGCTAACGGGATTCGAACCCGTGTTGCCGCCGTGAAAGGGCGGTGTCCTAACCCCTAGACGATAGCCCCGCTGTCTGTTGCCTCGGCTGGTGGGCCCAGCGCGGCTCGAACGCGCGACCAACGGCTTAAAAGGCCGCTGCTCTACCGACTGAGCTATGGGCCCGGGCCGAGGCCGGCATGAACACTGATTGTGTCATGGCTGCGGGCGGGGTCAAGGGCTGTGTGGGGGCTACCGGCTGGTGAGTTCGTCGGCGAGGTGGGCGCCGTCGAGAACCTTTCGCAGGGCCTCGAGGATGCCGCGGGCGTCGGCGGCGACGGCGCGCTTGGTGTCGGGGTCGTAGACGTAGTACCCGCCCTGGCCCTCGAAGACGCTGTCGAAGTTGATGCCCACGAACTCGCCCTTCGGGTTCACCACGGGCGAGCCGCTGTTGCCGCCCACCGTGTCGCAGCCGTAGATGAAGTTGAAGGGCGTGTCCAGGGCAATGCGCGCGCGGCGGGCCAGCCAGCGCTCGGGCAGCGTCCAGGCGCCGCCCTCGGCGTTCGCGGCGTTGCCGCCCCAGCCGATGCTGCGGTCGTAGAGGCCCAGGAAGGTGGTGAAGGGCTGGGCCTTGGTGCCGCTGCCGGTGGCGTAGGTGGCCACGGGGCCCCAGCTCAGGCGCAGGGTGAAGGTCGCGTCGGGATACTGGGACTTGCCGAGCACCTGGAAGCGCGCCTCGGCGATGCGCCCGCCGGGCTCGGCGGGCACGCTCTGCACCTCGCGCTCCCACCGCTTCGCCTCCTCGCGCTGGAGGGGGTCCAGGCGGCGCGCGAGCTGAAGGAGCGGATCCTGGCTGGCTTCGAGGGCGGCCTTGCCGCCCTCCAGCAGGCCCTTGCGGAAGGCCGGATCCTCCAGGCGGCTGCCCTCCACGGCGGCCTTGGCTACGGCGGCGGGCTCGCGGCCCTGAAGCATCGCCTTCACGAAGGGGTGGGCGTCGCCCAGCAGCTCGCGGGCCTCCTGCAGGCCCGCCGCGAGGCGCGCGGCGTCCAGGTCCTTCACCACGGGGCGCGGGTTGGCGAGGCGCTCCCGGGTGGCCTTCAGGCTGCCTTCCGTGAACTCGGGCAGGCGCTGGTCGGAGGGCTTGGCGATCTCGACGAAGTAGCGCGTCAGTGTGAGGGCGTGGGTCAGCAGGGTGCTGTTGCAGGTGCCGATGGCGCTGTGCTCCTTCAGCAGGGCCTTCTGGCGCGCGACGGCCTGGGCGATGCGCGCCCAGCTCGCGCCTGCGCGGGTGCGCAGGGCCGGATCCTTGGCCACGGCAGCCTGGAGCTTTGCCTCCGCCGCCTCGACCTTGGCCAGGTTCTCGGGCTTCTGGAGGCCCAGGAGCTGCCCGGTGATGCGCTTGGCGCCGTTGTCCAGGCCGTAGATCACGTCCGCGCTCACGCGGGCGGCCTCGGGGGAGGTGGCGGCGAAGGCCAGGAGTGCCTTCTTCTGGCGGGCGATGGAGGCCAGGCGGAAGGGGATGCCGAAGTCCCGGGCGTAGCGCATCTGGGCGGCGGTCTCCTGGCGGAAGGTGGTGCCGGGATGGCCGGAGATGAAGGTGAGGTCTCCGGCCTTCAGGGGCTCGGCGGCAAAGGGCAGGTGGGCCTCGGGGCGGTAGGGCTTGCCGTCCTCGTAGACGCGGAAGAGGGCGAAGTCCAGGTTCCAGCGGGGGTACGTGTAGTTGTCCGCGTCGCCGCCGAAGGAGGCCACCTGGAGCTCGGGGGCGGCCACCAGGCGCACGTCCCGGAACTTCTTGTAGCGGTAGATCCAGTATTCGCCGCCGTGGTAGAGGGTGACGGGCTCGCAGGTGAGGCCCGTGGCCTTTTCTTCGGCGGCGCGCAGGGCGCTGAGGGCGTTCTGGCGGGCCTTCGAGGCCTGGGCGTCCGTCATGCCGGGCTTCGCGGCGGCCTTCACCTCCGCGCTCACGTCCCGCTGGGACACGAGCATCAGGAGGCTGAGCCCCGGAACCTGGATCTCCTGGTCGCGGGTGGCGGCGGTGAAGCCGTCGCGGATGTAGTCGGCACGGGCGCTGGAAACCTGGGCGATGGCGCTGCGGCCGCCGTGGTGGTACGTGATCACCAGGCCGCCCCGGCTCACGAAGGAGCCCGTGCCGCCGGGGAAGCCCAGGGTCGCGAGCTGCAGGTGCTTCAGCCAGGCCGCGTCCGGCGCGAAGCCGTACCTGGCCTGGATCTGCTTCACCGGCACGTTGTCGAAGGTCCACATGCCCTCGTCGGCGCGCAGGGCGCCGGCTGCGAGGGCCAGGAGGACGAGGGAGAGGCGGCGGTGCATGGCGGTGCTCCTTGCGATGCGGGCCCTAGCGGCCCCGCAGTTCGTCCACGAGGGCGGGGGCTTCGTAGACCTTGTCCAGGGCCTCCAGGATGGCCCGGGCGTCCAGGGAAATGCTGCGGTTCACGGCGGCGTCGTAGTAGTAGTTCCCGGCCAGGCCCTCGATGTTGCCGTCGTGCAGCAGGCCCACGAGCCGGCCCTTCGCGTCCACCACCGGGCTCCCGGAGTTGCCGCCGATGGTGTCCACGCTGTGCACGAAGTTGAGGGGGGTGCTGAGTTCCAGGCGGTTCCGCCGCTCCAGCCAGCGGGCGGGCAGGGCCCAGGCGCCGCCCTCCGCCTCGGGGCCGTGGCCCCAGGCGCGGTCGAAGAGCCCCGCGAAGGTGGTGAAGGGCTGCTGTACGGTGCCGTTGGCGCGGTAGCCTTCCACCGCGCCGTAGCTCAGGCGCAGGGTGAAGGTGGCGTCCGGATACACCCCGGTGCCGTAGACCCGGAAGCGCGCCTTGGCGATGCGGCTCGCGTGCTCATCCACCACGGCCTGCACGCCCTCTTCCATGCTGCGGCGCACGGAGCGGGCCAGCGGATCGAGGCGAAGGGCCAGGCGGATCATGGGGTCCGTGCTCGCCTGGATGGCCGCGCGGCCGCCCTTCGCCAGGGCCTGGCGCACGGCCGGATCCTGCAGGCGCGAGCCCTTCACCGCCTCCTCGGCCACCGCCTCAGGGCTGCGTCCCTGCAGCACCGCCTTCACGAAGGGGTGCGCGGCGCCCAGCTCCCGGGCGGCCTGGCGCAGGCCGAAGGCGAACTGGTGGAGCTCCAGCTCGGGATAGAAGGGCGCGGGCTGCGCCAGGCGCCGCTCCAGGGCGGGCAGGCTGGCGTCGCTGAACTCGGGCAGGCGCGCGGCGGAGGGCTTCTGGCGCTCGTCGGCCAGGCGCACCAGGAGGAGGGCCTGGCGCAGCAGCGTGCTCTGGCAGGTGCCCACGAACTGGGACTCCTTCGCCAGGCCGCGGGCGCGGCCCATGGCCTGAGCGATGCGCTCCCAGCTGGGCTTCAGGGCGGGCGCCTTGGCCTGGAAGGCCTTCTCGGCCTCCTCGATGCGGCGGAAGGCCTCCGCGTCCTTCAGGCCGCGCAGCTCGCCCGCGAGGGCCTTGGCACTGTTCTCGATGCCGAAGAGCTGGCCGTTCACCTGGCGGGCGTGCTCCGGCGAGCGCCTGGCGTAGTCCAGCAGCATGGCCTTGCGCTCCGCGAGGCTCTTCAGGGTCAGGGGGAGCTGGGTGTCCCGGGCGAAGCGCATCTGGGCCACGGTGTGCTGCCGGTCGGTGCCGCCGGGGTGGCCGAGCACCGCGGTGAAGTCGCCCGTTTTGAGGCCCGCGGCGGCGAAGGCGAGGTGGTGCGCGGGGCGGTAGGGCTGGCCGTTCTCGTAGACGCGGAAGAGGGCCATGTCCAGGCCGTGGCGCGGGTAGGTGAAGTTGTCCGGGTCGCCGCCGAAGGCGCCCAGCTGGACCTCGGGCACCATGACGAGGCGCACGTCCCGGTGCTTGCGGTAGCTGTAGATCCAGTGCTGGCCGCCGTTGTAGAGGGAGACCGCCTCGGCCGTGAGGCCCGTCTTCTTCTGCAGCGCGTCCTTGAGGCGCTCGAGCTCCTGCTCGCGCAGGCGGGCGGCCTGTTTCTCGGGCAGCCCGGGCTTCACGGCCGCCTCCACCTGCGCGGTCACGTCCTCCATGGCCTCCAGCGTGTCCAGCTCCAGCCCGGGCACGGGGATCTCCTCGGCGCGGGTGCGGGCCACGAAGCCCTTCTTTACCAGGTCGTTGTCCGGGGTGGACACGCGCTGGGCGGAGCCCCGGGCCACATGGTGGTTGGTGAGCACCAGGCCGTCGGCGCTCACGAAGGAGCCGGTGGCGCCGGGGAAGCGCAGCACCGAGAGGCGCAGGTGGTCCAGCCAGGCCTGGTCCGGCGTGAAGCCGTAGCGGGCCTTCATCTGCTTCAGCGGCAGGTTGTCGAGGGTCCACATGCCCTCCTCGCCCCGGAGGGCGGGCAGGGCCGGGAGGGCGAGGAGGAGGGCGAGGGCGGAAAGGCGCATGGGAGCTCCTTGGGAAGGGAAGCGGTTCACTTGCCGTTCAGTTCATCCACCAGAGGCTGGGCATCGTACACCTTGGCGAGCACCTCGCGGATGGCGCGCGCGTCCACGCACACGGTGCGGTTGGCGCGGCCGTCGTAGACGTAGCGCCCGCCCAGGCTTTCGAGGTTGCCGTCGAAGGCGAGCCCCACCAGTTCGCCCTTCACGTCCACCACGGGGCTGCCCGAGTTGCCGCCGATGATGTCGTGGCTGGTGGCCAGGTTGTAGGGCAGGTCGAGGTCGAGCTTCTTCCGGGCCTGGAGCCAGCGCGAGGGCAGCCTCCAGGTGTCGCGGCCCAGGTTGTCGGTCGTGCCGCCCCAGCCGTAGAAGCGGTCGAAGAGGCCGTGGAGGGTGGTGACGGGCTGCTGGAGCGTGCCGTTGGCGGGGTAGGAGGCGAGGGTGCCGTAGCTCAGGCGCAGGGTGAAGGTGGCGTCCGGGTACGTCTCCTTGCCGGTGGCGCGGAAGCGCGCCTGGGCGATGCGGCCGGCGTGCTCCTTCAGGGGGCCCTCCACCAGGCGCTCGACCTTCTCCCGCAGGGCGCGCTGGAAGCCGTCGAGCTTGCGGGCCAGTTCCAGCATCGGATCCTGGCAGGACGCCAGCGCCGCGCGGCCTCCCGCCAGCAGGCGGGCCACCTCGGCGGGGTCCTGGAGCTTCGAGCCCTTCACCGCCGCCTCGGCCACGGCCTCGGGCGTCCGTCCGGCCAGCAGGGCCTGCACGAAGGGATGGGCCTCCCCGAGCTGTTCCCGGGCCTCCTGGAGGCCCGCGGTGAAGAGGTGGATCTCCAGCCCGGGATGGAAGGGCGTGGGGCGGGGTTCCGCCAGGCGCTTGCGCAGGGCGGGCAGCGCCGCGTCGGCGTACTCGGGCAGGCGCTGGGCCTCGGGCTTCGCGGCCTCCTCGGGCAGGCGCAGCAGGTGCAGGGCCGTGCCCAGCAGCTCGGAACCGCGGGTGTTCACGAGGGCCTGCTCCCGGGCCAGCTTCCGCTGTTCCTGGAGGGCCGCCTCCACGCGGGCCCAGCTGTCGCCGGCCAGGGCCTTCAGGGCGGGATCCGCCTCCACCCGGGCGCGCAGCTCCGCCTCCCGGCGGGCCACCTCCGCCATGGCGGTGGCGTCCTTCAGGGTGGCGAAGTAGCCGCGGGTGGCCTTCAGGCCGTTGTCGATGCCGTAGATCTGGCCGCCCACCAGGGCGCGGGCCTCGAAGCCGCGGGCGGCGAAGGCCTCCAGCACCGCGCGGCGGCGCTCCATGCCCGCGATCTGCAACGGCGTTCCCAGGTCCCGGGCGTAGGCCATCTGGGCCACCGTGAAGAGGCGGCTGGTGCTGCCCGGGTGTCCCGAGACGAAGCTGAGGGCGCCGGGCCCGAGGCCGGCGGCGCTCCAGCGCAGGAAGTCCTTCGGGCGCACGGGCTCGCCCTTCTCGTAGGCGCGCAGCAGGGCGAAGTCCAGGTGGTGGCGGGGGAAGGTGAAGTTGTCGTGGTCGCCGCCGAAGCGCGCCACGGCGAGCTCCGGCGCCATGACGAGGCGCACGTCCGTGTACTTGCGGTAGGCGTAGAGCCAGGTCTCGCCGCCCTGGTAGAGGACCACGGGCTCCACCGTGAGGCCGGTCCGGGTGCGCAGCTCCTCCCGGGCCCTGGCCACCTCGCGCTCCCGGGCGCGCAGGGCCTCCGCCGCGTCGAGGTCCGCGCCGGCCTTGGCCACCCGGGCGCTGATGTCCTCCAGGCGCTCCAGCTGAAGGAGCTCCAGGCCAGGGACCTTCAGCTCCTCGGCGCGGGCGCGGGCCACGAAGCCGTCCTTCAGCAGGTCCCGCTGGGGCGTGCTGAGGCGCTGCACGTAGCCGCGCACCACGTGGTGGTTGGTGAGCACCAGGCCGTCGGCGCTCACGAAGGAGCCGCTGCCGCCGGGGAAGCGCAGGCTCGCCAGGCGCAGGTGGTCCAGCCAGGCCTGGGTGGGCTCGAAGCCGTAGGCGGCCTTCATCTGCTTCAGCGGCAGGTTGTCGAAGGTCCACATGCCCTCCTCGGCGCGGGCGCCGGAGGCGAGCAGGAGACAGGCGAGGGAGAGGCTGAGGCGCTTCATGACTACTTTCCCGTGAGCTCGTCGGCGAGGAAGGAGGCGTCGTAGACCTTGCGCAGCGCCTCCAGGATGGCACGCACGTCCAGGGTGACGCCGCGGTTCACGGCGCCGTCGTAGTAGAAGTTCCCGGGCAGCATCTGGATGTTGCCGTCGAAGATGACGCCCACGAACTCGCCCTTGGCATTCAGCACGGGGCTTCCGGAGTTGCCGCCGATGATGTCCACCGCGTGCACGAAGTTGAAGGGCGTGGCCAGGTCCAGGCGCCCCTTGGCCTCGCGCCAGCGCTCGGGCAGGGCCCAGGCGCCGTTCTCGGCCCGTGGGCCCCAGGCGAGGGCGCGATCGAAGAGGCCGTGGAAGGTGGTGAAGGGCGGCTGCAGGGTGCCGTTTGCGGGGTACGTGGCCACCGGGCCGTAGCTCAGGCGCAGGCTGCCCGTGGCGTCCGGATACTTCTCCGTGCCGTAGACCTTGAAGCGGGCGCGGGCGATGCGTGCGCCGTGCTCGGCCACCCCCGCCTGCAGCTCGGCCACGCGGGCGTTGAGGGCCTTCGTGAGGGGCAGCAGGGCCCGGGCCGTGGCGAGGGCGGGATCGGGATCCGCCTCCAGGGCCTTCCGGTCCTGCTTCTGTACGGCGGCGACGGTTTCCGGGTCCTGGAGCTTCGACGCGAGGAGGCGCGCGGCGGCCTGTTCCGGCGTGCGGCCGCCCAGGAGGGCGCGGCGGAAGGGATGGCTTTCGGGAAGGGCGCCTCCCAGGAACTCCAGGCTCTTCTGGAAGCGGTAGCGCTCCAGCTCGGAGACGGGTCTGGCCTGGGCGGGGAGGTCCTGCAGGAGCGCCAGGGCCGTGCCGAGGGGGCCGGCGAAGCGGGTGTTCAGGAGGGTCTGCTCCCGGGCCAGGGGCTTCAGCTGGGCCAGGGCCTCCTGGATGCGCGCCCAGCTCTCCCCGGCTTCCGCGCGGAGGGCGGGATCCGCCTCCACCCGGGCGCGCAGCTCCCGTTCGGCCGCCTCCACCCGGGCCATGGCCGCGGCGTCCTTCAGGCCGCCCCAGTAGCCGTTGAGCGCCTTGAGGCTGTTCTCCAGGCCGTAGATGAGGGTGCGCACCTGGCGCATCTGCTCCTCGCCGCGGCGGCCGTAGGCGTAGAGGTCCGCCCGCTGGCGCTCCAGGCCCGCCAGGCGCTCCGGCAGGGTCACGTCCCGCTGGTGCAGCATCTGGGCGTGGGTGATCTGGCGCTGGGTGCTGCCGGGGTGGCCCACCACGAAGGTGAGCTGGCCCAGCTTCACGCCCTCCTGCGCCACCTTCAGGAAATGGGCCGGGTGGTAGGGCTTCCCGTTCTCGTAGACGCGGAAGAGGGTGAAGTCCAGGTCGTGGCGGGGGTAGGTGAAGTTGTCGGGATCCCCGCCGAAGGCGGCGATGGCGCTCTCGGGCGCCATGACGAGGCGGATGTCTCGGTGGACCTTGTAGGCGTAGAGCCAGGTCTGGCCGCCGTTGTAGAGGACCACGGGGCTCACGGAGAGCCCGCTCTTCGCCTCCAGGGCCTTCGCCAGCTCCCGGGTGCGCGCGGCGCGAGCCACGGCGGCGTCGGCCGCCTCCATGCCGGGCCTGACGGCCGCCTCCACGGCCGCGGTCACGTCTTCCATGCGCTCCAGGGTGCGCAGGGCGGCGCCGGGGATCTTCCGCTCGGCCCCGCGGCTGCGGGCCAGGAAGCCGTGCTTGATGTAGTCCTTCGCGCCGGGGCCGCTCACCTGCTGCACCCAGCCGCGCCCCACGTGGTGGTTGGTGATCACGAGGCCGTCGGCGCTCACGAAGGAACCGCTGCCGCCCCCGAAGTGCAGGGCGGAGAGGCGCACGTGATCCAGCCAGGCCTGGTCCGGCGCGAAGCCGTAGGCCTGCTTCATCTGCTTCAGCGGCAGGTTGTCGAAGGTCCACATGCCCTCCTCGGCCTGGAGGCCGGAGGCGAGCAGGAGGCTGGCGAAGGCGAGGGCGGTGGGGCGCATGGGGGCTCCTGGGAAGGAACAAAGGGAGCGGCCCGCCTTGGGCGGACCACTCCCTTCTGGGCGTGGGGGGGCTAGCGGGTGCCGCCCAGCTCCTTGGCGAGGTGGGGCGCGTCGAAGACCTTGTTCAGGACCTCGAGGATGCCGCGGGGGTCCACGGAGAGCGTGCGGTTGGTGCGGCCGTCGTAGTAGTAGCGGCCGGGCAGGCTCTCGATGTTGCCGTCGAAGGCCAGGCCCACCAGTTCGCCCGCGCGGTTCACGATGGGGCTCCCGGAGTTGCCGCCGGTGATGTCGTTGGTGGTGATGTAGTTGTAGGGCGTGGAGAGGTTCAGCTTGGCGCGGCGCTGCTTCCAGCGCTCGGGCAGCGCCCAGGAGCCGTTCTCGGCCCGTGGGCCCCAGGCGTCCGCGCGGTCGTACAGCCCCGCGAAGGTCGTGAAGGGCTGGGCGAGGGTGCCCTCCATCGGGTAGGTCTCGATGGCGCCGTAGGAGAGGCGCAGGGTGCCCGTGGCGTCCGGATAGGTGGAGGTGCCGTAGACCTTGAAGCGGGCCTTGGCGATGCGCACCTGGTGCTCGGAGATCACCGCCTGGGCGGCCTGGTTCTTCTGGACCAGCTCCCGGGCCGCTTTCTGGAAGGCCTCGGATGGGTCCTTGCGGAGGGCCTCCAGCACCGCGGCGTCATCCCGGCCCTGGAAGAGCTCGCGGACCAGCGGGTGCTCGGCGCCCAGCTCCGCGCGCACGCTTTCGATGCCCGCAAGGGCGGAGACGCGGGCGGCGGGGGGCAGGGGCTTGTCGCCGGCCTGCTTCAGGCCGCCCGCCAGGCGGCTCAGCTGGCCGATGGCGGCCATCTCGCGGGCCAGGGAGGTGGTGACCTTCAGGGCCTCCTCGATCTTCGTCCAGCTCGTGCCCGCGTAGGCCTTCAGCTCGGGGTCGGCGTCCACCTTCTCCCGCAGCTCCTTCTCGGCGGCGGCGACCTTCCCCATGGCCTCCCGGTCCTTCAGGCCGTTGGTGTCGCCCACCATCACCTTGTAGGCGTTCTCGGTGCCCATGATCTGGGCAGAGACCTGCAGGGGGTTGTTCTTGTCCGCGGCGGCGAAGGCGTGCAGGGCCTTGCGGGCGCGGTCGAGGGTGCGGATGCGCAGGGGGCCGAAGACGTCCCGGTCGGCCTCCATCTGGGCGAGGGTGAAGAGGCGGTTCGTGCGGCCCGGGTGGCCCACGGTGAAGGTCATGTCGCCGTACTCCGCGCCCTTCTTCGCCATCTTCAGGAAGTGGGCGGGCTTGTAGGGCTTCCCGTTCTCGTAGATGCGGAAGAGGCTGAAGTCCAGGTCGTGCCGCGGCCAGCTGAAGTTGTCCCAGTCCTTGCCGAAGGCGGCCACGTCGTATTCGGGGGCCATGACGAGGCGCACGTCCTCGTGCTTCTTGTAGCGGTAGATCCAGATCTGGCCGCCCTGGTAGAGGCTGACGGGCTCGCAGGCCAGCTTGGTGCGCTCGGTCTGCTCCTTCACCAGGCGGCCGAGGGTCTCGCGGCGGGCGGCGGCGGCCTGGGACTCGTCCATGCCGGGCTGCACGGCCTGCTCCACCTGGGCGGTGACGTTCTCCATCTCCACGAGGGTGTACATCACGCCGCCGGGGATCTTGATCTCCTGGGCGCGGGTCTTGGCCACGAAGCCGTGCTTCACGTAGTCGTGCTTGGCGTCCGAGACCTTCTGGATCCAGTCGTGGCCCATGTGGTGGTTGGTGAGCACCAGGCCGTCGGCGCTCACGAAGGAGGCGCTGCCGCCGGACATGCGCAGGGCGGAGAGGCGCACGTGGTCCAGCCAGGCCTGGCTGGGCTCAAAGCCGAACTTCGCCTTCATCTGCTTCATGGGCAGGTTGTCGAAGGTCCACATGCCCTCGTCGGCGCAGGCGGTGCCCTGGACGAGCAGAAGGGAAAGGCCCGTGAAGAGGGCGGTGCGGAAGGTGTGTCGCATGGCTGGACTCCTGAAAGGTCATGCCTCAAGTCGCGATACAACGGCGCTCCAGCATACCCCAGGCGATCCGGGCCCGCGGAGGGGCGGGGCGAAGCGTGCCGATCCGGGGGCGAATGCAGGGAGGCCGCCCGGAAGGGCGGCCTCACCTGGCTTTGGATCGGGCCCCTCAGGCCTGGCCGCGCTTGCCCATCTTGGAATCGAGGTACCAGATGCCGCCCCCCTGCTCGCCGATGGCGTGCAGATGGTCGACGATCTGCCCCACGGTGGCCTCCTCCTCCACCTGCTCGCTCACGTACCACTGCAGGGTGATCTCGCTGGCGTAGTCCTTCTCGGCGCGGGCCAGCTCGAAGAGGGCGCTGATCTTGGCCGTGATGCCCTGCTCGTGGGCGAGGGTCTGCTCGAAGACCTGGGTGATGGTGCCGAACTCCGTCTGGGGGGCAGGAATGGGCTTGAGCTCCAGCCGGCCGCCGCGGTCGAGCAGGAAGTCGATGAGCTTCATGGCGTGGGCGGTCTCCTCTCCCGCCTGGACCTTGAGCCAGCTGGCGAAGCCCTTGAAGCTCTTGGCATCGCAGTGGGCGCTCATGGCCAGGTAGAGCTGGGCGCTGTACTGCTCGGCGTTGATCTGGGCGTTGAGGGCGTCCTGCATGGTGCGGCTGATCATGGGGTCTCCTTTCCAGGGGCAGAGCCTTGGAAGCCCGGGGCGGGAGGGATGTGACGCCCCTTTTCCGGAGAGGGCCTTCTCCGCGATCCTGGTTCCCGGAGGCTCCCATGCCCGCCCATGCCCATCACGCCCACGCACCGGAAGCCCAGGAGGGGAAGGGCCGCCTCTTTGCCGTGGGCATCGCGCTGAACCTCGCCTTCGTGGCGGCGGAGTGGGCCTTCGGTGTGCTGGCGGGCTCCCTCGCCCTCCTGGCGGACGCCGGCCACAACCTGGGGGACGTGCTGGGCCTGGCCCTGGCCTGGGCGGCCTACGCCCTGGGGCGACGGAAACCCTGCGGGACCTTCACCTACGGCCTGGGACGCAGCTCCATCCTGGCGGCCCTCTTCAACGCCCTGCTGCTCTTCGCCGTGGTGGGCGGCATCGCCTGGGAGGCCCTGAAGCGCCTGACGGCGCCCACCCCCGTGGCCACGGGGACGGTCATGGCCGTGGCGGCGGCGGGCATCGTCGTGAACGGCGCCACGGCGCTGCTCTTCCTGCGGGGACGCAAGGAGGACCTGAACCTCCGGGGCGCCTTCCTGCACATGGCCACGGACGCCCTGGTTTCCGTGGGCGTCGTGGTGGCGGGCTTCCTGGTGGCCCGCACCGGGTGGACCTGGCTGGACCCGGCCGTGAGCCTCGTCATCGGGCTGCTGATCCTCGGGGGCACCTGGGGCCTGCTGCGGGATGCCCTGCGCCTCCTGCTGGACGGCGTGCCCGCGGGGCTCTCCCTGGAGGCGGTGAAGGCCCACCTTCTGGAGGATCCCCGCGTGCGGCGGGTCCACGACCTCCACGTGTGGGCCACGAGCACCACCGAGACGGCCCTGAGCGCCCACGTGGATGTGGTGCCAGGCGTGGTGCCGGACGCCTTCCTGGCGGAGCTGGCGGAGAGCCTGCGGGCGCGCTTCGGCATCGCCCACAGCACCGTCCAGCTGGAACACGGCGATCCTGCGCACCCCTGCTGTCTGGATCGGGACCCGAAGGCGTAGCGTTTATTTCCTGCGGCCATCGGGGCCTCCGGGGCTTGCGGGGGGTGCGATCCTGGGAGGCAGCTTCCAGGATCGCACCATGACGCCCGACGCCTTCCGCACCTATGGCCATGCCCTCGTCGACTGGATCGCCGCCTACCGGGAGGGGATCGAAGCGCTCCCCGTGATGAGCCCCCTCCAGCCCGGCGAGCTGCGGGCCCGCCTGCCCCAGGCGCCGCCCCGCCTGGGCGGAGAGGTGGAGGCGGCCCTGGCGGACCTTCAGGAACTCATCCTTCCGGGCATCACCCACTGGAACCACCCGGGCTTCTTCGCCTACTTCCCCAGCAACAGCGAGCTCTCCAGCGTGTTGGGGGATCTGGTCTGCGCGGGGCTGGGGGCCCAGGGCATGAGCTGGCAGACCAGCCCCGCCGCCACCGAGCTGGAGGAGGTGGTGATGGACTGGCTGCGCCAGATGCTGGGCCTCAGCGGCGCCTTCACCGGCGTGATCCAGGACAGCGCCAGCTCCGCCACCTTCTGCGCCCTCCTCTGCGCCCGGGAGCGTTCAACGGCGTACGGGCAGACCCGGGGCGGCCTCCAGGAGGAGGAGAGCCCCCTCGTCGTCTACGCCTCGGATCAGGCCCACAGCTCGGTGGAGAAGGGCGCCCTGCTGGCGGGTTTCGGGCGGGAGCACCTGCGCCTGCTGGGGACGGACGAGGCCCACGCGCTGCGCCCGGAACTGCTGGAGAAGGCCATCCTGGCGGACCTGGAGGCGGGGCGGCGCCCCTGCGCCCTGGTGGCCTGTGCGGGCAGCACCTGCAGCACCGCCTTCGATCCGCTTCCCGCCCTGGCGGAGCTCTGCGAGCGGCACGGGCTCTGGCTGCACCTGGACGCGGCCATGGCGGGCAGCGCCATGATCTGCCCCGAGTGCCGGGGGCTCTGGGAGGGGGTGGGGGCCGCGGACAGCGTGGTGATGAACCCCCACAAGTGGCTGGGCACCGGCTTCGACCTGAGCGCCTACTACGTGCGGGACGTGGAGCACCTCGTCCGCGTGATGAGCACGAACCCCAGCTACCTGCGCACCGCCCAGGACGGCCAGGTGAGCAACTTCCGGGACTGGGGCATCCCCCTGGGGCGCCGCATGCGGAGCCTGAAGCTCTGGTTCCTGCTGCGCGACCTGGGCGTGGAGGGCCTCCAGGCCCGCATCCGCCGGGACCTTGCCCAGGCCCGCTGGCTGAAGGCGCAGGTGGAGGCCGCCCCCGGCTGGGAGCTGCTGGCCCCCGTGGCGCTCCAGACCCTGGTCCTGCGCCACGTGCCGGAGGGCCTGGAGGGGGACGAGGAGGCCCTGAAGGCCCACACCCTCGCGCTCCAGGCGCGGGTGAACGCAGGGGGGCGCGCCTATCTCACCTCGGCGGTGCTCAAGGGGCGTCAGGTCCTGCGGGTGAGCCTGGGAAGCGCCCTCACGGAGCAGCGCCACGTGGAGGCGCTCTGGAGCGAGCTCCAGGCCGCCGCGCGGGGCTGCGGTCTTTCCGGAGGCACGCCATGCTGATGATCACGTCCCGGGCGCAGCGGTGGTCCTGCACGGAGCTTTCCAGCCAGGACGAGGTGCTGGACTGCGTGCTGGAGAACCCCGACCCCTCGGTGGATCAGCTCCTGAAGCCGGAAGCCTTCCTGGAGCGGATCCGGGGCAAGCGGGTGCTGCTCCTGGTGCACGGCTACAACAACGACGAGGACGACGTGTGCCGCGCCTACGGGCTCATCGCCCAGCGGGTCGGCGCCGAGCTGGCCGGGGCCTACGACGTGGTCGTGGGCTACACCTGGCCGGGAGGCGACCTGCGGGTGAGCTACCCGGCCGCGCGCCACCGGGCGAAGGCCTGCGCCCCCCGTCTCGCGGCGCGGCTGGGGCGCGTGGCCGCCGTGGCCTCCGCGGTGGACCTGCTTTGCCACAGCCTGGGCAACTTCCTGGCCCTGCGCGCCCTGGCCACGATGGCGTCCGGGAAGGCGCGCTTCCGCTTCGCCTGGATGACCGCCGCGGCGGTGCACGACGAGGCCCTGGAGCCCGGCGAGCCCTTCGCCGCGGTGCCGGCGCTCTTCCAGGGCTTCTGCATCTACCACAGCCGCCGGGACCGGGTGCTGCGCCTCGCCTTCCCCCTTGCGGAGGGCGACCGTGCCCTGGGCCTCTGCGGTCCCGAGAACCCGGAGGCTGTGCTCCACCTGCCCACGGTGCAGGTGGTCAACTGCAAGCGGGTGGTGGGCGACCATGGCGCCTACAAGCGCTGCCCGGAGCTGTACGCGCACCTCCGGAGCCGCCTCCAGGGCGTCGGAGGCCCCCAGTTCGTGACCCTCTGAACGGGAAAAGCCGCGGCGCGGGGCCGCGGCTCCTCAGGACGTTTGACGAGCTCAGCCCAGGGCGCGCTTGGCGGCGGCCACCACGGCGGGGACGGTGAGGCCGAAGCGCTCGAAGAGCACTTCCGCCGGGGCGGATGCGCCGAAGTGGTCCAGACCCACCTGCACGGTGGCGTAGCGCTGCCAGCCCGTGGTGACGCCCGCCTCCACGGAAACCCGGGCCACGACATGGGCGGGAAGCACGGCCTCGCGGTAGGCCGCGTCCTGGGCCTCGAAGGCCTCCCAGGAGGGCATGGACACCACGCGGGTGGGCACGCCCTCGGCCTCCAGGGCCTTGCGGGCCTCCACGGCCAGGTGCACCTCGGAGCCGCTGGCCACGAGGATGAGCTTCGGGGTACCGGAGGCCTCCTCCAGCACGTAGCCGCCCTTCGCGGCGTTCCGCGCCCTGGCGGGGTCCAGCACGGGCAGCTTCTGGCGGGTGAGGGCCAGGCCCACGGGGCCGTCCGTTTTCCGCATCGCCGCCAGCCACGCGGCGGCCGTCTCGTTGGCGTCCGCCGGGCGGAAGACCGTCACGTTGGGGATCAGGCGCAGGCTCATCACCTGCTCGATGGGCTGGTGGGTGGGGCCGTCCTCGCCCACGCCGATGCTGTCGTGGGTCCACACGTAGGTGACGGGCAGGCCCATGAGGCCGGCCAGGCGCACCGAGGGGCGCATGTAGTCGCAGAAGATCAGGAAGGTGGCGCCGAAGGCGCGCAGCCCGCCGTGCAGCGTCATGCCGTTCAGCACGGCGCCCATGGCGTGTTCGCGGATGCCGAAGTGGAAGTTGCGCCCCGCGGCCGTGGCCGTGAACTCTGCGCCGTCCTTCAGCCAGGTGTTGTTGGAGGGCGCCAGATCGGCGCTGCCGCCCACGAGGTTGGGCATGCGGGCGGCGAGGGCGTTCAGCACCTTGCCGCTGGCCTCGCGGGTGGCGGCCTTCTCGCCGGGCTGGAAGACGGGGAGGCTCGCCTCCAGGTCCGCGGGAAGCGCGCCGGCGAGGAAGGCTTCGAACTCCGCGGCCAGCTCCGGGAAGGCGGCGCGGTAGGCCTCGAAGCGGGTCTTCCAGGCGGTTTCGGCCTCGAGGCCCCGGCCCTGGCACTTGCGCCACTGGGTCAGCGCCTCCGCGGGCACCAGGAAGGACTGCTCGGGATCGAAGCCCAGGATGCGCTTCGTGGCGCGGATCTCCTCCTCGCCCAGGGGGGCGCCGTGGGCGTGGTGGGTGTTCTGCTTGGTGGGGGCGGGCCAGCCGATGATGGTGCGGCAGGCGATGAGGGTGGGCTTCCCGCAGGGCTTCTGGGCCTTCTCGAAGGCCCTGCGCAGGCTGTCCAGGTCCTCGCCCTCGGCGTGCAGTACGCGCCAGCCGGCGGCCTCGAAGCGCTTCGGCACGTCCTCGCTCCAGGCCAGGTCGGTGCCGCCCTCGATGGTGATGCGGTTGTCGTCCCAGAGCACCACGAGCTTCTCCAGCCCCAGGTGGCCCGCGAGGCTGGCGGCCTCGTAGGAGATGCCCTCCATCAGGCAGCCGTCCCCGGCGAAGGCCCAGGTGCGGTGGTCCACGATGGCGTGGCCCTCGCGGTTGAAGCGCGTCGCCATCCAGCGCTCGGCGATGGCCATGCCCACGGCGTTGGCGATGCCCTGGCCCAGGGGGCCGGTGGTGGTCTCGACGCCGGCGGTGTGGCCGTACTCGGGGTGGCCGGGGGTCTTCGAACCCCACTGGCGGAAGGCCTTCAGGTCCTCCAGCTCCAGGCCGTAGCCGCTGAGGTAGAGAAGGCTGTAGATGAGCATGGAAGCGTGGCCGCAGCTGAGCACGAAGCGGTCCCGGTCGGGCCACTGGGGGTTGCCGGGGTTGTGCTTCATGACCTCGTTCCAGAGCACGTAGGCCGCGGGCGCCTGCGCCATGGGGGTGCCGGGGTGGCCGCTGTTCGCCTTCTGGATGGCGTCCATGCTGAGGCAGCGGACCGTGTCGATGCAGAGCTTGTGGATGTTCGTGGCGGAAAAGGTCATGGTCGGCTCCTTCGGGTCGCGGCGTCAGCCCTTGCGGTGCGCCGCGCTCGCCTTCACGAAGGCCGTGAAGAGCGGGTGGGGCGCCAGAGGCTTGGACTTGAATTCGGGGTGGAACTGGCAGCCCAGGTAGTAGGGGTGGTCGGGGACCTCCACGATCTCCACGAAGGTGCCGTCGGGGCTCAGCCCCGTGAAGGCGAGGCCGGAGGCCTCGAGCTTCTCGCGGTATTCGGCCTGGTTGAACTCGTAGCGGTGGCGGTGGCGCTCGCTGATCTCCAGCGCGCCGTAGGCCCGGGCGGCGTTGCTGTCCTCGCGCAGCACGCAGGGGTAGGCGCCCAGGCGCATGGTGCCGCCCAGCTCCTCCACGTCCACCAGTTCGCGCAGCTTGAAGATCACCCGGTGCTTCGGGTTGTCGTCGAACTCCGTGGAGTCAGCGCCCTCCAGGCCCGCGGCGTGGCGCGCGAATTCGACGCTCGCCATCTGCATGCCCAGGCAGATGCCGAAGAAGGGCACCTTCTTCTCCCGGGCGTAGCGGATCGCCTCGATCATGCCGCGGGTGCCGCGCACGCCGAAGCCGCCGGGCACGAGCACTCCCTGGCAGTCGCCCAGGTGCGCCTCCGCCGTGCTCTCCTCGATGCTCTCGCCCTCCACCCACTTCAGGTCCACCTTCATCTCCAGGCCGTAGCCGGCGTGGTGCAGGGCCTCGATCAGGCTCTTGTAGCTCTCCTTGAATTCCACGTACTTGCCCACCACGGCGATGCGCACGCTGCCCTTGGGGTTGCGGATGCGCTGCATGAGGTCCGTCCAGGGCGTGAGGTCGGGCTGCTGGTCGGGCAGCTGGAGCAGGGTGGCGACCTTCGCGTCCAGACCCTCGGCGTGGAGGTTCAGGGGCACCTCGTAGATGGTGCTGGCGTCCTTGCAGCTGAACACCGCGTCCGGCGTGACGGAGCAGAAGAGCGCGATCTTGTCCTTCAGCGCCTTGGGGATCTCCTGGTCGGCGCGGCAGACCAGGACGTCCGGCTGGATGCCCAGGGCGCGCAGCTCCTTCACGCTGTGCTGGGTGGGCTTGCTCTTCAGCTCCCCGGCGACCTTGATGTAGGGCACGTAGGTCAGGTGCACGTTGAGGGCGTTGCCGTAGCCCACCTCCAGCTTGAACTGGCGGATGGCCTCCAGGAAGGGCTGGCTCTCGATGTCGCCCACGGTGCCGCCGATCTCCACCAGCACCACGTCCATGCCCTTGGCCACCTTCTTGATGACGGCCTTGATCTCGTCGGTGATGTGGGGGATCACCTGCACGGTCTTGCCCAGATAGTCGCCCCGGCGCTCCTTCTGGATCACGGTGTTGTAGATGCGGCCCGTGGTGATGGTGTGGTTCTGGCTGGTGGGCACGGAGGTAAATCGCTCGTAGTGGCCCAGATCCAGATCTGTTTCCGCGCCGTCATCGGTGACGAAGACCTCGCCGTGCTGGAAGGGGCTCATGGTGCCCGGATCCACGTTGAGGTAGGGATCCATCTTCATGAGGGTGACCTTCAGGCCGCGGGCCTCCAGCAGGGCCCCCAGGGAGGCTGCCGCGATGCCCTTGCCGAGCGAGCTGGGCACGCCGCCGGTGACAAACACGAATTTGGTCATCTCCATCACCCCCAAAGGAA
>CAXYVC010000048.1:0-18174 GCA_964292295.1 uncultured bacterium
GGCTGCGCGGGCGACCTGATGGAGCCCCGGCCGGCCCTCACCGTCCTGCGTCCCGCCACGGAGGAGGAGACGGCGGGCCTCGTGCCCGGGCACTGGGTGGTGGCGGCGCCGGAGACGGGACGCACCCACCAGATCCGCGTGCATCTGGCGAGCCTCGGGGCGCCGATCCTCGGTGACACGCTGTACGGCGGTGCCCCCGACGCCCAGCTCTGGCTCCACGCCTGGATCCTGGAGCTGGAGCATCCGGTCACGGGCGAGGCCCTGCGCCTGGTGGCGCCGCCCCGCCGCTTCCGGGCGCCGGGCGCGTGATGCGCCTGCCGCTGCTGGTCAACCCCCGCTCGGGAAGCGCGCCGAAGAATCCGGAGGCGCTGCTGGCGCGGCTTCCCGCCCACCACCGCGCACGGGTGGAGGTTCTTCCCTTCGGCCCCCCCTGGGACTTCGCTCCCGCCATCGCCCAGGCCGCCGCCGCAGGCGGCCCGCTGCTGGTGTGGGGAGGCGACGGGACGCTCCACCACGCCGCGCGGGCCCTGGTGGCCGCGGGATGCCCCGTGCCCCTGGCCGCGGTGCCCGGGGGCAGCGGCAACGGCCTGGTGCGCGGGCTGCGCACGCCCCTGGACCCGGCGGGGGCCGTGGCGCGGCTGCTGGAGGGCCGCGTGCTGCGCGTGGACCTGCCCCGCCTGGATGGCGTGCCCTTCCTCAACGTGGCGGGCACGGGCTTCGAGGCCGCTCTCGCCCACGCCTTCGAGGCCGCCCCCTCCCGGGGCTTCCGCAGCTACGCGGGCCTCGCGCTGCGCCTGTGGCGGAAGGAGAGGCCGCTCGTCCTTCGCTGGGACGCCGCACAGCCGGAAGCCGCGGAAGCGCCGGGGCGCCTGGAGCGCCTGAGGGCGGCCTGGCGCGGCCCGGAGCCGGCCCTTCCGGAGCAGGCCTGGAGCTTGGCCTTCGCCAACCTGCCGCAGTACGGCTCCGGTCTGTGGATCGCCCCGGGGGCGGATCCCACGGATGGCGCGCTGCAGTGGGCGACCCTGCGCCGGCCCTCGCCCTTCGATCTGCTCGCCGAGCTGCCCCAGCTCTTCCGGGAGGGGGGGCGCACCCCCCTGCGCCAGGAGGGGCGCCTGCTGCGCGCTGTCCTCTTCCTGGAACGTCCCGCGCCCTTCCACCTGGACGGGGAGCCCGCCCCGGCCCGCGACCGCGCCGAACTGACCGTGGAGCCCCGCGCCTTCCCCCTGCAAGTGACGGGCGGCTGCCCCTGGGAATAGGCGGCGCGGCTCAGGGGTCTGGCGCTGAAGGCACGGGTTTGGTGGCGCTTTCGGGGCAGGGGCGCCCGGTGAGGCGGGTGGCCAGGCGGTCCATGAGGGCCCGGGCGGTGGTGAGCTTGCCGCCCAGCACCAGGGTGAGGTTGGGCAGGGCGGGGTGCGGCTCCAGGCGGGCTTCCCGGCTCAGGCGGGCGGTGTGCCCCGTACCCGCCACCAGGGGGCGCACGCCTAGCTCACGGCCCAGGACCGGCAGCTCCCGCCAGGGGATGCCCGGCATGGCGGCTTCCAGGGCGCGGAGCAGCTCCTCGGCCTCGGCGGGCACCGGTGGAACCCAGCCCTCCGCCACCTCCCGCTCCGTGGTTCCCACCAGCAGGCGCCCGTCCCGGGGGATGACGAAGAGCACCCGGCCGCCCCCGCGGCGCAGGGCCCAGGGGCGCTCGCAGCCAGGGAGGGCCGGCAGCCACAGGTGCAGGCCCGCGGAAAGGCGCAGGCGGGGCGGCGCCTGCCCGAACCAGGTGGCCAGCGCGCCATCGGTCCAGGGCCCCAGGGCGCAGACCCAGGCCCGGGCGCGCAGGAGGCGGGGTGTGCCGTCCCGGCGGTCCCGGAGCCGCGCCTCGCACAGTCCCTCAGGGCCTGTCGTGAAGCCCTCGACCTCGTGGAAGTCCAGCACGGGTGCGCCGCTGGCCGCGGCCAGGTCCCGGGTGAGGGCGCCATCCCAGGCGAGCAGGTCCGCGTAGGCGGTGGCGCCCCGGAAGGGGCCCCCGGCGCTGCGGGGATCCGCCCGGAAGACGGATGCGGGCACGGGCCCGAGGGCGAGGCCCTCGGGCCAGCCGGGGCGTTCGCGGCCCCAGCGGTCGTAGAGCCCGATGCCCAGGCGGTGGGCGAGGCCCTCCGGGCGGTTCCGGTGGGGCATCCAGAAGGCCTCCCAGCGGCAGCGGTGGGGCGCGATGCGCGCCCAGGTGGCGCGTTCCTTCAGCCCCGCGCGCATCTGGGCGAGATCCCCGGTCAGGAGGTAGCGGATGCCCCCGTGGAGCAGCTTGCTGGACCACTGGGAGGTGCCTCCGCCCACGGCGCCCCGGTCCACCAGCACGCAGGAGCAGCCCCGCAGCGCCAGCTCCCGGGCCAGCGCGGCCCCGTGGATGCCCGCGCCCAGGATGGCCACCTCCGCCTCCAGGCGCGCGCCGGGGTCCCACGGGCCAGGGGCGGGGGGCGGCGCGGGCCAGGCTGGGGAGGGCATGGCGCCAGGATGCCAGAGCGGGGAGTCCGATGGGGCCTGGGTGTGTCGAGTGGGATCAGGCTTCCAGGGACCGTCTGCCCCGGCGGGGCAGCCATCCCAGCAGGCACAGGCCCGCCAGGACTTCCCAGATGCCGAAGAGCTTCGCTCCGAGGCGGTTCCAGGCGAAGGTCCGCGGAACGCCGAAGAACTCCAGGTTCCCCACCGCGATCACGCAGGCCACGCCGAGGGCCGCCCAGGCCAGGAAGCGCGGGAGGCGGCGCGTGCGGAGGCCGGCGATGCCCGTGCTGGCCAGGAAGATGGTGCTGAAGAGGAACTGGGTGTGCTCCGCCAGGGTCTCGCCCGCGTAGGTGTTGAAGGCCCGGAAGACGAGGTCCACGGTGCCCGGGTCCCAGGCGCCTCCGGCGCGCCAGGCGGCGAGCCTGGGGAAGAGCAGGGCGTAGCGCAGGATTCCGGCGAAGAGGAAGACGCCGCTCAGGGTCCCCGCCAGGCCCAGGCCGCCGGGCCAGGGAGAGCGCTCCTCTGTCTCCAGGGCCACCTGGAGGAAGCGGGCCGCGAACAGGAGGGAAAGCCCCATGCCCCCGACCCCGGCGTAGTAGAGGTACGGCACCAGGTGGCGCTGGGCATGGAGGCGCGGGAGCAGGACGGAGGGCTCCGCCCGGATGATGTCGGGGTAGCCGAAGTGGAGGGCCAGCAGGGGAAGGCAGAGCAGCGGAAGGAGGCCCCCGGCCAGGAAACACCAGCCGGCGGCTCTGCGGAATGAGGTTGCGTGCATCACGGCTCCTTGGATCCCGCTGCGCGGGCCTGGATAGAATGCGAGTGAAGACTCGTTTTTTCGACTCGCGTTCCATGCCCCGCTCCCGCGTTCCCTCCGCCCCTGCGCGCCCCGGCCCCCGGCCGGGCGCCGGGGCCTGCGGCACTCGCGTTCGGTGTCCGGAGGGGCCTCGGCGCACCCCCCGCCAGGCCCGCTCCCGGGAGACGGTGGAGGCCATCCTGGATGCGGCGGCGTTCCTGCTGGAGACGGAGGGCTTCCGGGCCGCCTCCACGAATGCGATCGCCCGCCGTGCGGGGGTTTCCATCGGTTCCCTCTACCAGTTCTTCGCCTCCCGGGAAGAGGTCTTCCGCGCGCTCCTGGACCGGCATGGGGCGGAGGTGCGGGCGTGCGTGGCGCGGGTCCTGGCCTCGCCCTCGGGGGGGGAGGAACCCCCTGCGCGCATCCTCGCCCGGCTGCTCCGGGAGCTGGTGCGCATGCACCGGGGAAGGCCCGTCCTGGCGCACGCCATGGCCACCCAGCTGGCCCACCTGGCGACGGAGGCGGCGCGCCGGGAGGAGGGCGCCTGCATGGATGCGCTGGCGGCGCGGGTGGCCGCGGGGCTGGCGGTCCCCCACGTCGCCGCCCGGGCCTGGATGGCCGTGGAGCTTACAGCCGCCATGGCCCACCGCCTGGCCCACGATCCGCCCTCCGCCATCCCGGAGGGGGAACTCCTGGGTGCCTTCGAGGGGCTTCTGGCGGGGCTTCTGGGGGCAGGGGCGCCCGGCGGGCATGATGGAGACCTATGACCGACTGCCTTCCGTCCTTTTCCATCGGCCCCGTGGTGGTGGATCCGCCGCTGGTGCTGGCGCCCCTGCACGAGATCACCGATGCGCCCTTCCGCCGCATGGTGCGCGAGGTGGGGGGCGTCGGGCTCACGGTGTCCGAGATGATCAGCTGCGAGGCGCTCATCCGGAATGCCCGCAAGGCCGAGGCCATGATGGCGGGGGACGGCGGGCGCCCCTTCGCCATGCAGGTGGTGGGCTCGGTGCCCACGCACTTGGCGGAGGCCGCGGTGCGCTGCGAAGCGGCCGGCGCCGATCTGGTGGACCTGAACATGGGCTGCCCGGCGAGCAACGTCACCCGGGGCGGCGCGGGCTCGGCCTTGATGCGGGACCTCCGCCACGCGGAGGCCTGCGTGGCGGCCGTCGTGCGGGCGGTGAAGGTGCCCGTGACGGTGAAGATGCGCGCCGGGTGGGACGCGGCCCAGAAGGAGCGGGGGGACTTCCTGGACTTCCTGCGCATGTTCGAGGCCAACGGCGTGCAGGCCCTCACCCTGCACCCGCGCACCCGCGCCCAGCAGTATTCGGGGGAGGCGGACTGGAGCCTCATCGCCCGGGCGGTGGAACTGGGGCCCGCCTATCCCGTGATCGGCAACGGCGACGTGGTGGAGGCGGAGGACGCCCGGCGCATGCTGCGGGAGACGGGCTGCCGCGGCGTGATGGTGGGGCGCGGCGCGCTCTTCAATCCCTTCCTCTTCCGGCAGATCCTGGAGCCGGAGCTCACGGTGACGCCCGGCATGCGGGTGGACCTGCTGCTGCGCCTGCTGGAGCGCCTCCAGGTCGAGCTGGAGCCGCGGGAGGCCCTGCACAAGGTGAAGAAGCTGGGGGGCTGGATCACCAAGGGCATCCCCGGGGGCAGCACCTTCCGCCACCAGCTCCACGAGAAGAACGACCCGGAGGCGCTGATGGCCGACCTGCTGGCCCTGCGGGCGCGGCTGGAGGGCGCTCTGTAACCTTTGGGCGGGGACTCCGGTAATCCTGATGTGAGGAGCCTCAAGTCTTGGACAGCGCCGATGACACGCAGCTGATGGCCCGCGTCCGCGTGGGCGACGGGGAGGCCCTGGCCCTGCTCTTCGAGCGCCATCAGGGGCCTCTGGTGGGCTTCCTGCACCGGATGACTGGTTCCGCCGGACTGGCGGAGGATCTGGCCCAGGAGAGCTTCCTGCGGGTGCTCCGCTATGCCCGCAGTTTCAAGCCGGAGGCGCCCTTCCGGCCCTGGCTGTACCGCATCGCCCGCAACGTCCTGGCGGACCACCGGAGTCCCCTTGACCTGCCGCTGGAGCCCCACGCCGCTTCGGTGCCCGCCGCGGGGCCCTGCCCCCATGCCGTGCTGGAAGCCACGGAGCGCCGGCAGCGCCTGGCCGAGGCTCTGGAGCGCCTGCCCGAGGACAAGCGGGAGCTGCTGCTGCTCTCCCGGAACCTGGGCTACGAGGCCCTGGCGGAGAACTTCGGGTGCAGCGCGGGCGCCCTGAAGGTGCGGGTGCACCGGGCGCTCCAGGAGCTGCGGGCCCTTTTCTTTGAAGGCCAGGAGGTGCGGCCATGACGATGGAACCGGGGCCCTGCGAGGCCTTCCTCGAGGCGCTGGCGAGGGGCCAGGAACCGACCCCGGAGGCGCGGTCCCATGCGGAGGCCTGCCCCGCCTGCCGGGAGCTGCGCGACCTGTGGGAAGACCTGGGCGTCCTGGCCGACGCGGGCCCGGATTCTGGCCGCGTCGCGCGCTTCCGGGAACGCCTGGCGCGGGAGGGGCGGCTGCACCCCCCACGGCGCCTGCTGCGCCTCCTGCTGCCCCTGGCGGCGGCGCTCCTGCTGGTGGCCGGAGGCGCCTTCGCCGGCGGCTGGCTGCTGCGGGGCCCCGCGGGCCGGGATTCCGAGCTGGCCCTGCTGCGGCGGGGGGCAAGCGGCGCGCGGGTGCAGGCCATCGCCCTGCTGGGGGCCGGGCGGCAGGGTGGCCCTGACCTGGAGGCGGCGCTGCTGGAGCGGGTCCGGCGGGACGAGGCCACGGAGGTGCGCCTGGCGGCGGTGGAGGCGCTCTACCTCTGCGCGTCCGATCCCGGCCTTTCCGGCCGCCTGGAGTCGGTCCTGGCCGCCCAGGAACGTCCCGAGGTCCAGCTCGCCCTGGTGGACCTGATGGTGGCCCTGCGGGAGCGCCGGGCCGCGGAGGCCCTGCGCCGGGTGCTCGGCCGCGGCGGCCTGTCGCCCGAGGTGCGGGCGCGGGCGGAGCAGGGGCTGGCGGGCATTCCGCTGTAACGGTCCCGTCCGGAAGGGGTAGTCATGGATGCGGGGACATCCCGCATGGAGGGAAGTCCCATGAACCGGAAGCTGAAGGTCGGTCTGGCGATCCTGGGCGGCGTGGCGGCCTTGCTGGTGGCGGCTCACCTCGTGGAGAACTTGCGGGGCAGGCACGCCTGGCGCAGCTGGAAGCGGGCCCGCCTGGCCGCCGGGGACCGCTTCGAACCGGCCGCCTTCGCCCCGCCCGCCCTGCCGGAGGCCGACAACTTCGCGGCCGCACCCCTGATCGCCGAGACCGTGCAGGGGCGGCGCCCCGGGCCCCAGGTCCCCTCCGCGCTCGGCGAACCCCGCCTGATGGGCAGCTGGCGCGAGGGACGAAGGTCCGACCTCGCGGCCCTGAAAGATACGCTGAAGGTGCAGGACCTGGACGCCTTCCTGGCGCCCTACGGGGTCGAGCTGGAGGCCCTGGCCGAGGCGGCTCGGCGCCCGGGCTGCCGCCTGCCCGTGGACTACGGCGCGCCCATGGCGGTTCCTCCCCAGTGGCTGGGCATGCGCGCCCGGGCGCGGCTCCTGGCCCTGCGGGCCCTCGTGCGCCTGGAGCAGGGGAAGTCGGAAGCCGCCCTGGAGGACGTGCTCACGGGCCTTCGCGTGGCTGGTCGCCTCCAGCGGGAGCCCCACCTCATCACCCAGCTCCTGCGCCTGGCCTGGGCGAACATCCTGTTGCAGCCCGTGTGGGAGGGGCTGGAGGCGCGGTGCTGGAGCGCCTCCCAGCTGGAGCGCCTCCAGGCGGCCCTGGAGAGGGTGGATCTCGTCGCCTCCTGGCGCCAGGCCGTCCTGTACGAAGGCTGCGGAAGCGTGTCCAGCTTCGAGGCGGTGGTCGAGAAGAACGCCATCCTGCGGGGCTGGGCCTACCAGAACCTGGTGCGCATGGGCGGCTGGTGGTACCAGAACGCGGAGGTCATGGATTCGGTGCGGCACCGCTTCCGTCCCGAGGCCGAGGAACCCCTGAGGCGCATGCTCCTGGCCAGGAGGACGCCCTACACCTTCATGCTCGAATCCTTGCCCGCCATGTTGGGCCAGAACCAGCGCATGGCCCGCACCCAGTCGGGGCTGGACCAGGCCCGCGTGGCCTGTGCCCTGGAGCGCTTCCGCCTGGCGAAGGGCTCCTATCCCGAGCGCCTGGAGGCGCTGGTACCGGGCTTCCTTCCCGAGGCGCCGGGCGACGTGATCGAGGGCCAGGCCCTTTGCTACACGCGCTTCCGTCCCGACGCCTTCCGGCTCTATTCCCCGGGGTGGAACCGCCAGGATGAGGGCGGGCGCTTGGTCCTTGAGGCGGGGGGCAGGAGCGATCCGGGCAGGGGCGACTGGCCCTGGACGGGGTCTCAGAGGTAGCTGCGGGCGCCTAAGTACCGTTCCCGGAAGTAGGAGCTGTCCAGGGATTCCTCCCGGATGGTGCTGCCCTGGCGGGAGGCGTGCACGAAGCGGCCGCCTCCCGCGTAGAGGCCCACGTGGCTCACCTGGCCCTTGGCGCCGGTGGCGAAGAAGAGCAGGTCGCCCTTCTGGAGTCTGGCGCGCTCCACGGGGTGGCCCTGCTCCCACTGTTCCCGGGAGCTGCGGGGGATCCGGAGGCCGTCCAGGCGGTACACGGCCCAGACGAGGCCGCTGCAGTCGAAGCCGTCCCCGTTGGTGCCCCCCCACAGGTAGGGCACGCCCAGGAAGCTGCGGGCGCGCGCCACCAGGCGCTCCCGCAGCTCCGGGACCTTCCCGGGTTCGAGGGCGATGGGCTCGGGCGCCACGAGGTAGTAGACCTCCAGAACGCCTTCCCTCCGCAGGGCCTCGGCGCGGCGCCTGGCGGATTCCCGGTCCGGAAAGTCGCCGAAGCGCACCTTGTAGAGGCCGTCGGGCGCGGCGAAGTAGGTGGCGTCCAGGCCCAGATCCTGGAGGCGCGCGCTGAGGCGCGCGGCGTTCTCGACCCGGGCGAAGGCGCCGGCCTGGATCGTGGTGCCCAGGGCGCGGGCGGGGCGTTCCGAGGCCTGCGCGGGGACGGGGCGCCGCGGCGGGGCGGCGGGAGCGGGTCGCGGAGGCCGGCAGGCGGGGAGGGAGAGCAGCAGGCCCGCGACGAGGGCCAGGGCAACGCGCGGCCTCACGCGCCCTCCTCGGGCAGGGGCTGGGGCAGCTCGAAGGTGAACTCGGCCCACTCCCCTGGGCGGGAACGGGCATCCATGCGGCCCCCGTGGAGGAGCACGATGCGCCAGGAGGTGTAGAGGCCCACGCCCGTGCCCTTGATCCGGGCCAGCTCGGGGCTCTGCAGGCGGCTGAACTTGCGGAAGAGGCGGCCGCGCTGCTCGGGGGGGAAGCCGGGGCCCTCGTTCCAGACCGCCACGCGGACGAGGTTCGGCTCGTGCCCATAGTGGAGGCGGATCAGCCCGCCCTCGCGGCCGTACTTCACGGCGTTGCCCAGCAGGTTCACCGTCACGATCTTCAGCAGGGCGGGATCGCAGCGGAGCGCTTCCGGCCGCTCCGGGTAGTGGCGCTCCACGCGCATGCCCCGCTCGGCGATCTGGGGCTGCACCAGCTCCAGGGCGGGCTCGAGCACCTCCTCCACGAGCATGGACTCCGTGGCCGCGAGGCGCAGCCTTCCGCCCTCCATGCGGGCGAGGTCGAGGTACTCGCGCACCAGGTCCAGCAGGTAGCTGCCCTTCTGGATGAGGCGCTCCAGCTTCTGCACGTGGCGCGGGTCCAGCTCCCCCAGGTAGCCGCCCGTGAGCACCCGCGCGTCGGTGATCATGCTGGCGATGGGGTTCTTCAGCTCGTGGCTCACGAAGGCGAGCATCTCGTTGTAGGCCTGGTTGGCGGCAGTGAGCTGCTCGATGCGCCAGACCTTCTCGACCGCCTGGCTCAGGCGCTCGGCCAGGGCGCGCCACAGGCGGACGTGGTAGGGCGTGTAGACCCGTTCGTCCCGCGAGCTGAGGAAGAGCAGGCCATAGGGGCGCTGCTCCACCATGAGGGGGCAGGCCATGCTGGAGCGCACGCCCTCCCGCACCAGCAGGCGGGTGGAGGCGCTGCGGGGGTGCTCCGCCTCGTAGCGCGCCAGGTCGTAGATGATGCGGCTGCAGCCGCTGGCGAGCACCGTCTGCAGGGAGCTGCCCGCGAGGTCCTCCGCGTAGCCGTCCTTCAGCAGCACTTCCGGGTACAGGGCCCGGGTGCGCCGGGAGACCACGCGCCGCCCGTTCTCCTCCACGAAGGCCAGGCCGATGCGGTCGCAGGGGTAGAGCGCCCGCAGGTTGCCGAAGAGCCAGTCCAGCAGCTCGTCCAGGGACTCCTTGGCGCTGACCTTGCGGTTCACCGTGTCGAGGATCTCCTGCTCCTCCGCCGGGAAGACCTCTTCCTCGGCGCCTTCGAAGGTGCTCAGGAAATGGAGGTTGGCGTGGAGGTCGACCATGGCGGGGTCCGCACGGCCATTCTCCCACGGGCCGGCGGGAGCCGGCCCGCAGGAAAGGCCAGGGTCTACTCGATGTATTTCCCCCGGGGCGTGTAGTGCGTGTGCAGCAGGGCGTGGCTCTTCGCGCCGCAGGGGCCCTCGGTCAGGAAGTCCTCGTACAGCTTCAGCAGGGCGGGATTCTCGTGGGACTTCCGCACCGCGTACGCACGGTCCTCCTCGTAGATGGCGCGGGCGCGCGCCTCCCGGATGGCGGGGCTGGTGGGGATCGGCTGCCCGCCGCCGCCGATGCAGCCGCCGGGGCAGCCCATGAACTCGATGAAGTGGCACTTGGAGAGCTCGCCACCGCGTCGGATGTCCTCCATCACCTTCTTGGCGTTGGCGGTGCCGTGGGCCACCGCCACCTTCAGGGTGTGCCCCTTCAGGAAGCGCCAGTGGGGGAAGAGGTGCGCCAGCATGGGGGGCACCTCTCCCACCTCCTGGATGGGGAGCTCCAGGTAGCGCACGCCATCGAATCCGCGCAGGGGCTTGATTTCCGCGTGCTCGAAGAGGTTCTCCACCTTCACGCCGCACACCAGCTCCACGACCGTGCGCAGGGCCGCCTCCATCACGCCGCCGGTGGCGCCGAAGATCACGCCCGACCCCGTGGCCGTTCCGAAGGGGGCGTCGAAGTCGCTCTTCGGAAGCATCGGGAGCTCCAGGCCGGCCTCGCTGATCATCTTCGCCAGTTCCCGGGTGGTGAGGCCGTAGTCCACGTCCTTGAAGCCGCTGGCGGCCATCTCGGAGCGGTTGCACTCGAACTTCTTGGCCGAGCAGGGCATGAGGGCCACCGTCACGATGTCCTTCGGGTCGATCCCGTGCTTCTCGGCGTAGTACGTCTTGATCACCGCGCCGAACATCTGCTGGGGGCTCTTGGCGGTGCTCAGGTTCGGGATGTATTCGGGGTAGAAGTGCTCCAGGTATTTCACCCACCCCGGCGAGCAGGAGGTGAACTGGGGGAAGGCGGCGCCGGGCTCCCGCAGCAGCAGCGCCTTCTTGAGGCGCAGCAGCAGTTCGGTGCCCTCCTCCAGGATCGTGAGGTCCGCCGAGAAGTTGGTGTCGAAGACCCGGTCGAAGCCGCACATGCGCAGCGCCGTGTTCAGCTCGAAGGTGAGGGCTCGGCCCGGCGCGAGGCCGAAGCATTCGCCGATGGCGGCCCGCGGGCTGGGGGCGGTCTGGATCACCACGTGCTTGGCGGGGTCGTCGATGGCGGCCCACACCTCGTCCGTGGGGTCGTTGGCGCGCAGGGCGCCCGTGGGGCAGCGGTTGATGCACTGCCCGCAGTTGATGCACACCACGCTGCCCAGGGGCTTCTCCAGGAAGGTGCCGATGTGGCTCCTGGCGCCCCGCTCGATCACCTCGATGGTGCCGACCTCCTGGAGGTCGATGCAGGTGCGCACGCAGCGGCGGCAGAGGATGCACTTGTTGTTGTCCCGCACCACGCTGGTGCTGGATGCGTCGATCTCGTGGACGGGCTGGCTCTGGTGGCCGAAGCGGAAGAAGTCGACGCCGTATTCCCTGGCGAGGGACTGGAGCTCGCAGGTGCCGTTGCGCCCGCAGGCGTAGCAGTCGCCCACGTGCTCGGAGAGGAGCAGGTCCAGGATGTGGCGCCGCGCCCGGCGCACCCGTTCGGTGTGCGTGCGCACCTTGATGGGGGCGGTGACGGGGTAGGCGCAGGCGGCCTGGAGGGTGCGCTGGCCCTCGATCTCCACGGAGCAGATGCGGCAGACGCCCGCCACGCAAAGGTCCGGGTGGTGGCATAGGGTGGGGATCCGCACGCCCACGCGGGCGGCGGCCTCCAGGATGGTGGTGCCCAAGGGCACCTTCACCTCCGTCCCGTTGATGGAGATGCCCACCTGGCCGCCGATGGCCTGGGGGCGGTCGGGCGGCGGCACCACCTGGGCCTGCTGGCTGGCGGGGGCGCGGCGGGATGCAGTCGTGGTCTGGTCGGACATGGTCGACTCCGATGCGCGCGTCAGGCGTGGGTGAACTGGCGGCCCATGATCTCGTCGCGGAAGTGCTTCACGACGGAGAGGAAGGCGTTGGGGCTGCTCTGGCCGAGCCCGCACTTGGAGGCGATCTGCATGGTCTCCCCCAGGGCGCACAGCTCGTTCAGGTGGGCCATGGAACAGGTGCCCTCCTGGAGGCGCCGCACGCCCTCCAGGAGCTTCGGGTTGCCGCAGCGGCAGGGGGTGCACTGGCCGCAGCTCTCGTCCACGAAGAAGGCGAGGAAGTTCTCCAGCACCCGCAGCATGTCGCGCTGGGGCCCGAAGACGATCACGCTGCCGCCGGTGGGGATGTCCTCGAAGGCCAGGGTGCGCCCGAATTCCGCGGCGGGAACGCACTGCCCCGAGGCGCCGCCGATCTGGACGGCCTTGGCCCCCGTGCCGCCCACCTGCGCGAGCAGTTCGTGGACGGTGATGCCCAGGGGGAGCTCGTAGACGCCGGGGCGCTCGCAGTCGCCGGAGACGCTGAAGAGCTTCGGGCCCGTGCTCTTCTCGGTGCCCTTGGAGCGGAACCAGGCCGCGCCCTTGGCCAGGATGCAGGCGGCCGAGGCGAGGGTCTCCACGTTGTTCACCACCGTGGGGTGCCCCAGGAAGCCGGTGTTCACGGGGAAGGGGGGCCGGTTGCGCGGTTCGCCCCGGAAGCCCTCCAGGCACTCGATGAGGGCGGTCTCCTCGCCGCAGATGTAGGCGCCGGCGCCCGTGAAGACCCGGATGTCGAAGTCCAGGTCGCTGCCCAGGATCTCGCGCCCCAGCAGCTTCTGCTCCCGGCGGCGCGCCAGCACTTCCAGGAGGTGGGGCTTCAGGTAGGTGTACTCGCCGCGCAGGAAGAGGATGCCCTCCTTGGCGCCGATGGCCCTTCCCGCGAGGGTCATGCCCTCGAAGACGAGGTCCGCGTGCTCCTGGAGGATCACCCGGTCCTTGAAGGTGCCGGGCTCACCCTCGTCGGCGTTGCAGACCACGAACTTGCGGCTGGACTTGGCGGCCGCCGCGAAGTTCCACTTCACGCCCGTGGGGAAGCCCGCGCCGCCGCGGCCCTTGAGGCCGGAGGCGCCGATCTCGGCGATGATGTCGGGGCGGGGCAGGGACAGGGCCCTGCGCAGGCCCTCTTCCGGAACCATGGAGGCAAAGGTCGGGACGGGGCTCATGCGAGGTGGACCTCCTTCCTCTCGGTGGCGTGGACGCCGAAGACCTTGCGGCAGTCCTCGAGGATCGCGTGCACCTGTTCCGGCGTGACGCGGGTGAAGACCCGCTCGTTCACCAGGAGCGCCGGCCCCTGGTCGCACATGCCCATGCAGTTCGCCCACTCCAGGGTGAACTTGCCGTCCTTCGTGGTCTCGCCGAAGGCGATGCCCAGGTCGTTCTCCAGCTGGCGGGCCCCGCGGTCCTTCCCCTGCATGTCGCAGGAGATGGTGCGGCAGAGGCGGATCACGAAGCGGCCCTGGGCGCGCTCCCCCAGGAATGCATAGAAGGAGGCGACGCTGTGCACCTCCACGGGGTGGATGCCCAGCTCGTCGGCCACCACCTGGAGGGCGTAGGCGTCGAGCCGGTGGTACGTGCGCTTCACCTCCTGGAGGATGGTCAGCAGGGCGCTGCGGTCGCAGCCGAAGCGCTCGGCCAGCGCCTTGACCTCCCGAACCAGGCGTTCCCGTTCGGTCATCAGCATGGCTAGGCCTCCCGGCGCGCCAGCAGGCGCGCCACCTTCGCCACGAGCACGTCGGGCTCCACGGGCTTGGGCACGAAATCGTCCACGGGCACCATCTCGTCGTCCGGGCCGAAGGCGAGGCCTGAGGCGGTGGCGACGCTGGTGAGCATGAGGATCGGCAGTTTCAGGCCCTTCCGGCGCAGCTCCTGGGCCATGGTGAAGCCGTCGTCCGGCTGCTCCATCATCACGTCCAGGATCAGCAGGTCCGGCTGGAAGCGCTCCACCATCCGGAGGCCTTCCTGGCGGCTTCCCGCGGAGGCCACCTCGTGGCCCTCCTTCTGGAGGAAGAGCTGGCTGGCTTCCACGATGTCGGGGTCGTCGTCGACGATGAGGACCTTGGCCATGCGGGGCTCCTGTTCCCGGCGCCTTCCGCCGGTGCGGCCAGGGAGCGGAAGGGTTTCCTCCGCGCCTGGATGGGGGGGTGGAACGGGGGTTTCCAAGGGGCTGTCTTGAGGGGGATGGCCCGCATGGTAGCCATGGCCTGGGAAGGGGTCCAGGAAGAAGTGCGGTTGCGCGCGGGAAGCCTCCTTTCCGGCGCGCCCGGGGCCCCGCTGGGCGGCCTGGGGCCGCGCGCTGCGGTCCGTTGGGCAGAATCCAGGCCTCACGTGTTCCAAGGAGAGACGCCATGAACCCCGACGAACCCTCCGCGAGCGCCCTGCTGGGCGTGGCCGGCTGCATCCTGGGAGGCCTCGCCCTCCTGGTGCTCTTCCTGAAGACCTTCCGCTACATCCCCAACACGCGGGTGGGCATCGTGGAGCGCCTCTGGAGCCCCAAGGGGTCCGTGACGAAGGGGCTCATCGCCCTCACGGGCGAGGCGGGCTTCCAGCCGAACGTTCTGCGCGGCGGATGGCACCTTTTCATGCCCTTCGTGTACCGCATCCACCGCATGCCCCTGGTCACCATCCCCCAGGGCAAGATCGGCTACCTCTTTGCCCGGGACGGCGTGGACCTCTCCGCCACCCAGGCGCTGGCCTGCAACGAGACCGCGCGCGACTTCCAGGATGTGGAGGCCTTCCTGCGCGCAGGCGGCCAGAAGGGCCCCCAGCGCATGATCCTGCGCGAGGGAACGTACGCCATCAATCTGGCGCAGTTCGTGGTGATCACCGAGGACCAGATCTACTACCTGCCCCTGGACCGCAGCGAGGTGGAGACCTTCACGAAGATGAGCGCGGTCATCGCCGAGCGCGGCGGCTACCGCCCCGTGATCATCAAGGGCACCGACGACTCCGTGGGCATCGTCACCGTGCACGACGGCCCGAGCCTGGCCAGCGGCGAGATCATCGCGCCGACGGTGGGCGAGGACCCGGCCCAGGCGGCCACGTACCACAACAACTTCCAGGACGCCGACAAGTTCCTGAAGGCCGGCGGCCAGCGCGGGCGCCAGTACCAGGTGCTGGTGGAAGGCACCTATTACATCAACCGCCTCTTCGCCACGGTGGAGCTGATCCCCAAGACCGTGGTGGAGGTGGGCACCGTGGGCGTCGTGGTGAGCTACACGGGCCAGACGGGCGCCGACATCAGCGGCCAGGAATACCGCCACGGCGAACTCGTGGCCAAGGGCACGCGCGGCGTGTGGAGCGAGCCGCTGCTGCCGGGCAAGTACGCCTTCAACACCTACGCGGGCAAGGTGCTGATGGTCCCCACGACCAACTTCATCCTGAAGTGGAACAAGACCGAGGTGGGCAGCCACAAGTTCGACGAGAACCTGGCGGAGGTCAGCCTCATCACGAAGGACGCCTTCGAGCCCAGCCTGCCCCTCTCGGTGGTGGTGCACATCGACTACCGCAAGGCGCCCCTCGTCATCCAGCGCTTCGGCGACATCAAGAAGCTGGTGGAGCAGACCCTCGACCCCATGGTCAGCGCCTACTTCAAGAACATCGGCCAGACCCGCACCCTCATCCAGCTCATCCAGGACCGCAGCGCGATCCAGGAGCAGTCGGGCGTCCAGATGAAGGAGAAGTTCGCCCAGTACAACCTGGAGCTGCAGGAGGTGCTGATCGGCACGCCCAGCAGCGGCGCCCAGGGCGGCCAGATCGAGCAGATCCTCACCCAGTTGCGCAGCCGCCAGATCGCCGACGAGCAGGTGGAGACCTACGCCCGCCAGCAGAACGCGGCGGCCAAGGAGCGGGAGCTGCGCGAGGCCGAGGCCAAGGCCAAGCAGCAGACGGCGCTCACCGAGTCTGCCATCGGCATCGAGGTTCAGAGCAACCAGGGCAAGGCTGACTACGCCCGGGCCCAGCAGCAGGCGGCCCAGATCCAGACCCTCGCGGGCGCCGAGGCCGAGAAGCTGCGCCTCATGGGCGAGGGCGAGGCCAAGCGCATCAAGGTCATGGCCGAGGCCCAGGCGGAACAGGCGGCCCGGGTGGGCGTGGCCCAGGCGCTGGCCATCGAGGAGCAGGTGAAGGCCTACGGCGGCCCCCAGTTCCAGCTGGTGCAGCAGGTCATGAGCCGCTTTGCCGAGGCCATCGAGAAGAGCCAGGTGGACGTGGTGCCCAAGATCCAGATGGCCGGCGGCCAGGGCGGCGGCAGCCTGATCGAGAGCCTGCTGGGCCTGATGCTCAGCGAGAAGGCGGGCCAGCTCGCGGGCGTGGCCCCGGCGACCGTCCACCCCGAGGCCGAGGCCCTGAAGGCCCAGCTGCGGGATGTGATGAAGAAGGGCTGATCCGCGTCGAAGATCCGTGCCGGAAGGGGGCCTTCAGGGCTCCTTCCGGCACGGTCCCGTTCAGGCTTGGGCCCAGCCCCCGGACACGGCGACGAAGCTGGTGAGGCCGAGGGCGATCCAGAGGAGCACGCCCATCAGGGCGGGTTTCCAGCCCACCCGGGCAAGAGTGGCGCGGTCCAGGCCGGCGCCCACGAGGAAGAGGGTGAGCACGAGCAGGCGCCGGGCACCCCAGGCAACGCCGTGGCCGAGGGGCCGCAGGGCGGGGATCCAGGTGCAGAGGGCCGCCGCCGCCAGGAAGCCCAGGATGAACCAGGGGCGCTTGGCCTTGCCGGCGCCCTCTTTCTTCGGGTGGAAGCGCGCCAGGAGGAGGGTGAGGGGCACGATCCAGAGCGCCCGGGCCAGCTTGGTGGTGGTGGCCACCTCCAGGGCGCCGCCGCCGTAGGCCAGCGCGGCGCCCACCACGGAGCTGGTGTCGTGGATGCCCAGGGCCGCCCACAGGCCGAAGGTGGCGGGCGCGAGGCCCGCCAGATGCCCCAGGAGGGGGAAGACCCAGAGGGCCACGGCGTTCAGCAGGAACACGGTGGCCAGGGCGAGGCCCGTCTCGCCCTCCTCCGCATCCAGCACCGGCGCCGCGGCGGCGATGGCGCTGCCCCCGCAGATGGCGGTGCCCACGCTCACCAGCAGCCCCGTGCGGCGGTCCACTCCCAGGAGCCGGATGAGCGCGAGGCCCAGCCCCAGCACGAAGAGGATGCTGCAGAAGGCGAAGCCGGCGCCCTTGAGCCCGGCGTGAAGCACCCGTCCCAGGTCCAGGTCGGCCCCGAGCGCCGCCACGGAAAGGGCCAGGAGGCGGGGCGTCCAGCGCCGTACCGTGGCCCGGTGGCCGTGGCCGAGCCCGAGCGCCAGGGCGAGGCCCGCCGCCAGGGCGACGCCCGGCGAGACCGCCGGGTGCAGGGCGGCGAGGAGGCCGGCCAGGAGCAGCCAGGAACCGAGGGCAGGGGGCGTGCGGCGCGTGTCCATGAAGCCAGCGTGGATGGATCCCATCATGTATTCAAATCGTTCTTTCGGATGGGCTATCATGGATTCTGATGGCTAGTCCCTCCGCCATGTCCCTGGATCCCCGGCGCCTGGAAACCTTCCGCCAGGTGGCCCTGGCGGGCAGCGTCACCGAGGCCGCGCGGCGCATGGCCCTCTCCCAGCCCGCCGTCACGGCCCAGGTCCGCCAGCTGGAGGAGGCCTTCGGGCGCGCGCTCTTCCGGCGCAGCCGGGAGGGTATGGCCCTCACGGACGCGGGCCAGGAGCTGCTGGAGGTGGCGGAGCGCCTGCACGCGCTGCTCGCCGGGGCCATGCAGGCCCTGGCGGAGCGCCCCGTGCTGGGCGTGCTGGAACTGGGCGCCAGCACCACGCTGGCGTCGTATGTGCTACCGCCCCTGCTGGCCTCCTTCCTGCGCGCCCACCCGGGCGTGGGCGTGAAGGTGCGCTCGGGCAACACGCGGGAGATGCTGGAGGCCCTGCGCACGGGGGCGCTGCCCCTGGCCCTGGTGGAGGGCCTCCCGCGGGCCCAGGGGCTTCGCCTGGAGCCCTTCCTGGAGGACGAGCTGGTCCTGGTGGCGCCGGCGCGCTGCGAGGGGCAGCTGCCCAGTCGGGGGGCGGCTCTGCGGGGCCGCCCCCTGCTCTGGCGGGAACCGGGAAGCGGCACCCGGGCGGTGGTGGAGCGGGCTCTTGCGCGCGCGAAGCCGCCCCGGCGCGTGGAGCCCCAGGACCTGGAGCTTGGCCACACCGAGGCCATCAAGACGGCCATGCAGCACGGCCTCGGCTTCGGGTTCCTGTCGCGGTGGAGCGTGCAGCGGGAGGTGGCGGACCGCAGCCTGCGCATCCTGCCCCTGCTGGACCTGCGCATCCCGAGGCGCTTCTCCATCGCCCGGGGGCACGGCCAGCTCTCCGCCGAGGCCGCCGCCTTCCTCAGGCACCTGGAGCGGAACCCGGCCCGGGGCTCCTCGCCCGGGGGGCCCGGGGCCTC
>CAXYVC010000049.1:0-17631 GCA_964292295.1 uncultured bacterium
ATCAACTCGTGCAGGGCGACGCTGTCGAAGTCGTACTGGTTGGCCGCCGGGGCCCCGGCCCCGAAGTCCCAGTTGGTGGCCGTGTTGAACGCGATCAGGCCGCCCCCCGGGGCGAAGTCGGGGCCGGCGTCCACCCCCCCCCCCCCCCCTTGACCCCACGGCGCGGGAAACGAAGGCGGAGGGCCCCCGGGGGCCTCCTCCCTTGGTGTTTTGACCCAGGTGCAGAAAGCCCCGTCACCGCTAGGTTCCGGGGCTTGGTGGGTGGTGGTTCTGGGCAGACTCGAACTGCCGACCTACCGCTTAGGAGGCGGTCGCTCTATCCACCTGAGCTACAGAACCGCGCGGCTCCATTCTCGCAGAGGCGCGGCCCGACGGCTACGGCACCTCGAAGCGCACTTCGTCGAAGAGGGCTGCGGCGCGCTCCCAGCCTTCCCCGCGGCAGCCGAAGCGGCCCAGCACGGGCAGGCCCAGCTCCCGGGCCCGGGCGGCGACGACGGCGGGCAGCTTGCCCTCCAGGGTGCTCGCGTCCAGGCGCCCCTCGCCGGTGAGCACGGCCCCGCAGCCCGTGCAGGCGCGGTCGAAGCCGCAGACCTCGAGCATGGTGCCGGCACCGTCCACCAGCTCCGCGCCGAGGGCGCCCAGCCTGGCGCCCAGGCCGCCGGCGGCGCCGGTGCGCGGGCCCTCCGGAAGGCCGAGGCCCCGGAGCCGCGCCTCCAGAAGGGGCAGCTCCTCGGGGCGGGCGCCCTTCTGGGGGCCGAAGACGCGGGCGGCATCGGCGAGCCCCGTGCGCACGTCGCAGAGGACGCGGGTGGGGGGCAGGTGCAGGGGCGGCAAGTCCCGGCCGCCGTCCACGGTGGCGCTCCCGCCCAGACCGATCCACAGCCCGGGCGCGTCCGCGCAGGCCGCGACGAGTTCGCCGAAGCCCCGGCTGCTGGCTTCGAGCGGGGCGAGCCGTTCGAGCCCCGCGAGGCCGATGACCTTGGCGCACTCCAGGGCGAGGGTGCCGTCGGGCAGTTCCAGCACGGGCACGGGGCGCACGCGGTCGAAGGGATCCGCCGCCTCCAGGCTGCGAAAGCGCCCGCCCAGGGCCCAGTGCAGGCACTCCAGGAAGCCGTCGCCCCCGTCGCTCAAGGGCAGGAGGCGGTCGCCGGGTGCTGCCATGTGCCGGGCGGCCTCCAGCGGGCTGCGGGTGCCCTTGAAGGCGGTGGGCGCGGCGAGCCTCACGGTGCGGGGCGCCTGGGACGCGTGGCGCCGGCCGCCAGGATCTGGACGGCGAGGAGGAGAAGCCCCAAATCCCGCAGCAGGGCGCCGCGCATGTCCGCCAGGCGCGCGTCGGTGCTGCGGTCGGGCGCGCCGACCTGGAAGCAGCCGCAGTCCACGGGGTGGCGGCGCGCGAGGTTGATGCCGAGGGCGAGCGCGAAGGCGAGGAGCAGGAAGCCCAGCCAGGCGGCGGCGGCGCGCGGGCGCAGGCCCAGCACCAGGGCCAGGCCCGCGAGGGCCTCCAGCCAGGGCAGCACGAGGGCCGCCGGGTGCACGGCCCAGGCGGGCATCAGGGCGTAGGCGGCCATGGCCTTGGCGAAGGCCGGGGGGTCCAGCAGCTTGGGCCAGGCGGCCACCAGGAAGGTGGCCCCCAGGGCCAGGCGGCAGAGGAGGGTGGGGCGGGGGTGGAGCAGCCAGCGGCTCATCGGGCGGCTCCGCTGCGCACGGGCCCCTTCAGGGCCAGCCATTCGTTCCAGCCGCCGCGGTGCACCCAGAGGTTGCGGTAGCCCAGCTCCAGAAGGCGCCGCGCCAGGCGGTGGGCGTCCTCGCAGTCGCCGCCTCCGCAGTAGAGGAGCAGGGGCGTTCCCGCGGAAGGCTGCACGCCCGCCTCGAAGGCGAGGATGCGGTCCTCGAGGTCCGCCTCCCACACGGGCGCGCACCAGGCCCCGGGCACGTGGCCGGCCTCGTATTCCGCGCTGCGCCGGGCATCCAGGAAGACGGCGCCCTGCCGGAAGGCGGCCAGGGCGCGGGCTCCGTCCAGTTCCCGCAGGGGCGCGGAGGGATCCTGGCCAAGACCCTGGGCTGTGGTGGGGCCTTTGGGGATGGACGGCGCGCCCTGGGCGGGCGTGGCAGGCGCTGGAGAACCGAGGGCCGGGGCATCGGGGGCCAAGGGGCGAGGGGGAAGGGTGGTCGGTGCCGCGGGGGGCTCGGCGGGCGGCAGGGGGCGTCCGGTCCAGGCCAGGCGCCGGCCCGGGGAGGCGAGCGCATTGGCCAGCAGCGCGCAGGCCAGGGCCAGCGCGGGCAGCGCCAGGAAGGCGAGGAGGTCCGGGTGCGCGGATCGGGAAAGCAGGGGCCGCATGGCCTCCATGATGCCTTCGGATCGGGATCATGGGAGGCTAGAAGCATGCATCCGGCGGACCTGAGCTACCTGACGGCGGTGTCCCTGGCCGGCGCCCTGTGCCGGGCCCTCCGGCGCGGTCTGCCGGAGGGCTGGCGCCAGCGCCTGGAGGCCAGGCCTCCGGAGGACCTGCCCCGCGGCTGGGTGTGGGTGCACGCGGTGAGCGTGGGCGAGCTGCTGCTGGCGGAAGGCCTCCTGGGGCGGCTGCGTGCGCGGGGGCACGCCCTGCACGTCACCACGGGGACGCCCGCGGGGTTGGAGCTGCTGCGCCGGCGCCTGCCCGACTGGGATGCCGGCACGGGGCGGGTCACGGGCGGGGCCTTCCCCCTGGACGACCCAGCCGGGCTGGCCCCCTTCCTCCACAGGCCCCCCGCGGCCTTCGTGGCCCTGGAAACCGAGCTGTGGCCGAACCTGCTGCGCAGTCTGGAGGCGCGAGGCATCCCGCGGGCCGTGGTGAACGGCCGCCTCACGCCCCGCTCCCTGACGCGCGGGGGGCCCTGGCTGCGCCGCGCCGCGGCCCGCCTCAGCGCCGTGGCGGCCCGGGACGAGGCGAGCGCCGAGGCCTTCCGCGCCCTGGGGGCGCCGGAGGTCCAGCTCGGCGGCAATCTCAAGGCGGACCTTCCCGCGCCCAAGCCCCTGCATGCGGGCTGGCATCCCCTGCGGGCGGCCTGGGAGGGCCTTCCCGTGGTGGTGGTGGGCAACACCGTGGCCGGAGAGGAGGCCCTGGTGCTCTCCGCCTGGCGCGCGGCCCGGGAGCGGCATGCCGGCCTGCGCCTGGTGATCGCGCCCCGCCAGCCCCGGCGCTTCGCGGAGGTGGCGGGCCTGCTGGCGCAGGCGGGGCTCGCCTTCCGCCGGGCCTCGGAGCCCTGGCCGGAGGAGGCGGAGGCCTGGAGGGGCACGGAGCTGCTGCTCCTGGACACCCTGGGGGAACTGGCGGCGGCCTACGCCGAGGGTACGGTGGCCCTGGTAGGTGGTGGCTGGAGGTGGGAGGGCGGCCACAATCCGCTGGAGCCCGCCCGCTTCGGCCTGCCCGTCCTGGTCGGGCCCGGCTACGCGAACTTCGGGGATCTGGTGGAGCCCCTGCGCGCCGCGGGGCGGCTGCGGGTCGTGGCGCCGGAAGCCTTGCCCAGCGCTCTCGGCGAGGCGCTGGATGCTGCGCCGGGCCTGCGCCCCGCGCAGCTGTCCCCGCTCCCCGGCCTGCCCGAGGCGCTCCGCGGGGCCCTGGACCGCACGGAGGCAGTGCTCAAGAAAGTCCTGCCGGATCCGATGGGAGGGAACAGGCCATGAGGGAGACCGGGATGCCGCACAGCACCGCACCCCACGTGCTCCTGATCGACGACGATCAGGCGGTGCTCTCCATGGTCCGGGAGGCCCTCGCCCACCACGGCATGAAGGTGCACGCCTTCTCGGAGGCCTCGGAGGCGCTGGAGCTTCTGGACCGGCCCGGGGGGCTGGCTTTCGACCTGGTGGTGTCGGACATCAACATGGAGGGGATGGACGGCTTCGACGTGGTCCACCGGGTGAAGTCCGTCCAGCCCAGCCTTCCGGTGGTGCTGATGACGGGCCAGGCCAGCCTGGAATACGCCATCCGCGCCATGCGCATGGGGGCCGCGAACCTCTTCCAGAAGCCTCTGGCGCTGCGGGAGCTCGTGAACAGCGTCTTCCACCTGGTGGGCCTGCACCGGGAGCTGCGCATGGCCCAGACCGGCCTGCGCGGGCTGGTGCGCGAGACGCGCCTCTTCTCCTTCCGCTCGGACGAGCTGGACATCCCCGCGATGGTGCTGCACCTCACGGACCGCCTCGTGCCCCTGGGCTTCGCCACGCCCGGCAACGTGGACGTGCTGGCCATGGCCTACCACGAGGCGCTGGTGAACGCGCTGGAGCACGGCAACCTGGAGGTGGACAGCAGCCTGAAGGGCGACCTCTTCAGCGCCAAGGACCGCTACTTCGCCCTGCTGGAGGAGCGGCTGGCGGACCCCGCCTATGCGGGACGGCGCGTGGAGGTGGGCGTGGAGGTCACGCCCGAGTGCTTCGAGGTGCGCATCGCCGACGAGGGGCCGGGATTCGACACGAACGTCCTGCCCTCCATGAGCGAGGAGGCCCTCACGCGCCAGTGCGGGCGGGGCCTGGCGATGATCCAGATGGTGATGGACGAGGTCGTCCACAACGCGAAGGGGAACGAGGTGCGCCTCGTGCTCCGCAAGAAGGCCCAGGCTGCCGAATAGGCGAAGGCCCCGCGGGGAGCGGGGCCTTGCCGGAGCATGAAACGGGAGCGCGGCCTAGAAGGCGCTCTCGATGAAGGCCTTCAGCGCGGGCTTGGGCTGGCCGCCGACCTTCTTGTCCACCAGCTTGCCGTCCTTGAAGAGCAGCAGGGTGGGGATGGACATGACGCCGAACTGGCCGGCCACGCCGGGGTTCTCGTCCACGTTGATCTTCACGATCTTCGCGCGGTCGCCCAGCTCGCCGGCGATCTCGTCCAGGGAGGGCGCGATCTGGCGGCAGGGGCCTCACCAGGGGGCCCAGAAGTCCACCAGGGTCACGCCCTGGGCGATGACGGCGGGGAACTCGGCGTCGGTGATCTGCTTCACGAGGTCAGACATGGTCTTCCTTTCTGGGTGGAAAGCCCGCGGTGTCAGGGCAGGGGAATGAGGGCGTCGGGGCCCAATGCGCCGCCCCACTGGGCGATGGCGAAGACGGACATGTAGCGCTCGTTCGTCTCCCGGAGGCGCTGGGCCAGCACGGCACACAGGCTGTACAGCACCTTCAGGGCGATCTGGTGGTGGGCCTCGATCACCGCCTGGAACGCACTCAAGGGGATGTAGAAGAGCTGCGCGGGTTCACAGGCGATGGCGTCCGCCGCCCGGGGGCTCACGTCGATGAGGGCCATCTCGCCGAAGAAGGCGTTGGGCTCCAGCACGGCGAGGGCCTCCTCGCCCCCGGCGCTGCGCTTGGAGATGCGCACGGTGCCCGCCATGACGATGTAGAGGCCGTCTCCGGGGTCGCCCTCGCGGAAGATGACGCCGCCCGCCTCGTATTCCTGCACCTGGCCGATGACCAGGATCTGGGCGCGCTCCATCTCGTCCAGGTTGCGGAAGAGGGGCGAGTCGTTGAGGAAGGTGGTGTCGATCACGGGCGGGGTCCGGGCGGATGGCCGACCCTGGGCCGGCGGAACCGCGCCGGCCAGTGTACCCCAAGCCCGGATCCTCCGATGCGGACGTCCTCTCCCGGCGTCCGGAAAGGCGCCTCCGTGCTAGGATCACCCTCAACCACGAAAAACGGTGACGAAAGGGAATACCCATGTCCCAGGGTCTGATCCAAGGTTCCATGCGGGAGGCCCCGCTTCCGGACATCATCCAGCTGGTGAGCCAGGGCGGGAAGTCCGGCTGCTTCCACGTGGTGGATGATCCCAAGAAGGCCCGGATCTTCCTGAAGGACGGCAAGATCGTCCACGCCGTCAGCAACGACGCCGAGGGGCTGGACGCGGTCTACGAGGTGGCCCTGTGGCTGGACGGCCGCTACCACTTCGAGGAGGGCGCGCAGGAGGTTCCCCTGAGCATCACCAAGTCCAACGCCGCGGTGCTCATGGAGATGCACCGGCGCATGGACGAATGGCGGGTCATCAGCCAGAAGATCAGCTCCCTGGACCTCTACGCCCAGTCCACCCTGCTGCCCGGGGAGACGCCCCACGGCGTGAGTCCCCGGGAGGCCCGGCTGCTCACGCTCCTCACGGGCTTCTACTCCGTGCAGGAACTGGCCGAGGTGCTGCAGAAGCCCGTGCTGAACGTGGCCAAGGACCTCTACGGCCTGGTGATGGCGGGCCACGTGCTCATGAAGGGCGTCCGCGGCGGCAAGCGCCCCGAACTGCCCCCGGAGCTGGCACCCGCTGCGGCCCCCGCTCCCGAACCGGTGCCGCCCCCTGCGCCGGAGCCGGTCTTCGCGGCGCCGCCCGAGCCGGAGCCCCTGCCCGTGGATGTGCCCGTGACGGTGCCGGCCCCGCCGCCTGTGCCCCAGGCTGCGCCGGCCCCCCATCCCGCAGGTGCGGTGACGGACCCCGTGAAGATCGCCAAGCTGAACGCCTTCGCCCTGCGCATCGCCCAGACGGCAAAGGCCGCGCTGCCCCCCGAGCACCACGACCTGGTGAACGAACTTTATGCCAAGGCCACGCACCAGGTGAATGCCGGCGACGGTCCCGAGGCGGTCAAGGGGCTGGCCCTCGGCGTGAGCCGCGGGGTCGTGGACCGGGGCTGCGACGCGGAGCTGGTGAAGCACCTCAACAGCCAGCTGAAGGCGCTCTTCAGCAAGTGAGAAGGAATGCCATGCGAGGCGGGGCCTGGAATGCATGCTTGGGCGGGGCGCTGCTTGCCATCTCTCTCCTGACGGCCTGCCGGGACGCGGTAGACGGCGGATCCACGAGCGGAACGGCCCTCTACGTCTTCGACGGGGGCAGCTCCGCCACCAGCCGGGTGCTGGTGTGGAGTGACCTGGATACCCTGGCGGCGGCTCCCGCCACCGCGCCGGACCGGGAGATCTCCGGGACCCTCCTGGACGACGTGAAAACGCTCGCCTGGGGCGGCATGGCCTTCGACCAGGTCGGGAGCCGCCTCTTCCTGGTCTCCCAGACGGGCAAGGTGGTGCGCATCGAGCGCGCCCGGACGGCTCAAGGCAGCCTCTCCAGCACTTCCGACATCGCCAGCTTCACCCTGGACAGCTCGGACCGCCTGAGTGGCGGCGTCTTCTCCCAGGCCAGCGTGGACCCGCAGACGGGCACGCTGTACGTGGCCGAACACAGCACCAGCGCCAGTGCCAGCCAGGTCTGGGTGATCGCCAACCCCGGCGCCATCGCCAACGGCGGCACGGTCTCGCTGCAGGCCCTCTCCACTTCGGGGGACACCGGCGGCACGGGCGTGGCCGCGGCGGCGGGCACGGTCTACGGCTTCTTCGACGGCGGCTCCACGGTGACGGACCCGCTCAATACGCAGCTCAGCGGGCCGCGCCTGCGCAGCGGCGGGGCCTCCGGCTGGACCCGGGTGCTCGTGGGCAGCGCCACCCGGCTCGGGGCGGGCAGCGCCGGCAGCCTCGCCTACGACCTCAGCGGGCAGCGCCTCTTCGTGTCGCGCATCGACGCCGGCCAGCCCGCGGGCAGCGGACCGGTGCTCATCTTCTCGCCCAGCGACTTCACCTCCGGCTACGACCGGGAGCCCAGCGGGGGAAGCCTGGGGAGCTGGGCGGGCCAGCCGGGTCTGCGCATCCTGGCCCACGGTGGTACGAAGGACTGGCTCGTGGGAGCCTCGGACGGTGCCCAGAGCGGGGCCGTGCCGTACCGCTTCTTCCTGTGGAAGGCCCCCGTGGCCGGCGCCTCCCCCGTGACCGTGGACCTCGCCACCACGGCGGTCATCCGGGGCCTGGCGCTGGACGGGAACAACTGATGCGGATCGGTCTGCGCCTCGTCGGCGTATTGCTGCGGGACGTGGGGCGCGACCTGCTGCGCCACCGCGGCCAGCACCTGCTCGCGGTGCTGACCCTCGCCAGCGGCCTCGTGCTGGCGGGCGGCGGCCTGCTGGCGGTGGAGACCCTGAACCGCTGGGTGGGCCGCATGGAGGAGATGGCCCGGATCACCCTCTTCGCCCGGGATGGCGCGGGGCTGGACGAGGCGGAGGCCGCCCTCAAGCGGGACCCGCGCTTCCGGGAGCTGCGCCGCGTCTCCAGCCAGGAGGGCACCCGACGCCTCCGGCAGGCCACCCGGGAAGCCGGGATGATGCTGGAGAGCCTGGGGCAGGAGGCCGTCCCCGAATCCCTGGAGCTGACCCTGCGGCCGGACCTTCTCGCGGCGCGCAAGGCCCTCGAGGTGGGGGCCAGCCTGCAGCAGCTGCCCGGCGTGGGGGACGTCATTGTGGACCAGGAGCGCCTGGAGGCCCTGGTGCGCATGGGGACCATGCTCCGCTCCGCCCTGGCGGCGGTGGGCATCCTGCTGCTCCTGGCGGCGGGCTTCTCCACGGGCAACGTGATCCGCATGACGGTGCTCAGCCGGGAGGAGGAGATCGGCATCATGCGGCTGGTGGGGGCCACCGAGGGCTTCATCCGCACGCCCCTGCTGCTGGAGGGGGCCTTCCTGGGGCTCCTGGCCAGCGGGACGGCGCTGCTCGTGCTCTTCGGCCTGTGGCTTCCCCTGCACCGCGGCCTGGGTGGCGTCAGTCCCCTGCTGGTCGAGATGGCCCGCCTGGGCTTCTTCTCCTTCGGAAGCCTGCTGCTGCTCTGCCTCGCCGGCATGGCCACGGGGGCCCTGGGCGCCTTCTGGGGCTTCTGGAGCACCCAGCGGGCCCAGCGGAAGCTCGAGTCCCTCCAGGAGGCGGAGAGCGCCTAGCGCGGCAGGGCCAGCCCGAGGCCCAGCAGCAGGCCGTAGGCCAGCTCCAGGCGCCCCGTGGCGGCAAGCACCGGCAGCAGCTCCAGGCCCCTGGCCCCCCGGCCCACGGCCCGCAGCGGGCCCCACGCCAAGGGGAGGGCCAGGAGGGCCAGGGCCGTGCGGGGGGCCTTAGGGAAGAGGGGGACCAGCACCAGCCAGGGGGCGAGCAGGAGGCCGCCGTAGAGGCGGCGGGTGCCGGCCTCCCCCAGGCGCACGGCCAGGGTGCGCTTGCCGCTGGCGGCGTCCGTGGGGAGGTCCCGCAGGTTGTTGGTCACCAGCACCGCGCAGGCCAGGGCGCCCACGCCACACGCGGCTGCGAGGGATGGTCCTGAAACCCGCCCCGCCTGGGTGTAGGTGGTGCCCAGCACCGCCACGAGCCCGAAGAAGAGGAAGACGAAGACCTCGCCCAGGCCCGCGTAGCCGTAGGGGTGCCGGCCTCCGGTGTAGCCCCAGGCCGCCAGGATGCAGGCCGCCCCCACGCCGATCAGTCCCCAGGCGCCGCAGAGGGCCGCCAGCGCGGTGCCCGCGGCGGCGGCCACGGCAAAGGCTGCAAGAGCGGCCCGGCGCACCGCCGCCGGGGAGGCCGCGCGGGAAGCCGTGAGGCGAAAGGGGCCTACGCGGTGGTCGTCCGTGCCCCGGATGCCGTCGGCGTAGTCGTTGGCGTAGTTCACGCCCACCTGGAGGGCCAGGGCCACCGTGAGCGCCAGCGCCGCGCGGCCGACGTGCGCGCTGCCCAGAGCCGCGGCCGCGCCGGTTCCGGCGGCCACGGGCGCGATCGCTGCGGGCAGGGTGCGTGGCCGCGCGCCGGAGAGCCACTGGGCGGGCGTGGCCATGGGGCTACAGGCCCTCCCAGCGCACGGCACCGGCCTGGAGGAAGGCCTCCGCGTCCCAGCCGCGCGCCGCGGCGCGGTCCATCAGGATGCCGAGCAGCTCCGCCGTGGCCTCCGCGTCGCTGAGGGCCCGGTGGGCCCGGCGGTTCGAGATGTCCAGCAGGGCGCAGAGGCTGGAGAGGCTGCGGCTGCTCGCCTCGGGCACCAGATGCTTGGCGAGCTTCAGGGTGCAGAGCCGGGCATGGCGTCGCCACAGCCCCTCGGGCAGGTAGGCCTTGAGGAAGGCGCCGTCGAAGCGGGCGTTGTGGGCGACCCACACGCGCCCCTCCAGTTCCGGCGCCAGGGTCAGGGCCACGCGGTCCCAGGCGGGGGCGCCCTCCAGCAGGGCGGGCGTGATGCCCGTGAGGCGCTGGATCAGGCCGGGCACGCCCCGCTCCACGGCGCAGAGGCTCTGGAAGCGGCCCTGGACGATGCGGCCCGACAGGCGCACCACGCCGATCTCGGTGATCTCCGCGCCGGCGTGGAAACGATCCTGGTGGTTCCAGCCGCCCTTCGGCACGTGCCCGGTCGTCTCCAGGTCCACCACCGCAAAGGCCAGCGCCTGAAGGGCCGCGGGAGGCTCCTGCAGCAGCGCTTCCGGGGCGGGACCCGTGCCTTCCACGTCAGGCGCTGATCAGTGTCTTGAGTCCGTCCCGGAAGAGCACCTCGACCTTCCGGCTGGCCTTGCGCTGCACGCGGCCCAGGCCGAAGGAGGGGTGATCCATCCACTGGCCCTCCAGCCAGGCCGTGGCGGGGCTGTAGGGCAGGGCGCGGGCACCGCCCTGCTCCGCGCTCATCAGCTCCTGGAAGCGGCTGGGGCTGGCGGCGGCGGGCCTGGGGGCTGCCGCGGTGGCCATGCGCCCCGGCCGGGACGCGGGAGCGGAGGCTGCGGCCTTCGGCTTTTCCTGGCGGAATTTGTGGGAGGACCCGCAGACGGCGCACATGAGCTTTTCCGGAACCCCGTCCGTGATGCTCAGGATGCGGTGGCGCGTCTCGTCCTTGCAGCGCCCGCACCGGGCGTCGAGTTCCTGGCCTGCGTAGTACTTCGACATGCCTCCAGTCTAGCAAGCCGGGGCCGGCCGTGCCCGTGTGGAAGCGCCTTCCGGTGCGCGGATTCCGGTTCCCGGCCCTTCCTGCCGATAGACTGCATCGTCGTGGAGGCGCCATGAGCTACCTGGAGCGGAAATACCCCCGTGCTGTGCCGGGGCCCGACTGCCGGCTCCACTTCCAGGCGGGCGACTTCGCCTGCGCGGGCCTGGCCCTGAGCACGGTGGGCCTGGGCGGCTGCAGCTTCGCCCTGCCCGCACACCTGGCCGATGCCGTGAAGGACGGCCTGTCCCTCGAGGCGATGCGCCTGGAGCTGCCCGACCGCCTCCTGCACGAGGTCCAGGCGCGCATCGTCTGGGTCGCCGGCCGGAACCCCGTGATGGTGGGGCTGGAGTTCCAGAATCTGCCCGAGGAGCTGGCCGAGGCCATCGCCTCCCTCGTGGCCACCAAGAGGCCCGGGCCCTCGATCCGGAAGGGCTACTGAACGGAACGAACGGGGGGAAGGCCCCCGGTTCGTTCCGTTTCCCCTGCTTCTACTTCAGCGCCTTCAGGCCCTCGCGGGTGGCCTCCAGCAGGGCCTCGGGGCCGAGGGGCTTGCCGGTGGCCTGCTTCATCCAGGCGTCGGGCGTGAGGCGGCCGATGCGGCACATGCGCTCGACTTCGGCGGCCATGTTGCCGTTCTTCTCGATGTGCTGCTCGATCTGCAGGTTCACGAGGTGGCCCACGAAGTAGTCGGGCAGGTAGAAGAAGCTGTGCACGATGTGGCTGTAGATGGCGAGCAGGGTGCAGTCCTTCTGGCCGAAGACGGGGGCGTAGTAGCGGTTCCACACGTCCTTGGCGATGGCGAGGGCCGCTTCGCGCGTCTCGGCGGGCGTCGCCTCGGGATGGCGGTACATCCAGTCCCACAGGCCCATGTCCACCAGGGAGACGCCGGCGATCTCGAAGGTCTGCCAGAACTCGCCCAGGGCGTTCAGCGCCTTGGCCTTGGGGTCGGCCTTCACGGGCACGCCCAGCACCTGCAGATCGCGGTTCTGGAAGGTGTAGGCCATGCTCTCGGTGAAGGCGGTGGCGGGCACGCCCTGGAGCAGGGTGTGGTCCACGCGGTTCAGGCTGAAGGTCTGCTCCACGTTGTGGCCCAGCTCGTGGATGGCGATGTTGAAGCCCTTGTAGTCCATGCCCTCCTTGCCGATGCGCGTCCGCAGGCGGGCGTTGTCCTTGCGGTGGGCGGCGCCCATGGCGTGGCCGCTGCCCCGGGCCGGATCCACCTCGATGCGGGAGGCCAGCCAGTCGGCGGTCTCGGGCACGAAGCCGAGGCTCTTCAGGATCACGGGCAGCTCACGCTTGAAGGCCGCGGCGTCGGGGAAGCGCTTGCGGGTGATGGCGTCCAGCTCGGCCTCCGGCAGGCTGCTGGTGGCGCGCAGGCCGTTGTACCAGATGTCGAAGGGCTCGAGCTTGCGGCCCAGGCGCGTTGAAACTTCCTTCGCCACCTCCTTCACCAGGGGGCTGCCGCAGACGTCCTCGAGCATCCGCTTGAGGCGGGCTTCGGGGATCTGGCGGTCCTCCTCGTTCTTGCGGGCGGTGTGGGGGGGGGCGAGGGGGCTGTAGGGGTCGGCCATGCGCGCGGCGCGGAAGTCCTTCAGCAGCACCGCGTAGCGGCGGTCGGCCTCGCGCTCCGGGCTCACCCGGAAGCCGGCGGGCAGGGGCTGGTCGCTGTCCTTCACGGCGGCGGGCTTCACCTCGTTGGTGAAGGGGTTCCAGTCCGCGTGGGGGCTGTCGAGGACGCAGGCGGGGATGCTCTGGTCCACGATGCGCTCCATGGCGCGCAGGATCACCCGCTGGGCGGGCAGGCCCTCCTTGCCGCGGGCATACTGGGCCTTGATCTCGTCCCGCAGGTTCCAGTGGCTGAGCAGGCGCTTGCCCGCCGGGAACAGGCGCTGGCCCTTGGCGTCCAGCACGTGGTGCATCCAGAGGTTGTAGCCCGCGATGTAGCTCTCGGCCTCGGAGCTGGCCTCGGCGAAGGCGGCGTTCACGGCGGCGGGGATGCGCTTGGAGAAGGCGTCCACCAGGCGCGCCTCGGCCCAACTGCGGCGGGTCCAGGCGTCGCCCTCCGCCTGGCGCTGCTCCAGGGTGCTCATGGGGAAGTTCAGCAGCACGACGAAGGCCAGCTTGTTGGCGAAGAGGTCGTCCAGCAGGTGGGCGCCGGGGCTGTAGGCGCCCATGAGGTCATCGAAGGGATAGAGGGGGCCCAGCTCCAGCTCCGACTGCCAGCGCAGGTCGCGCACCATCTCCTGGAAGTGGCCGTTCAGGCTTTCCGTCATGCCCTCCATGCGGGCGAAGAGCGCGTCCAGCGCCGGTCCCTCGGGGGCGAAGTGGGTGCGGGCGAAGGCCTCGAAGGCACCGGCGTCGCCGTCCTCCGCGCGCCACAGGGAGGCGACCTGGGCGAGGCCGCGGGCGATGCGGGCCCGCTGGCCCGCCCCGTCCTTCGCCACCAGCCCCCCCTCCAGGCGGGGGGAGACGGGCTTCGGCCAGGGAAGGCGGGAGGCCGCCTGGGGCGCCGCGGCGGGCGCCGCGACGGCGCCAGGGGCTGCCGCGCACAGCGCGGCGAGGACGAGGGCGAGGGAGCTGGGCGTCATGGGGGTCTCCGGAAAGAGCAGTCTATCGCTTGCCAGTGGTCTGAAGGCGGGCCGCCACGGCCTGGACCTCGCCCAACACCCGGAGCGCGTTGCCGCCCCACAGCTTGGCGAGCTGGGCCTCGGTGTAGCCCCGGCGCAGGAGCTCCGCGGTGATGGCGGGCACCTGGCTCACGTCCCGGCAGTCCTTCAGCCCAGCGCCGCCGTCGAAGTCGCTGCCGATGCCCACGTGGTCGATGCCGATGGTGCGCACCACGTGGTCGATGTGGTCGGCCAGATCCTTCACCGTGGCCGTGGCGCCGAAGGTCGCCTCGATGGCCTCCCAGCGGGCGATGAAGGCCGCCTCTTCCGCCGGAGGCACCTTCTCCCAGCTGCCGAAGCGGCGCTTCACGTCCGCCTCCAGGGCCGCGCGGGCCGCACGGTGGGCCTCCGATTCCGGCTTCGAGCACAGGTAGTCGGACATGAGGCAGACCTGCACCACGCCGCCCTTGTCCCGGATGGCGCGCAGCAGGGCGTCGGGGAGGTTGCGCGGGTGGTCGCACAGCGCGCGGGCGCAGCTGTGGCTGGCCAGCACCGGCGCCTGGCTGAGGGCCAGCACGTCCTTCACCGTGCGGTCGGAGACGTGGCTCAGGTCCACCATGACGCCCAGTGCGTTCATGCGCCGCACCACCTCGGCCCCGAGCGGGGTGAGGCCGCCCTGGCCCTTGTCCGTGGAGCTTCCGCAGAGGTCGTTGTCGGCGGTGTGGCAGAGGGTGATGTAGCGGATGCCGCGCCGGAAGAAGGTGTCCACCTGGTCCACGTCCAGGCCCAGGGGGAAGCCGTTCTCCAGGCCCAGGAAGATGGCCCGGCGGCCCGCCTTCCACGCGGCCAGCGCCTCTTCGGGCGTGCGCACCAGCGTGCAGCGGTCCGGGTGCTCCCGGAACAGGCGCTCCAGCTGGGCCATCTGCTGCTCGGTGCGGGCCCTTGCCGTGGCGCGGCCCTCGGGCGTGCAGGGGCCCTGCCCCACGAAGACCGCGAAGAAGGCCGAGGCGAGGCCGCCCTGCTCCATGCGCGGGAAGTCCAGGCAGCCGGCCCCCGGGGAACCCGTGGCGTGCAGCTTCGCCGGGTCGAAGCCGCCCTTCAGGCGCATGGGGGTGTCCACGTGGGTGTCCAGGGTGAAGAGGCGGCGGTGCAGCTCCCGCGCCCGGGCGAGCGCCGCGTCGGGCGCAGCTGCCGGCAGGCCGGGGAGGAGCAGGGTGGCGAGGGCCAGGACGCGCAGGAACACGGCGGTCTCCTTGTGGCCTCATGTTACGAGGCTTGTGCCCGCCCCCTCAAGGCATCGCGAAGACGCCTTCCCGCTGCAGAGCCTCGGCCAGGGCCCGGCTCACGGCGCGGTGGTGGGCCTGCCACTCCCGGTGCGCCCCGGGGCCCACGCGGTTGGCCACGCCCAGCAGGGCCGCGCAGTCGACGCCCGCCGCATGGCAGGCGGCGAAGACCCCCGTCAGCTCCAGGTGCTCGGCCGGCGCCACGCCCGCCAGCAGGGCGGCGTCGGCGGGGTCGGTGGTGATGGCCGGGGGCACGGCCACGGGATGCGCGCGGAAGGGCAGGGACCAGGTGGCGGCCCAGCGGGTGCGCTCGGCCTGGGGGCGGTAGGCCGCCCGCCGCAGCTCCGGGGCGCTGGTGGCCACCGCCAGGGAGGCGGCGAAGCAGGACCCCACCTCCAGGCGCGCGTCGTAGGCGCCGCAGGTGCCCGCGAAGAGCACGCGCCGGGGCCGGAGCTGCGCCAGGAGGCGCGCGGTTGCAACGGCCGCGGCCAGGGCGCCCAGGCCCGTGCACTCCGCGTGCCAGCCCTCCGGCGGCTCCCCCAGCAGCTCTCCGAGCTCGGGCGGGAAGGCGGCGAGGAGCAGCGAGGTCATGGAGCTACCTTAGCCGCGATGGGGGCGGGTAGAATGGTCGCGTGAGGCGGCGCCTCGGTGCCGTTTCCGACCTCAGGGCGGGGTGGAAGTCCCCACCGGCGGTATCCCGGGCGAACCGGGGAGCCCGCGAGCGCTTCCCCTCATCGGGAAGGTCAGCAGACCTGGTGCGAGGCCAGGGCCGACGGTCAGAGTCCGGACATAAAGAGGAACCCGGCCGCGGACGCCCGCGGCTCCGCGCCCTGGTCCCCGACCTTTCTGCACCAGGAGCGCCCATGAGTCCCCTGCTCACCCCCTTCGGAGATCCCACCCAGCGCGTGGAGCGCGCCCTGGAGGCGCTGCGCCGCGGGCAGGGCGTGCTGGTGACGGATGACGAGGACCGGGAGAACGAGGGCGACCTGATCTTCGCCGCCGAGACCCTCACCGAGGCCCAGATGGCGATGCTCATCCGCGAATGCAGCGGCATCGTGTGCCTGTGCCTCACGGCCGGGAAGGTGGCGGAGCTGGAGCTGCCCATGATGGTGGAGGCCAACTCCAGCCGCTACCAGACCGCCTTCACGGTGAGCATCGAGGCCGCCGAAGGCGTCACTACCGGCGTCTCCGCCGCGGACCGGGTGCGCACGGTGAAGGCCGCCATCGCGGACGGCGCGAAGCCCTCCGACCTCTCGCGCCCCGGCCACGTCTTCCCCCTGCGCGCGCGCGCCGGCGGCGTGCTGGAGCGCGGCGGGCACACCGAGGCCACCGTGGACCTGGCCCGGCTCGCGGGCCTGAAGCCCTGCGGCGTGCTCTGCGAACTGACCAACCCCGACGGCACCATGGCCCGCCTGCCCGAGGTGGTGGCCTTCGCCCGCGCCCACGGCATGCCGGTGCTCACGGTGCAGGACCTGGTGCGCTACCGGCGGGAGCGGGAGGCCTGAAGAAGGCCGGCCTCAGGGCTCGGGCTTCCCGCGCGGATGCCTTCCGCGTGGGCTTGCGGGCGGTGATCCGGTGGGGCTTGGAAGGGCTTCAGGCCCAGCACGTCCTTCCGGTTAGACCTCGTACCCGCATGCCGCTGCCGTCGAAGGCCAGGATGTGGGTGGCCAGCATCTTGGCCCCAACCGACCCGGGGCGGGAGGGCCGACTGTCCCCCCGCCCCGAATTTCTGGTGTCCGGTCCCTACCGGGCCAGCTTCCGGTACTTGATCCGGTGGGGCTCGAAGGGCTTCAGGCCCAGCACGTCCTTCCGGTAGGCCTCGTACTCGGTGTAGTTGCCGTCGAAGAACTCCACGCGGCTGTCGCCCTCGAAGGCCAGGATGTGGGTGGCCAGGCGGTCCAGGAACCAGCGGTCGTGGCTCACGAGCACCGCCGAGCCCGCGAAGCCCTCGATGGCCTCCTCCAGGGCGCGCATGGTGTTCACGTCCAGGTCGTTGGTGGGCTCGTCGAAGAAGAGCAGGTTCGATTCGCTCTTGAGGGTGAGCGCCAGGTTCAGGCGGTTCTGCTGGCCGCCGGAGAGCTCCCTCACCTTCTTCTGCTGGTCCTCGCCCTTGAAGCCGAAGCGGCTGAGCCAGGCGCGGCCGTTCACCTCGCGTCCGCCCAGGGTGATCATCTCGTAGCCGCCGGTGATGGCCTCGAAGACCGTCTTGTTCGGGTCGAGCCCGTCGCGCAGCTGGTCCACGTAGGCCATGCGGACCGTTTCGCCCAGCCGGATGCTGCCCGCGTCCGGCTGCTCCTGGCCCGTGAGCATCCGGAGCAGCGTGGTCTTGCCCGCGCCGTTGGCGCCGATCACGCCCAGGATGCCGCCGCGGGGGATCTGGAAGCTCAGGTTCTCGAAGAGCACCTTGTCGCCGAAGGCCTTGGAGACGCCGTCCAGCTCGGCCACCACGTCGCCCAGGCGCGGACCGTTGGGGATGTAGATCTCCAGCTCCTGCTCCCGCTGGGCGCCCTCGGCGGCGGCGAGCTTCTCGTAGTTGGCGATGCGCGCCTTGCTCTTGGCGTGCTGGCCCTTCGGGCTCATGCGGATCCACTCCAGCTCCCGCTCGAGGGTCTTCTCGCGCTTCCGGTCCTGCTTCTCCTCCGCCGCGAGCTTGTTCTTCTTCTGCTCCAGCCAGCTGCTGTAGTTGCCCTTCCAGGGCACGCCTTCGCCGCGGTCCAGCTCGAGGATCCACTCCGCCACGTGGTCCAGGAAGTAGCGGTCGTGGGTGACGGCGATGACGGTGCCCTCGTAGTCCTGGAGGTGCTTCTCCAGCCAGGCCACGGTCTCGGCGTCCAGGTGGTTGGTGGGCTCGTCCAGCAGCAGGATGTCCGGCTTCTGGATGAGCAGGCGGCACAGGGCCACGCGGCGGCGCTCGCCGCCGGAGAGCACCTTCACGGGCGTCTCGGGGTCGGGGCAGCGCAGGGCGTCCATGGCCTGCTCCAGCTGGGCGTCCAGGTCCCAGCAG
>CAXYVC010000050.1:0-17608 GCA_964292295.1 uncultured bacterium
TCACATCGAGGCGTTCATGCACGAAATCATCCTGGGCTTTGGCGCGCAGGCTGGGGTTCTGGGTGAGCAGGGACAGGACGAAGGTGCCCATGTCGGGCACGAGGTCGAGGGTGCGGGCTCGCCCGCCTTCGTAGCGGGGGTCCAGGGCGGCGGCGCCGCCCTGTTGGAGGGCCTTCTCCCAGCGCCCCAGGCTGCGCTCGGAGAGCGCGGTGTGGGCGGCCTGCACCCAGTCGGGGACTTCGAGGCGGCGGCCGAGGACGTCGGCCACGTAGAGGCTGAGGGCGCGCTTCTTGCCGTGGCCGCTGCGGGCCTGGAAGGCCCGGAAGGCCTGGACGTGCCACGCCTTGGCGAGGCCCCGGTCGGACTTGGCCGGGTTGGCGGCCTGGACTTCCCGGCGCCTGGCGGCGCGGGCGGCCTCTTCCTCGGCCATGCGGGCGGCCACGGCCTTGGCGGCCTGGTGGGCCTGCCAGCGGACTTCGGCGGTGGGGTAGAGGGCGAACAGCGCCGGGGCCGGGATTCGGTATTCGAGGCGGCCCTTGCGGTGGCCTTCCTGGGCGATGACGGGATGGCCTTCCAGGCGCTCGTCGGCGATCGCTTTCCGAAGTGCGCGGCAGCTGACGTCCGCCAGGGCGGCGGCTACGAACAGGGGAAACTGCGGCACCTCTTCGGCAGTCGTCCACTGGAGTGCTGCGATGATATCAACAGCATCATCAGCACTTTCTGCGGGTTCCCCTGTTTTGGATGTGAGTTCCGCAGAGGCAGATCCCAACAGAGGAACCGCCGCGGGGTCTGGGGTTAGTTCCGCAGACTCACATCCCCGGGGTGACGCCGGGAAAGGGTTTTTGGCGCGGTGGTTCACTTCCGGCCCCACGCACGCACGGGATCCAGGTGGAAGAGTTCGGCGAGGGTGTCCTCGACCTTCTGGGACCGCTTCCGGCGGTCGATCACCTGGCCCACAAAACTGGAGCTGACCCCCAGGACGGGGGAAAGGACCGAGATCTCCATCCCCACGGCCTTCAGCAGCGCGCGCCAGCCTTCAGGCTTGAGGGACCCGTCCGGGTTCACGGTCCCCGAATAGATTCGCTGGACGTCGAGCAGGGTCTCGAGCTTTGCCTTAACTTGTTCGGGCAGACCTTCTCTGCCCTCGCGCGCAGCAGCGGTGCGAGGCATGATTGAATCTCCTGGTGAGGTTGAATCTAAAACCGCAACGCCAATCTAGATTCGCCCACCGAAGTCGTCAAGCGAATTTCTTCGCCCATCGAATCACGAGAGGCCAATGGCTCCCGGTGACCGCATAAAAAAAGCAAGGACGGAGCTTGGCCTCAAGCAGAAGGACGTGGCCGATCCGCTCGGGATCAGCCCCTCGGTGATCTCCGAGCTGGAATCCGGCCAGCTCCAGCTTCGACAACCGAATGCGATCGCCATGGAGTGGCTCTTCGGGGTGTCCTGGCGCTGGCTGATGACGGGGAAAGGCCCCATGTGGGCCACGGAGCTGCCGGGCTGGGTGCGCGAGCGCCTGCACGCCAAGGCTGAGGGCCGCCCGGGACCAGCGGCTGCGCCAAGCGCGCCGGCCGTTCCCAGCCAGGTTCCCGCTTCGCCCGCGTCTGCCCTCTCCGGCGAGGCCGTGGCTCAGGTGGCGCAGGGCCTCGCCATCGCCCAGTGCCAGGCCGCCGGCACGGCCGGGGACCCGGCTGCGATGGTCGACGCCTTCAAGGCCATCTTGACCCGCCTTCAAAGCTGATTGAGGTCCACGGCCAAACCCGAGACAGAAACGCCCCCCCGGGAGCCAGGAGGGCGTCGTTCCCCGCCACATTCGGACAAAAAGCGCCAAACCAAATGACGCGGCCGTCCGGGCGGTCTCACGCCTCAAACCCAGCGCCCGCGCGGCCCCCCGAGAAAAGCGCCAGACCAATCGCCGCGCCAGATCTGTCGAGAGCCCACAAGGGCGTCGGTTTTATGGTCCGAGGCCCACCGGGCCGGGTTCGTACTTACGGTCGTACTTACGCCCCCCCTGTTCCCCCCGGCTTTTTTCAACACTTACGTGCCAAAATCGGCCAAAAATGGCTACCCCTGGACGGGCGTTAAAACCATAGCGAAAAGCCCTGAAGCTTGTGGCTTCAGGGCTTTTGTCTGGTGGTTCCTCAGGGACTCGAACCCTGGACCCTCTGATTAAGAGTCAGATGCTCTAACCAACTGAGCTAAGGAACCATGGGTGGCAACCCCAGGTCCTTCAGTGTAGCGGAGCGCGGGAGGGATTCAAGCGAAAAATCGCCCCTCAACGCAGGCGGCGGGCGCGTTCGACCCACATCAGCTCGCAGGAGCCGTCGCCGGTGTCGGTGCGGGTGAGGCTGCTCTGCCAGGCGGAGCCGTCCCCCGCCTCGGCACGCACCAGCAGGCCCTCCAGCTCCAGGCACTCGCCCACGCGGGCGCCGAGGAGCTCCCGGGCCACGAGGCGGTCCTTCGGGATCAGGTGGACGTTGGCGCTGTGGGACTCGATCGCCTCCTGGGGAATGGGGAAGCTCCGCACGGCCCAGTGGTACCAGCGGCCGTCCTGGGTGATGCGGATATGGTCCAGCACGGCGCGGTCGCTCATGGGCCCCCAGCCGAGGGCCAGATCCAGGGGGCTGAGCTTCGCGCCCCGGTCGAAGCGGTAGCGTTCCCGCGACAGCACGCGGGCCTTGAGGGCATACGTGGCCAGGGGCACCAGGCGGTGCCCCTGGAAGGACCAGGGCGCGCGCCCCTCCGGCTCGCCCTGCTGAGGTTCCTCCGGCGCCAGGACGCCGGAAGGCCGGTGCAGGGGGCGCTCCCGCCACCAGCAGGCGCCTCCCACAAGTCCCAGCCCCAGCAGGAGCAGCAGGGGCAGGCGGCCGCGAAGCTCCATCAGCGCGGCAGCTTCATGGCCGCGCGCACCTCCTCCATGGTGGCCTGGGCCACCGTGCGGGCACGGGTGGCGCCCTGGGCGAGCACCTCGTCCAGGCGCTCGGGATGGGCCAGGTTCTCCTCGATGCGCTGGCGCAGGGGCTCCAGGCGCGCGGTGAGGGCCTCCGCCAGGCGCTTCTTGCAGTCGAAGCAGCCGATGCCCGCCTTCGGGCACTCCGTCTTCACCAGGTCCACCGTGGCCTCGTCGCTGAAGCTCTTGTGGAAGGTGAAGACCGTGCAGATGTCCGGGTTGCCGGGGTCGCTCTTGCGCACGCGGCTGGTGTCCGAGGCCATCTGGCGCGTGCACTTCTGGAGAATCTGCTCCGGCGTGTCCCTCAAGTACAGGCCGTTGTCGTAGGTCTTCGACATCTTGCGCCCGTCGAGGCCCGGCACGCGCACGGCCCGGGTGAGCTCCGCCTGGGGCTCGGGGAAGAGCTCCACGTTGTAGAGGAAGTGGAAGCGGCGGGCGATCTCGCGGGTCAGCTCCAGGTGGAAGAGCTGATCCTCGCCCACGGGCACCCTGTGCGCCTTGTAGATGAGGATGTCCGCCGCCTGCAGGATGGGGTAGCCCAGGAAACCGTAGGAGCCCAGGTCCGCCGCGCTGTTCTGCAGCTTCTCCTTGTAGGTGGGCACGCGCTCCGCCCAGGAGAGGGGCGTGATCATGCTGAAGAGCAGGTGCAGCTCCGCGTGCTCCTTCACGTGGCTCTGGACGAAGAGCGCACTGCGCTCCGGATCCACGCCCGCCGCCAGGAAGGTGGCCGTCACCTCCCGGATGGCCGGCTGCAGTTCCTCGACGCGGTCGAACTTGGAGGTGAGCGCGTGCCAGTCGGCAATCATGTAGAAGGCCTGGTAGCGCTCCTGGAGCTTCACGAAGTTCTCGATGGCCCCCACGAGGTTGCCGAGGTGGAGGGAACCGCTGGGCTGGACGCCGGAAAGCACGCGCTGCATGGAAGGGACTCCGTAATTCACACGCCCAGGATCAGGCGTGCGGGGTGCAGAAGGAGGCGGTAGGCCCCCATCTGGATGGGCGCCAGGAAGAGGGACAGCACCCCCGTGAGCCCCAGCAGGACGAGGGCGATCCAGGCGTAGGGGTGGTAGCGGAAGGCGTCGTAGCGGTGCACGTAGCGGTCCGGCACGAGCACCCGGAAGATGCCCGCGCCGTCCAGGGCGCCGAGGGGGATCAGGTTGAAGGCTGCCAGCAGCACGTTGAGGCCGATGAGCGTCCCGCCGAGGCCCAGCACCAGCGCGGGCAGCGCCTCCACCCCCAGCCGCGCCAAGGCGTCCGGCCCCTCGAAGGCGGCGCGGAACAGCTCCACGCGACCCCACCCGTTAGGGTCCAGGCTGCGCGCGGTGGCTGCCACCACGCACATGAAGACGAGGCTCAGGAAGAGGTTGGAAACAGGTCCGGCGGCCCACACCAAGGCACTGGAGTATTTCATCCGCATCCGCCGGGTGAGGCGGGCGGGCTCGAAAGGCACGGGCTTGGCCCAACCGATGAAGAAGCCCCCGAAGAGCAGGCCCAGCAGCGGGAAGATGATCGTTCCGACCAGGTCGATGTGGGGGATGGGGTTCAGGGTCATGCGCCCGCGCTCCGCCGCGGTGCGGTCGCCCAGCAGGTAGGCCGCGGCGGCGTGGGAGGCCTCGTGGACACTCAGGCTGAAGAGCAGCGCCACGATGCTGATCAGGATGGCGGGCAGGGACAGATGGGACACGGGAACTCCGGAAGATCCAGTCTACACGGCGCCCGCCCCGCCCCCGCGGAAGCGACCGTAGGAGCCAAGGCCCCCACGCGGCATAATGATCCGTTCGGCCGGGAGCGGATTCCCGGGCCCTCAAGACAAAGCACCCGCCCATGACCGACACCTCCCAGCCCACGCCCTTCCTTTCCGTCGTCGTGCCCGCCAAGAACGAGGCCGAGAACATCCGTCCCCTCGTGGCGGAACTCCAGCAGGCCCTGGAGGGCCGCTACGACTACGAACTGGTCTACGTGGACGACGGCAGCACCGACGCAACCCTTCCCACCCTGCGGGCGATCCAGGCCGAGGGCTTCGGGCGTCTGAAGGTGCTCTGCCACGCGCGCAGCACGGGCCAGAGCTTTGCCGTGCTGAGCGGTGCCCGGGCCGCCCGAGGCACCTGGCTGGCGGTGCTGGACGCGGACGGCCAGAACGACCCGGCGGACCTCCCCGGCATGATCGAGGGTCTCCTGGAGGCCCACGGGGCCGACACGAAGGTCGTGGGCGTCATCGGCCACCGGGTGAACCGGCGGGACGATCTCGTGAAGCGCCTCAGCTCCCGCATCGCCAACGCGTACCGCAACGCCCTTCTGAAGGACGGCGTGCCGGACGTGGGCTGCGGCCTGAAGGTGGTGCGGCGCGACTGGTATCTCCGCCTGCCTGCCTTCGACCACATGCACCGTTACATTCCCACCCTCGTGCAGGCCTTCGGGGGGCGCATGACCGTGCATCCCGTGAACCACCGGCCCCGGGTGGCGGGGGTCTCCAAGTACGGCGTCTGGAACCGCCTGTGGGTCGGCCTCGTGGACGTTCTGGGCGTGTGGTGGCTCAAGCGGCGCGCCAAGGTGGCCGAGCTGCGGGAGCCGGTCGCGTGAGCGGCCTGGACGCGCCGATCCCCTGGCTCTTCTGGACGGGACTGCACGTCACCGGGTGGAAGATCATCGGCTATGTCGGGGCCCTCATGTTCGGCGGGCGCTGGCTGGTGCAGTTCGTGGCCTCCAAGCAGGCCGGAAAACCCGTGATCCCACGCCTCTTCTGGTACATGAGCGTGGTGGGCAGCCTGATGACGCTCGCCTACTTCCTCTTTTCGCCCAAGCAGGACTCGGTGGGCGTGCTCCAGAACCTCTTCCCCGCCTTCACGGCCGGCTACAGCCTCTACCTGGACATCAGGCACCGGGGCTGGCGGCGGGACAAGGCCGGGCACTAGCACCTTCCCCGCGAGCGCACCATGAGCACCGAATCCTGCGTCCTGAACGGCCCCGCGCGCGAGCGCCGCGCGCTGCTGCTGCTCCTCCTCCTGGGCCTCGTGGTCTTCGGCGCGGGGCTCGGCCTGCGCGATCCCTGGCCTGCCGACGAGCCCCGCTTCGCGCTCGTGGCCCGCCAGATGGTGGACAGCGGCCAGTGGCTCTTCCCCATGCGCGGCGGCGAGCTGTACCCCGACAAGCCGCCGGTCTTCATGTGGCTGATCGCCCTCTTCCTGAAGCTGACGGGCTCCCTGCGGGTGGCCTTCCTCCTGCCCTCGCTGCTGGCCGGGCTCGGGTCCCTCGCCCTGGTCTTCGACGCCGCCGGGCGGATGTGGGACCGCGCCACGGCCTGGCGCGCGGGCCTCCTGCTCCTCGTCACGGTGCAGTTCACCCTCCAGGCGCGCACCGCCCAGATCGACGGCCTCGTGACCTTCTGCATCACCCTCGGCGTCTACGGCTTCCTGCGCTTCCTGCTGGGCGGCGGCTGGCGCTGGTACTACCTGGGCTGGGCCGCGGCGGGGCTGGGCGTCATCACCAAGGGCGTGGGCGTCCTGGCCCTCTTCACCCTCGTGCCCGCCCTGTGGACCCACCGGAGCGAGCTCCGCTCCGCCTCCTGGCGGGCGTGGCTGAAGGGCCTGGCGGGCCCGCTGGTGATGCTGGGCGTCATCGGGCTCTGGCTGGCGCCCATGCTGGCCGCGGTCGCCAGGAGCGGCGACCCGGCCTTCTCGGCCTACCGGGACAACATCCTGTTCCATCAGACCGTCACCCGCTATGGCAAGGCCTGGCACCACGTCGGCCCCTGGTACGAATACTTCGTCCAGGAGATCCCCCTCTTCTGGCTGCCGCTGTCGGTGTTCCTGCCCTGGCTCGCCCCCCGCTGGACGCGCGCAGCGCGGGAGGGCGACCGGCGGGTGATCCTGCTCCTGGGCTACCTGCTCCTGGTGCTGGTCTTCTTCAGCGCCTCCCCCGGCAAGCGCGGCGTCTACATCACCCCTGCCACACCGGCCCTCGCGATGCTGGCCGCGCCCTTCCTTCCCGACCTGCTGGCCCGCCCCTGGCCCCGGCGCATCTGGAAGGCCCTGGCCGCTCTGCTGGCCTTCCTGGCGCTCACCGCAGGTGCAGCCCTTGCGCTCACCCCGAAACTCCACGCGAAGCTCGCCAAGGCGGAGGTGGATGCCCCCTGGCCCGCCCTGCTGGTGCTCGGCGCGCTGGCGCTCCTGGCCCTGGTCCGCTTCCGCCGCACGGCCTTCGGCGCCCTGGTGGCCGTCTTCGGACTCACCTGGATCGTGCTGGGCTTCGGCATCCAGCCTGCCCTCAATGCCAGCCGGACGCCGGAGGCGCTGATGCGCCGCGTGGAGGCCCAGGTGCCCGCAGCCAGCGAGCTGATGGTCGTGTCCTACAAGGAGCAGTTCCTGCTCTTCGCCCACCGGCCCCTCTGCCACATGCCCATCCGCATGCCGCGCGCGGACCAGGCGCGCCTCGCCGCCTTCTGGCAGGCGGAGGGCCCCGGCCGCTGGGTGATGGGACCGGACAAGGCGCTCGGCACCTGCTTCGACACCCGCAACGCCCTGGACCTGGGCGCGCGGCACGGCGCCCGCTGGCTGCTGGTCCCGCCCGGCGCTTCGCGCCCCGAAGGCCTGCGCCCCGACGATCCCATCTGCACGTTCACGCCAAAGGAGGCCCGTCGATGAAGGTTCTCGTCACCGGCGCCGCGGGTTTCATCGCCTGCCACGTCATCGAGCGCCTGCTGGAGCTCGGCCACGAGGTGGTGGGCGTGGACAACTTCACGCCCTACTACGACGTGGCCCTGAAGGAGGCCCGGATCGCCCACCTCCAGGCCCGGGGCGGGTCGTTCCGCTTCCTGAAGCTCGATCTGGCGGACCGGGAGGCCACCGCCGCCCTTTTCGAGACCGAGGGTTTCGCGCGGGTCGTCCACCTGGCCGCCCAGCCGGGCGTGCGCTACAGCCTGGAGGCCCCCTTCGCCTACGCCGAGGCGAACCTCCTGGCCCACCTGGCCGTGCTGGAGGGTTGCCGGCGCACCCGCGTGGGGCACCTCATTTACGCCAGCTCCAGTTCCGTCTACGGCCTGAACCGCAAGACCCCCTTCGCCACCGCGGACCGCACCGACCACCCCATCAGCCTCTACGCCGCCACCAAGAAGGCCAACGAGGCGATGAGCCACAGCTACGCCCACCTCTTCGGCCTTCCCGCCACGGGCCTGCGTTTCTTCACGGTCTACGGGCCCTGGGGACGACCGGACATGGCCACCTTCAAGTTCACCCGGTCCATCCTGGAGGGGCACCCCATCGAGGTCTTCGGCCACGGGCGCATGTACCGCGACTTCACCTACGTGGGCGACATCGCCGACAGCGTGGTGGCCCTCCTGGATCGCCCGCCCGCGCCGGACCCCGCCTGGACCCCCGAGGCGGGGGACCCCGCCGCCAGCTCCGCGCCCCACCACCTCTACAACATCGGCAACGGGGAGCCCGTGCTGCTGCTGGACTTCATCCGCACCCTGGAGCGTCTGCTGGGCCGCGAGGCGCAGCTCGTCCTGAAGCCCCTCCAGCCCGGAGACGTGCTGGACACCAGTTCCGACGCGGGACCTCTGGCCAGGCTCCTGGGAGAGGCCCCCTACACCCCCATTGCCGAGGGTCTGGCCCGCTTCGTGGCCTGGTACCGCGACTTCTACGGGGCCTGATCCATCCCGAGGCCGGCCCAGGCCTCCGCCGCCGCGGCCTGCCAGTCCTCGGGCGGCAGCGCGGGGGCCTTGGGGCGCCCGGGCTGGGTCTTCCAGCGGCGGTGCATCCAGAACCAGCAGCGGGGCTCCTGACGGATGCGCGCCTCGATGCACCACGTCATGAGCTGGGTGGCCACCCACACGTCCTTCTCGGCATCGCCGGTGCGGGGCACCCGGAAGGCCGGCGCGATGCGCACGCCCACGCCTGCTCCTTCCGGGAAGCTGAAGATGGGCACGACGGGCAGGTCGTATTTCACCGCCAGCTGGGCCGCGGTGGGATGCACGGAGGCCCCGCGGCCCAGGAAGCGGGCGAAGACGCCGTGGCGGCGGGCGTCCTGGTCCAGCAGGAAGCCCACGCCCTGCCCCGCGCGCAGCAGCTTCAGCGCATCCCGCATGGCGCCGCGCTTGGGCACCACGCGGTTGCCGTAGCGGCCCCGCAGCGCCCGCAGGTGCGGTTCCAGCAGGGGATTGTCCAGCTCGCGTCCGATCACGGCGAGGGGCCGCTCCCGCAGGCTGAGGGCCAGGGCCATGGCCTCCCAGTTGCCGTAGTGCCCCGTGAGGCCGATGAAGCCCCTCCCTTCCGCCAGGGCCGCGTCCCAGTGCTCCAGCCCCTCGAAGCACACCCGCGCCTCCAGTTCCTGCGGCGATCCGTGCAGCAGGCGCAGCGTGGTGAGGGCCATGGCGCCGAAATGGGCGAAGCAGTCCCGGGCGAGGGCGCGGACCTGTGCCTCGCTGAGGCCCAGGTCCGCCGCGCGCAGGTTCTCCCGCACCACGCGGCGGTGGCGCCCGTCGAGCAGGTGGTACCCGCGCCCCAGCAGGCGGCCGAGCCGCTGCGCGCCGGTCCAGCCCAAGAGCCGCACGCCCGCTTCCACCGCGCGGTAGAGGAGGTATTCAAGGCGATGGCGCAGGGTGACGGACATGGGCTTCGAAGGATCCTGTTCCGGGCGAGGAACGAGTCTAGCATTGCGCACCCGCTGGCCCCACGCGGAGGGGCCCGGCACACTGGGCAGGCCCCCCGAGGTTCCCATGCCCCTGCTGCCCGCCCTCTCCGGATGCGTCCTCTGCCTCGCCGCCCAGGCCGGGCAAGACCATTTCAGCCCCCGGGACGCCCTGCGCGCCGAGTGGGCCCGGCGGGCACCCGCCGTCACGGAGGGGCAGAAGGCGGCGCTCCCGCCTGCGGATCGCGCCCGCCTGGAGCAGAGCCTCGCCCGCATCGGCGCCCCCGGAGCTCCGGCGCTGCTGCCCGCCGACTGGGAAAAGCCCCTGGAGGCCGCCTGGCTCCGGCACGCCGCGGAAGCCCGAACGCCCCGGGAGCGCTTCGACGCCCTCTTCTTCCTGAACCGCCTGAAGTCCCCGAAGGCCCTCGCCGCCCTGGCGGGCCTCAGGCCAGGGGACGCCGCCGCCTGGCCGCGCCACCTGCACCTGGAAAGCCTCCTGGCCGCCGCGCGCCTGAACGGCTGCGAGCCGAGCCCCGAGCTGCAGGCCTTCCTGGACGCCCTGCAGAAGGCCGGGAAGGTGGACCCCGTGCGGGCCCAGGCGGCGCGCCTGCGCCTCGTCATGGCCGGGAAGGAACCGGCGCTGCTTCCCCCCGTTCCGGCCACGCCCGGCGCCATCCTGGCCCTGATGGACGCCTGGAACCGCGCCCCCTGGGAACAGCGGAAGGGACTCGCCCTTTCCGCCTTCCGGAACCTGAGCCCCGCATCCCCCGCCTGGGCGGCCCTGGGCCTGGCGAAGCCCTCCCAGTCCTGCATGGACCGCGCCTGCGTGGGCATCCTCGCGCGCCTGGGTGAAGGCACGCCGGATCCCGCGCCCCGGGAGCTGCTGGAGGCCTCGGGCCAGCCCTGGGCCTGCGCCGCGGATCCCCTGGCCCTCTGGTACGGCGCCCAGGTGTTGCCGCGCTTCCCGGAGCTTCCCCCCGCCCAGCGGAACGCGATGGAGCGCCTCGCGGAAGAGGCCCGGCAGCATCCGGTCCTCGCGGGCGCCCTGCTGCCGGCCCTGCGCAAGCATGCGCCTGCCGCGGCCGACCGCCTGCGCGCCGCGCTCCTGGAGGGCCCCTCCCCCATCGCCCGGGCGGCGGCCATCGACGACCTGGCTGCGGCGCCCATCGACCTCGAGGTGCTGATCCAGCGCCTGTGGAAGGTGGAGGAATACGACGGCGTGCAGGTGCTGCTGGCCTCCCTGGAGAAGTGGAAGCTGCCCGAGGCGCCGCGCAAGGCCCTGCTGGCGCGCTTCCTGGAGCATCCCTGCTGGACGGCGCGCCTGGACGCCCACACCCAGCTCGCGAAGCTCGACCCCTCCGCGCCCTGGCCCGCCGCCCCCGCGCCCACGGCCGAGGACCGCGCCCAGCTGGCGCTGGCGGAGGAGCTGGCCGCGAAGGGCCTTCCGGTGCGCCTGCGCCTGCACTTCTCGGGCAGGCGCCAGGTCACGCTGCGCCTGGACCCGGTGAACGCGCCCCTCAACGTGGCCAACCTCGTGCGGCTGGCCGGCAAGGGCTTCTTCAACGGCCGCCGCGTGCCCCGCGTGGTGCCCGACTTCGTGGTGCAGATGGGAAGCCCCTCCGACACCATGGACGGCGGCCCGGGCTACACCGTGCGCTGCGAGAACAGCCTCGCCTGGTACGGTCCCGGCAGCGTGGGCATGGCACTCTCGGGCAAGGATACGGGCGGCAGCCAGTTCTTCATCACCCTCAACGCCGCCCCCCATCTCACGGGGCGCTACACCCGGGTGGGCGAGGTGGAGGACCCGGATCGCGCCCTGCCCCTGCTGGACCAGCTGGAGCTGGGCGCGACCCTGGAAAAGGCGGAAGTCCTGCCGCTCAGGTGAGGCGGAAGACCAGGGTGAGACGGAAGCGCGCGCCCACGGGCTGGCCGTTCAGCGTGGCGGGCTGGAAGCGCCAGAGGCGCGCCGCCCGCTCCGCTTCCGCCGCCAGGGCCGGATGGGGGCTGCCCGTCACCTGCACCCCGGCCACGCGCCCGGCCTCGTCCACGGTGAGCAGCAGTTCCACAGCCCCCTGAACCTTCGCCCGGCGGCAGAGGGGCGGGTAGACGGGCTCCACGCGGCGGAGGACCTGCATCTGCTGGAAGCTGTAGTCCACCACCAGGTTCCGGGAGCCCTCCGCGACCGGCGTGGCCGGAGGCACCGGCGGCATCCCCGGAACGGTGGGCTGGAGCCCCTGCGCCAGCTTCGCGGCGTCCAGGCCGCGGGTGCTCAGGTCCTCCGTGGCGAAGCCCTTCGCCACGTAGTCCTCGGGCAGGCTGTCCGGCTGCGGCGCCAGCGCGGGACGGCTGTCGTGCAGCGTGCTCGGCAGCCAGGCGCGGCCCGGGACGGGCGGCGGCACGGCTGGTCGCGCGTGGGTGGGATCGAGGGGCACCGTCACATAGTCGCGGTCCGGCCGGGTCTCCAGCGGGCGCACCGGCGAAGCGGAGGGCATGCGCAGGGTCATCCAGTGCCCTCCCGCGGCCACGAGGCCGTAGAGCAGGCAGGCGGAGAGGAGGCTCAGGCGGCGCGGACGGGGCGGCGCCATGGAGGCCATGGGGTTGGGCAGCAGGGTGACGGGAAGCAGGGGATCGGCGGGCCGAGGTCCGCCCGCGGGCAGCAGGCGCGGGAACATGGCGACTCCTTGAAGGGCTGGAGATCCAGGGGGCCGGGGCCCGTCCGGAAGCCCCGGGGGCGGCCCGGGCAGCACGATCCGGAACCTCCGCGCGTCGCAAGGGGAACGGGGCCTCGCGCCCCGTGCCTCGCCGATGTCCCAAGGATCCTTGCCCCCAAGGCTTTGCCGCGGGACGCCCCCGTCAATACGGAACGCGAGAAGTTACCTCGCCCTGATGGAAGGGCCGTTGGAAGGCCTTCCGTCACCGCTCGGTCAGCCCAGCAGGCGGTGCAGCACGTCGTAGCTGCGCAGGGAGCCCCCCAGCTCCCTGATCAGGCTGTTCCGGAGCACCTGGGTCACGGCCCGGGCGGCCTCGCTGCCCTCGGGATCCGGCGCCTCGGAGGCGCCGCGGGTGCGCAGCTCCCGGAGATGCTCCCGGGCGCCGGAGGGCAGCGCCTCGGCGGGATCCACGGGCGTGCAGGCGGCACAGCGCCAGCCGTGTTCCTCGGTGAAGAGCACGAGGGGGGCCGCGTCGATGCCGCAGCGGCCGCAGACGGGGGGGGGGGGCATGGGGCCCAGGCAGTGCAGGGGGCAGTGCTCGGCGTAGGCGAGCACCGCCCGCGCCCGGTCCGGCGTGTCCTTCAGCGCGCGGGCGCAGGCCGAGAGCAGGCGGAAGAGCCGCTCGTCCTCCATCCCCTCCCGGGCCACGCGATCGAAGAGGTCGGCGAGGCAGGCGGAAACCAGGTTGGACTCCAGGTGTCCGAGGGTGAGGGGCGAGTGCAGCAGCTCGCAGCGGGTGATGCGGCGCAGCTCCACGTGCTCCTTCCCGAAGAAGGTCACCCGCACCAGGCTCAAGGGCTCGAAGGCGCTCACCCACTTGGCCGCGGGCTTCTTGGCGCCCCGGGCCATGCCCACCATGCGCTCCCCCAGCTCGTTGAGCATGGACACCACGAGGGCGCCCTCCTGGAAGGGCGTGGGGCGCAGGATGATGGCCACGTGCGTCCGGATCACGGCTCCAGTGTGACGGAAGGCCGGGGGAAGCGGGGAGCGGGGACCGCTACAGTGGAGGACATGCGCGCCCTGCTCCGCCCCTGCCTGTGCCTGCTGCTGCTCCTGCCCCTCCAGGCCGACACGCAGCGCTTCCGGCAGTGGCTCGCGGGACGGGAGGCCGGAGGGCTCACCGTCACCCAGGAGCGCCGCGGAGCGGTGGAGACCGTGGAACGGCGGGAGTGGGTGCGCCTGGAGCGCCTGGGGCGCACCGTGGAGCAGCGGGTGGACCAGCGGAGCGAGCGCCTGGCAGACGGTTCCTTGAGGTTCTCCTGGTCGGTCCTCCTCGCCAGCCAGCCCATGGAGGGTCAGGCCACCTGGAACCCCGCGGATCCCGGCCGCCTGCACCTGCAGGTCCAGGGTGCGCCCGCGCGCGCGGTGGAGCTTCCCGAGGGTGCCCTCCTGTGGCCCGGGGACCTGGAGGCCCGCACGCGGGAGGCCGCGCGCCTCCGACGGGACCTGCACCTGCGCACGTACAGCTTCCCCCTCCAGCAGTGGACCGAGCTGGAGCTGAAGGTCCAGGGGCCCGATCCCCTGCCCGGGTTCCCCGATGCCGTGCGCTTCCGGGGCCTCTCCCGGGAAGGGTCCAGCCGCATGGAGCTGACGAGCTGGATCAGCCCCCGGGAGGGTGAAGTCCGCCAAGCCGGCGAGCTGATGGGCATCGCCACCCTGCTCCAGCGGGCCGAGCTGCCGGCCCCGCGGAGCTCCGCGGGGCCCGATCTCTTCGCGCGCACCCTGCACCCCCTGCCGCCCCACCCCTTCCTGCCCTGGGTGGATGCGGCCGTCCTGACCTGGACGGGCAGGGGCGCCCAGGAGCTGCCCGAGGACACCCAGCAGCGGCGCCTTGCCCCCGGGCGCTACGCGGTGCGCCGCGCCGCCCTCCCCAGCGCCGAAGAGGCCGCCCAGCCGCCGGTCTCCGGAAGGCCCGGCCCCGAGGAGGCCCCCTTCCTGGCGGAGAGCCCCCTGGTGCCCTTCCGGGATCCCGTCTTCGACGGGCTGGTGGCGCGCCTCCAGCCCCGGGCCGGCGCCTCCCGCTGGGAGCTCGCCCGCGCGGTCTGCACCTTCGTCTTCGACTGGATCGCGCGCAAGGACTACACCGTGGGCTTCGCGGGCGCCCGGGAGGTGGCCAGGGACGCCGCCGGGGACTGCACCGAGCACGGGGTGCTGGCCGTGGCCCTCCTCCGCCGCCTGGGCGTTCCCGCCCGGGGGGTCACGGGCTGGGTGGGCCTCGAAGACACCTTCGGCCTGCACTTCTGGGTGGAGGTGAGGCTCCTGGACCGCTGGATGCCCCTGGACCCCACCTTCGACCAGGCCCCCGCCTCAGCCCTGCGCCTGAAGCTGGGCACCACGGAGCTCTCGGACCTGGGCAGCGTGGGCTGGGATACGGCCGTGGGCGTCCTGGCGGGCGGGCGCTGGGTGCCCGAAGCGCCGTGGCCCGCGGGCCTCACCCTGGAAGGGGACCGCGTGCGCTTCCCGGCCGCGGAGCTCCTGCTTCCCCGGGGGGCCTGGCGCCTCCAGCCGGCCAGGCTTCGCCGGGAAGACGGCCTCGCACTCCGGGCCGTCACGCGGCCCGGCACCGACCAGCTCGCCGGGGCGCGGCTCCTCCAGGACGCCCCGAGCGGACGGAGGGGCTGGTGGATCGCCGCCTCGCGCACCCTCTACGCCGAGGTGGCCCCGGGCGCGTGGCTGGAGCTGACGGGCCTGGACGAAGCCGGCGCCTTCGAGGCCCTGGCCCGCCTGGAGCTGCGGAGAAGGAGCGCCTGAGGTCCCCCAGACCTACTCCAGCCAGGTCTTCCCCACCCAGCGCGCCGCCCACAACCCGAAGGCGCTGCCCGCCGCACTGAGCAGCACGGCGGTCCCCAGGCCCACAAAGCCGCCCAGCCACCAGCCAAGCCAGCCGCCGAGGCTCATGCCCGCAAAGGCGAAGAGGCCCTTCATGCCAGGGGCTCAGTAGGACAGCACGCGCATGGTGTTGGTGCTGCCGGCGATCCACAGGGGGTGCCCGAGGGTGAGCACCACCCGGTCCCCCGGCTGGAGGCCGTGGAGCTGGCGCAACTTGGGTTCCATGAAGGCGAGCATCTCGCTCATGTGCTCGGCCCTGGGGATGAGCAGGCTCTGCACGCCCCGCAGCAGGCTCATGCGCCGGGCGTTGCCCAGGTCCGTCGTGGCGCCCACCACGGGCACGGAGCCCGCGAGGCGGCTCACCATGCGGGCGCTGCCGCCCCCTTCGGTGAAGACCACGAGGAGCCGCGCCTTCAGGTCCTCCGCGGCCCGGCAGGCGGCGAAGGCCACGGCCACGTCCGTGCGGCTCGTGACCACTTCCGGCAGGTTATCGATGAAGCGCCCCACCTTCGGCCGCGCGTGGTCGTCCGCGTCCTCGGCGATGCGGTCCAGCCACTGCACCGCCTCCAGGGGGTAGTTCCCGGCGGCGCTCTCGGCGCTGAGCATCACCGCGTCCGTCCCGTCCCAGATGGCGTTGGCGATGTCGCTGGCCTCGGCCCGCGTGGGCTGCGGGTTCTCGATCATGCTCTCGAGCATCTGGGTGGCCGTGATGACGGGCTTCAGGGCCTGGCGCGCCTGGCGGATGATGCGCTTCTGGATGGAGGGCACCTTCTCCACCCCCAGTTCCACCCCCAGGTCGCCCCGGGCCACCATCACGCCCCAGCTCACCTCCAGGATCTCGTCCAGGTGGGCGAGGGCCTGGGAGTGCTCGATCTTGGCGATGACCGCCTGGCTGCCGCCGTAGGCGCGGATGGTCGCCTGGAGCGCCTGCACGTCCTGGGCGCGCCGCACGAAGCTCTGGGCGAAGAGGTCCACCCCCTGTTCCACGCCCCAGCGGATGTCCTCCAGGTCCTTGGGGGTGAGCGGATCGAAGGCCACGTCCAGGCCGATGGGATGCACGCCCTTCCGGGATTTCAGGAGGCCGCCCACCAAAACCTTCGCCAGGATCGCCCCGGAACGCACCTCCACCACCTCCAGGCGCAGGGTGCCGTCGTCCAGCAGCCAGGCCTGCCCCGCCTTCGCGCCCCGGAACAGTTCCGGGTGCGGCAGGGGAACGGCCCAGGGAAGGCCCGCCGGCACGGGCTGGCCGTCCTGGTAGAGGGCGCCCACGCTGCCCTCCGCCAGCTCCGCGGGAGCCTCCATGCGCCCCACGCGCCACTTCGGCCCCTGGAGGTCCAGGAAGACGGGCAGGCGCCGGTCCACGGCCTCCGCCGCCTCGCGCACCCGCTGGAGCATGGCCGTGCGCTCCGAGGCGGCCGAGTGGCTGGCGTTGATGCGCACCGCATCCGCCAGGCGCAGAACCTCCTCCAGGGGACCTCCCTCCAGGAGCGCGGGACCCACCGTGATGACCAGCTTCGTCTTGCGCACGATATCCTCCGTCTCTCCACATTCATTCCACACGTTTTTCCACAATCGGGAAAGCGAATTGCCCGGAAATTCGCCTGTGCGGGGCGTCTCCGGAGTGCTACCTTGGTCGACCCCCTGTTGGAATGGAGACCTCCCGTGCGGACGCTTCTGCATGAGCTCGTTGTGGAAATGGTGTGCAAGGAGATCCCCCTCGACCTCGCCGTCCGGGAGTTCGAGCGGGCCTACCTCGAACAGGTGCTGGCCGCCCACGACGGCAACCAGAGCGCCGCTGCGCGCTCCCTCGGCATCCACCGGAACACCCTCTCGAAGAAGCTGGAGCCTGCCCTTCGGGCCTCCTTGCGCTATCCTGGAGCTTCCTGCTAGCCAGTCGGGGCCGCCAAGCCCCCCATCCTGCGGAGGTCTCCCATGACGAAAATCGGCATCAACGGCTTCGGCCGTATCGGGCGCATGGTGTTCCGCGCGGCGGTCCAGCACTTCCCCGAGATCGAGGTGGTGGGGATCAACGACCTGCTGGAGCCCGAGTACCTGGCCTACATGCTCCAGTACGACTCCGTGCACGGCCGCTTCCAGGGCGACGTGAAGGTGGAGGGCACGAACCTCATCGTGAACGGCAGGAAGATCCGCCTCACCGCCGAGAAGGACCCCGCGAGCCTGAAGTGGAACGAGGTGGGCGCCGAGATCGTCGTGGAGAGCACGGGCCTCTTCCTCACCAAGGAGACCTGCGAGGCCCACCTGAAGGCCGGCGCGAAGAAGGTCATCCAGAGCGCTCCCAGCAAGGACGACACGCCCATGTTCGTCTACGGCGTGAACCACCAGAAGTACGCGGGCGAGACGATCATCAGCAACGCCAGCTGCACCACCAACTGCCTGGCCCCCGTGGCCAAGGTCCTGCACGACACCTTCGGCATCAAGCGCGGCCTGATGACCACCGTGCACGCCGCCACCGCCACCCAGAAGACCGTCGACGGCC
>CAXYVC010000051.1:0-17017 GCA_964292295.1 uncultured bacterium
TGCCATTCGCCAGGAGGGTCGCCGTGTGAAGCCACCGGGCGTCGTTGAGCCTGGGCGGAGGCGCAGCCTCGGAGCCGCCGCCGCAGGCGAGCTGGGCCAGCAGGGCCATCCAGATCCAGGAGCGCAGGGGGGAAAACGGCATATTCATACTCGGCCACACGCCGACATTCTCCCCCCTCCCATCATGAATTCGCAATTTGCGCGTGACGCCCATCACACAGATTGGATTCCTCTCTCACCGGAGGGGCACGCGCACCCTGGAACGCCAAGCCCATGGCCACACGCCGGCAAGCAGCACGGGCGACCCCACACCGCTCTCTCCTGACGTGGGTGTCCCCGTCGAAGCCGTGGACTTCGTCTTCCTGGCCTGGCCCGGCGGCTCTTCCCCCAGCAGGTGCCCGTCACGGGGGAAGGCATCCAGGGGCGGGAAGCTGCGTCCCGTCCCTGGCTTTGATCCTTTATGCCGCCCTCAGCGCCGCGCCTTCGAGGTGCCGGAGGCCTTGGCCGAACCGCTGGAAGCCGCCGCGGCCTGGCCAAAGGCCAGGTTCCCGTCCGGCTTGAAGGTCCACCGGAAGCCCTGGTATTCCTCCGCGGAGCGGATGGCGTCCGGAAGGCCCATGGGCGGCACCTCCTCCCGGAAGCTCTTCTCCTCCCGGTCCAGCAGGTACCAGTCCACCCGCGGGTTCAGCCGCAGGATGCTGCCGAGGGTGTCCTTCATCGCCTGCACCTGCGCACGAGGCTCCTCGTGGGCGAAGGCCTCGTTCCGGCGCTCCATGTGCCAGCCCTGCCGCACGGCGTCGCGGTCCAGCGCGCTCAGCAGGAAGTCCCCGTTGGCCTTGGGCTGCACCCCCAGCAGGGCGCCGCCCCAGAGCTCGCCGGAGGCCATCCGCGCGTCGTCCACGTCGGAATACAGCTGCACGAAGCGCTGGAGACGCCCGTGCTCCGTGTCGAAGACCCAGCAGGAGCCCCAGCCCGCCGCCAGCAGGAAGAGCCGGGGCGTCCGCGCCACCTTTCCCGCCAGCCACAGGCTGCCGAGGGAGGGATAGCGCCAGGCGCCGTCCGGCAGGAAGACCGAACGGTCCAGCCCCGTGTCCGGGTAGGACTTCAGCCGGAAGACCCCGTCGGCCCCCTTGCGGAAGAGGGCGAAGAAGTGGCTGCGCCCCCCCTCCCGGAAGGACTTCCCGGAGGTGGCCACGCCCAGGATGCAGTGCTCGTTCAGCAGGTAGGGTGTCAGGGAGCCCTCCCACACCAGGCGGCCGCAGGGCTTGCTTTCCCAGGCCCAGCGCGCCTCATTGAAGCGGAACACCGTGAGCTCCAGCTTCCGCGCACCGTCTTCCTTCAGGACCCGGGCGTGAAGGTAGCAGATGCGGCCCTCGGCCACCTGGATGCCGCAGCTCCAGGCTGGCGCCTGCGTATTGAATTCCTCCGACCCGTGGGGCCGGGACGGCAGGACGCGGACGCCGCCTTCCAGGGTGCGCACCGTAACGAGATCCTCCCGCGTCGTGCCCGCCGTGATGCAGACCAGATCCCGCTCGCGCCAGACGCACTCATCCTGGCGCGACAGGATGGCCTGGGCGGACAACCCCAAGGAAACAAACATCAGGATGAAGCTCCTGCTCCAGTACCCGACCCTCGACATCCCGCTCTCCATGAATTGTTTCACCCAGCCTAGCTCCGCGCTCGCCTGCGGGTCCAGTACCGCACCTCGCCCCGCTAGGATGGAGCCATGATCACGCTCACCCACGTCGGCAAGCAGTACGGGCGCATCCACACCGCCCTCTCCGACGTGAGCTTCCACATCGAGTCCGGGGACTTCGTGTTCCTGACCGGGCCCAGCGGCGCGGGCAAGAGCACGCTGCTGAAGCTGCTCTTCCGCCAGCAGGTGCCCAGCACGGGGGAGATCAAGGTGGCGGGGCACCGCCTGGCCTCCATGCCGGAGAAGGAGATCCCCTTCCTGCGCCGGAAGCTGGGCGTGGTCTTCCAGGACTTCAAGCTCATCCACACCCTGACCGTGTTCGAGAACGTGGCCTTCGTGCTGAAGATCCTGGGCGTGAGCCACGCGGAACAGAAGCAGCGCGCCTTCCGCTCCCTGAAGATGGTGGGCCTGCAGCACAAGCTCAGCAGCTATCCCCTGCAGCTCTCCGGCGGCGAGCAGCAGCGCGTGGCCATCGCCCGAGCCCTGGTGAACGACCCCCTGGTGCTCCTCGCGGACGAGCCCACGGGCAACCTGGACCCCGACCTGGCCCAGGAGATCATGAGCCTCTTCGAGCGCATCAACGGCAGCGGCACCACGGTGATGGTGGCCACCCACGACCGCAGCCTGATCCAGCGCATGCGCAAGCGGGTGCTGGGCCTGGACCACGGCCGCCTCGCCTTCGACCTGCCCGCCCCCGCCAGCACCGTGACGGTCTGAACTTGCCCGCCTCGCGCTCCATCCCACCGGGAATCGTGCCCCAGCGGACGAAGTCCGTTCCAGTTTGACCTGCGGCCAAGCCTGGCCCGGGCTTCTCGACGAGGCTTCCCTGAAGCCTCTGCCGCTGGCAGCAACCAGGGCTCAGGCCACCACGTTGAGCACGAAGACGAGGTTGACCTTGCCGGGGTTGACGAAGGCGTAGGGGCGATCCGAGGGAAAGGCGATCGCGTCCCCCGCCTGGAGCAGCTGGGTGCCCTCCTCCCGCTCCAGGGCGAGGGAGCCGCGCACCACGTAGAGCATCTCCCGGTAGCCGGGCAGGTCGGGCTCGCCCTGGTAACGGTCGCCGGGGGCGATGGTCCACTTCCACAGCTCCACCGAGCGCGAGGCCGGAAAGCTCTGCAGCAGGTCCACCTTGGTGCCGGGGCGACCGCCCTGCCAGAGCTGCAGGCCCCGCCGGGGCTTCACCCCGCCGGGCTCCGCCGGGTCGCCGCTCTCCACCAGCTCGGAGAAGGTGAGGCCCAGGGCCGCCGCCAGGTGCCCCAGGGTGGCCAGGCTCACGTTGCTCTCGCCGCTCTCGATCATGCCGATCATCCGCCGGCTCACCTGGGAGCGCTCCGCCAGGTCCTGCTGGCTCCAGTTCAGCTCTCGCCGTTTCTGGAGGAGCTTCGCCGCGACGGTCTGGAGCAGATGCTTGGGATCGAAGGCCATGGACACCCTTGGCAATATATTGCGCACGCCGGCACGGGGGCAATATACTGCCCACGCGCCCCCGATGATGCCATGCCTCCGGAGGAGGCGGGCGGCCGGGCGCCCTTGCCATACTTGAGAGCCAGACCCGAACCCACGCGAGCTCCCCCGGGCGCTCGCCTCATTGCACAGGCACGCCTCATCCTCCAAGGGAGACGCACCATGAGAAAAGAGAACGTGAAGGTCGCCATCTGGGGCTTCGGCGCCATGGGCAGCGGCATGGCCGAGGTCCTGCTCCGCAAGCAGGGCGTGGACATCGTCGGCGTGTGCGACATCCACCCCGACCGCGTGAACCGCAGCATCTTCGAGGTGCTGGGCGTGGACCGCGCCGGCCGCGCGGACGTGACCATCCAGGGCGACATCCACCAGGTCATCAGCAGGAAGAGCTGCGACGTGGTGCTGCTCGCCACCGACAGCTTCACGGCCAAGGCCTTCGACAAGATCAAGCTGATCCTCGAGCTGGGCATCAACGTGGTGTCCACCGCCGAGGAGATGGCCTACCCGAAGGCCAAGGAGCCCGCCCTGGCCGCCGAGATGGACCGCATCGCCAAGGCCAACGGCGTGAGCGTGCTCGGCACCGGCATCAACCCCGGCCTGATCATGGACCTGCTGGCCATCCTCATGACCGGCGCCTGCACCGACGTGGAGTTCGTGAAGTGCGAGCGCGTGAACAGCCTCAGCCCCTTCGGCCCCGCGGTCATGGAGGAGCAGGGCGTGGGCATCACCCTGGACACCTTCAACCAGCAGAGCGCCGCGGGCCACCTGGCCGGCCACGTGGGCTTCAACGAGAGCGTGAACATGATCTGCGACGCCATCGGCTGGAAGCTCGACAAGCCCGTGGAGCAGACCATGGCGCCCATCGTCTCCAAGGTGCACCGCAAGACGAAGTACGCCGAGGTGCTGCCCGGCAACGTGGCCGGCTGCACCATGAAGGGCTATGGCCACGTGGGCGGCAAGCTGGCCGTGGAGATGATCCACCCCCAGCAGATCGAGCCCGAGCTCGAGGGCACCGACACCGGCGACTACGTGGTGATCAAGGGCACGCCCAACGTGAACCTCAGCAACAAGCCCGAGATCCCCGGCGGCATCGGCACCATCGCCATGTGCATCAACATGATCCCCCACGTGATCAACGCGAAGCCCGGCCTGCACACCATGATCGACCTGCCCGTGCCCCGCGCCATCATGGGCGACATGCGCGAGCTGATCGGCGAATAGCCAGCGGTTTCCGGCACCACGGAGGCGCGGGGAGTTCCTTCCTCCGCACCCTCCGTGGTGCTTCTTTTCCCCGAGGTGGACCATGATCAAGAGCGGGACCTGGGTCGAGATCGAGCGGGTGCTCCTGCGGCCCGAGGAACGGGCGGCGAACCTGCCCGAAGACACGGCGAAGACGCCCTACCTGCTGCGGCTGTCCGGCTTCCTGACCCAGGACGCCGAGCTGGGCCAGGAGGCCACGGTGAAGAGCCTCATCGGCCGCGAGCACAAGGGCATCCTGCGCACGGTGAACCCGAGCTACAACCACAGCTTCGGCACCACGGTGCCCGAGCTGCTCGGCATCGGCCGGGAGGTGTGCTGATGCGCGACCTGAGCTACGCCGCCGTCATGGCGCGCAAGAACGAGATCATGAAGGCGTCCATGGGGATGGACTACAACGACTTCATCCAGAGCCCCGTCGCCTTCGACTACGAACGCATGATGCGCGAGACCGGCTACAGCCTGGAGGACGTGGTGCGCATCCAGTCCCAGGCCAAGGTGGGCAACACGCCCCTGCACGAGCTCACGAACCTCACGGAGGCCGTGCGCCGCACCGCCGCCCCCGGCAAGGGCGCGCGCATCCTGGTGAAGGACGAGGCGGCCAACGCCAGCGGCAGCTTCAAGGCCCGCCGCGCCGCCATCAGCGCCTACGAGGCCCAGCGGAAGGGCTACCAGGGCCTCGCCGCCGCCACCAGCGGCAACTACGGCGCCGCCGTGGCCAGCCAGGCCGCCATGCGGGGCCTGAAGTGCGTGATCCTCCAGGAGGTCTTCGACAGCCGCTTCGTGGGCCAGCCGGAGATCGTCGAGAAGAGCCGCGCCTGCGAGGCGTACGGCGCCGAGGTGCAGCGCCTGTCCGTGGGGCCCGAGCTCTTCTACCAGCTCCTGATGACGCTGGAGGAGACGGGCTTCTTCAACGCCAGCCTCTACACCCCCTTCGGCATCAAGGGCGTGGAGACCCTCGGCGTCGAGGTGGCCGAGCAGGTGCGCGCCCGCTACGGCAAGGATCCGGACGCCGTGGTCATCACCCACGCGGGGGGCGGCAACCTCACCGGCACCGCGCGCGGCCTCCTGGCCGCGGGCGCCGCGCACACCCGCATCGTCGCCTGCTCGGTGGACCTCTCCGGCCTGCACATGGCCTCCGACGCGGACTTCAACCGCAAGAGCTTCACCACCGGCCACACGGGCTTCGGGGTGCCCTTCGCCACCTGGCCCGACCGGGTGGACGTGCCCCGCAACGCCGCCCGCAGCCTGCGCTACATGGACGAGTACCAGCTCGTGACCCAGGGCGAGGTGTTCTACGTCACCGAGCTGCTCACGAAGCTCGAGGGCCTGGAGCGCGGCCCCGCGGGCAACACCAGCCTCACCGCCGCCGTGACCCTGGCGCGCCAGATGGACCGCGACCAGATTGTGGTGGTGCAGGAGACCGAGTACACCGGCGCCGGCAAGCACCACAACCGCCAGCTCGCCTTCGCCCGGGAGAACGGCATCGAGGTGCGCTTCGGCGACCCCAAGGACAACGTGCCCGGCAAGGTCATCGTCCTGCCCGAGCACCTCGACCAGGTGCGCGGCCGGGCCCAGGACATGGACCACCTGCGCCGCTCCTACCTGAAGAACGCCGCCAAGGCCCACCCGGTCGACCGGTGGACCGACGCCGATGTCGCCTTCCTCGCCGCCGACCTCAAGAAGGACGCCGCCTGGGTGAAGGCCGAAGCCCAGACCCTCGCCCACTGACCCCCTCATCCGGGAGGAATCCATGACCGACGAACGCATCGCGCGCTTCGAGAAGCGTCGCGAGGAACTGAAGAAGCTGAGCGATGACCAGCTGAAGGCCCGCTTCTGGGAGCTCTGCAACCAGACGGTGGAACCCATCCTCGGCTTCGCCCGCACCCACACCAGCCCCAGCATCGAGCGCGCCGTGCTGCTGCGCATGGGCATCGACTCCGTGTCTTCCCACGGCATCGTGGAGCGCATCCACGAGGCCGGGCTGCTCGGCAAGGGCGCGGGCCACGTGGTGCTGAAGCTCTCGCAGAAGCTGGGCCGGGACGTCCGCGCCGCGGGCCAGGCCATCCTGGACGACAAGAACGCGCTGAACGGCCTCTTCTAAGGATCACGCCATGACGAAGCAGCCGCTGGATCCCCACAAGAAGCTCGACATCGAAGAGATCCTCCAGGGTCTCGACACCTACCACCCCCCCCGCAAGGGCTGGACCTGGCGCGAGGTGCCCAAGGACGGCATCGACATGGGCCCCTTCCACTTCCGGGACATGTCCAAGCCCCTGAAGAACTCGATCGGCCTGCCCGCGTCGAAGTACTTCGACCACATCGACCCGCAGCCCAAGTGCGTCGTCACCACCGAGATTGCCTCGGGCCGCTTCGAGGACGACATCCGCCGCATGCGCATGGCCGCCTGGCACGGCGCCGACCACCTGATGGTGATCCGCACCACGGGCCAGAGCCACATCGACGGCCTGCTGGAGGGCACGCCCGAGGGCATCGGCGGCGTGCCGATCACCCGCAAGCAGATCCGCGCCAGCCGCAAGGCCTGCGACATGATCGAGGCCGAGGTGGGCCGCCCCATCAACTTCCACAGCTACGTCTCCGGCGTGGCGGGCCCCGAGGTGGCGGTGCTCTTCGCCGAGGAGGGCATCAACGGCGCCCACCAGGACCCGCAGTACAACGTGCTCTACCGCAACGTGAACATGTACCGGTCCTTCGTGGACGCGGCCGAGGCCAAGCGCGTGATGGCCGGTGCCCGGATCTTCCAGATCGACGGCGCCCACAACGCCAACGCCACCGCCAAGGCGGGCTGGCTGGTCATGCCCGAGCTGATGGTGCAGCACGGCATCAACTGCGCCTTCTCCGTTCTCGTGGGCATGGACAAGGAGCTGATCGGGCTCTCCACCGTGCCCCCGAACTCGCCTCCGGCCCCCAAGCTCTGGTACGACCTGCCCTACGCCGTGGCGCTGCGCGACTTCTTCAGCGAGTACAAGATGCGCGCGCAGCAGAACACGCGCTACATCGAGGCCGACATCGAGGAGGCCGTCCGCACGCACACCGTGGACACGCTGATCTCCATGCTCACCCGCGCGGACATCCAGAGCACGATCACGCCCGACGAGGGCCGCAACGTGCCCTGGCACTACAACAACATCCGCGGCGTGCAGACCGTGAAGCAGACCTGGTCGGCGCTGGACGGCATCAAGGAGCTGGTGAGCCTGAACCACGAAGGGCCCTTGGGCGAGATGGTGCGCGACCTCAAGGAGCGCGCCGTGGCCTTCCTGGAGGAGGTCATGGAGATCGGCGGCTACTTCGCCGCCGTCGAGAAGGGCTTCTTCGTGGACAGCGCCAAGTACCCCGAGCGCAACGGCGACGGCATCGCCCGCGACGGCAAGGGCGGCGTGGGCGCCGGATCCCTGGTGGCCCGGGACGCGGACTACTTCGCGCCCGTGTGCGACCACTTCGGCGACAACCACGTGCCCGCCGGCCTGAAGAAGGCCTGCGACGCCATCCAGGGCTGCACCCTCTGCAAGCCGGAAAAGATCGTCTTCATCGACGAGCTTGACCCCGAGGACAGCTGCCACAAGCGCCTGGAGAAGACCCTCCCCTACCGCAAGGGCGACCTGATCAAGCCCGAGGCGGAGTGGGCCGGCGACGGCACGGTGCTGATCCAGCTCTTCGTGCCCCAGAACGAGGACATCGCCCCGGTCTACGCCGTGGAGATGGCCAAGAAGATGGGCCTCGAGGACCCGGAGGTCATCAACACCATGGTCCTGCACCCCGCCGAAGGCTGCTTCGTGGAGGTGAAGGGCAAGGTGGCCTTCGACATCGACCGGACCACGCTGAAGATCCCCGAGAAGGAGGTCATCCTCCCCGAGCAGGAGATCCGCGACGCGGTGAAGAAGATCGGCCTGCGCGTCGTGGCCGGCACCGTGGGCGAGGACGAGCACTCCGTGGGCCTGCGCGAGATCCTGGACATCAAGCACGGCGGCATCGAGAAGTACGGCGTGAAGTACCACTACCTGGGCACCTCGGTGCCCGTGGGCAAGCTGGTGGACGCGGCCGTGGAGACCGGCGCGCAGGCGATCCTGATCTCCACGATCATCAGCCACAACGACGTGCACCGGGCCCAGATGCGGAAGCTCGCGGAGCTCTGCCAGGAGAAGGGCCTGCGCGACAAGCTGGTGCTCGTCGCCGGCGGCACCCAGGTGAACCGCGAGATGGCTGCGGAAACGGGCCTCGACGCCACCTTCGGGCGCGGCACCAAGGGCATCCACGTGGCCAACGCCATCGTGAAGGTGCTCAAGGCCCGCGGCGTCGTCTAGCCCGGCAACCCACCGCACGCAGGAAGGGGGGCCTCCGGGCTCCCCTTCCTGCGCCTCTTCCCACGGCAGGTCCAGAGCATGGCCAGCGGCATCGAGTTCCTCACCCTCCAGGTGGGCTCCACCATCACCAAGGCGAACGGCTTCGCACGGCATCCCGACGGCGGCTTCCTGCACGTGGCCCAGGGCTTTGCCCCCACCAGCATCGCCAGGGGCGACGTGGGCCTCGGCGTGGACGCGGCCCTGGCGGACCTGCGCGCGCGCTCCGGCCTGGACCCGGCGGGCGCCGAGACCTTCGTGAACAGCTCCGCCGCGGGCGGCCTGCGCATGAGCGTCCACGGCCTCACCTACTCCATGACGGCCCGCGCGGCGCGGGAGGCGGCCCTCGGAGCCGGGGGCATCGTGAAGATGGTCACCGCGGGCGAGCTGGACCGCTTCGAGCTGGACGAGATCCGCGAGCTGAGGCCGAACATCATCCTGCTCGCCGGGGGCGTGGACTTCGGCGAGAAGGGCACCGTGCTGCGCAACGCCGAACGCCTGGCCGCCCTGCAGCTCCCCGTGCCCGTGCTGTACGCGGGCAACGTCGCCCTGCGCAAGCCCATCCAGCAGCTCTTCCGGGAGGCCGGCATCGAGCTGCTGCTGGCCGACAACGTCTTCCCGGACGTGGACGTGCTGAACATCGACCCCCTGCGCGCCCTCATCCACGAGGTCTTCAACCGCCACATCATCCACGCGCCGGGCATGGCCCGCTTCGCGGAGCTCACCCGCTGGGGCATCCTGCCCACGCCGGGCGCGGTGCTGAAGGGCGCGGAGCTCTTCGCCGAGGTGGCGGGGGACTGCCTGGTCTTCGACGTGGGCGGCGCCACCACCGACGTGCACAGCGTGACGGAGGGCAGCCTGGAGTGGAGCGCCCGCATGGTCGAACCGGAACCGCGCGCCAAGCGCACGGTGGAGGGCGACCTCGGCGTCTACGTGAACGCCCGCAACATCGTGGACCTCTCCGGCAACCCCGAATGGGAGGCGCGCCTGGTGGACCTGGAGGCCATGCCCTCCGAGGCGCGCAGCCGCGAACTCACCCAGCTGCTCTGCACCTTCGCCGTGGAGACCGGCGCGCGGCGCCACGCCGGCCAGGTCTCGGACCTCTACACGCCCAGCGGCCGCCGGCAGATCGTGAAGGGCAAGGACCTCAGCGCCGTGCGCTGGGTGGTGGGCACCGGCGGCGCCCTCACCCGCATCGAGGGCGGCGAGGCCATCCTCCGCCGCGTGTGCACGGGCCCCGGCAAGCACCTGCTGCCCGCGCCCGAGGCCCGCATCCTGCTCGACCGCGACTACCGCTTCAGCGCCCTCGGCACCCTGGCCCAGGCCTACCCCGAGGACGTGAAGGCCACCTTCCGCCGCTGGATCGCCTCCTGCGCCTGACTTCTCGGAGCCCCCATGTCCCTCCGCACGCCCCGCCTCGAGATCTTTCCCGACCGCATCCTTGAGAACGCGCGCGCGGTCCTCGCCCTGGCCCGCACCCACGGCGCGGAGGTGGCCTGCGTCACCAAGGTGACCGCCGCGCACCCGGCGGTGGCGGCGGCCCTGGCCGCGGCGGGACCGGACCAGCTCGCGGACAGCCGCCTGCCCAACCTTCAGCGCATGGCCGAGCAGGGGATCGACCTGCCGCGCCTGCTCCTGCGCCTGCCCACCCCCAGCGAGGCCCTGGACGTGGTGCGCACCGCGCAGATGAGCCTCAACTCGGGCCTCGCGACCCTGAGGCTGCTGGACGAGGCCGCCGCCTTCGCGGGGGTGCGCCACGGCGCGATTGTGATGGTGGACGTGGGCGACCTGCGCGAGGGCGTGTGGCCGGACCGCGCCGTGGCCCTGCTCCAGGAGGCCGCGAAGCTCGAGCACCTGGACCTGCTGGGCCTGGGCTGCAACCTGGCCTGCTACGGCGGCGTGATCCCCAGCGTGGAGAACATGCGGAAGCTCGTCGAGGTGCGGGACGCCTGCCGGAAGGCCACGGGCCTCGCGCTGAATCTCCTCTCGGGGGGCAACAGCGCCAACCTGCCCCTGCTGGCCAGCGGCAAGATGCCGAAGGAGATCAACCACTTCCGCGTCGGGGAGGCCATCGTGCTGGGGCGCAACGTCATCGACCGCAGCCCCTGGCCCGGCACCCGCCAGGACACCTTCGTGCTGAAGGCCGAGATCGTCGAGCTGGAGACCAAGCCCAGCGTACCCATCGGCGAGATCGGCCAGGACGCCTTCGGCGGCACGCCCACCTTCACCGACCGCGGCCTGCGCCGCCGCGCCATCCTGAACCTCGGGCGCCAGGACGTGGTGGTGGACGGCCTCGAGCCCCTGGACCCGGGCATCGTCGTGCTGGGCGGCTCCAGCGACCACCTGCTCCTCGACGTGGAGGACGCCGCCGCGCCCCTGAAGGTGGGCGACGAGGTGGCCTTCCACCCCGGCTACGGCGCGCTGCTGGCCCTTTCCACCAGCCCCTACGTGCAGAAGCTCGTGCGGAGCTAGGCCCATGCTGCGCATCCTGCCCCTGGCCTCCGCCTTCCACGCCCCCGACGCGGTGCGCGCCACCGTGGAGGCCCTGTCCGAAGCGCTCACGGCGCGGAAGCTGGCCCACCGCATGGTGGAGGACGCCGGCGCGCCGCCCCAGGCCCTGCTCCTGGTGACCGGGGGCACGGAACACCGCGCCCTGGAGGCATTGGAAGGCCGGACGGGACCCGCCCTGCTGCTGGCGCACCCCCAGCAGAACGCCCTGCCCGCGGCCCTGGAGGTGCTGGCCCGCCTCCGCCAGCAGGGCCGCACGGGGCGCATCGTGCTCTTGAACGCCGCGGAGGAGGGCTACGCGGAGCTGGCCCGCCTAGCCGGCCACCTGGAGCTGCACGCGCGCCTGGGCGCAACCCGCCTGGGGCGCATCGGCGCGCCCTCAGACTGGCTGGTCGCCAGCATGCCCGGCCCCGCCACGGTGAAGGCGGCCTGGGGCCCCGAGGTGGTGGACGTGGACCTGGCCGAGCTGGAGGCCGCCATCGACCAGGCCGATCCCGCCGAGGCCGCCGCCGACCTCGCGCACTTCCGCGACGGCAGCCGCGCCATCCTGGAGCCCTCCGCCGGGGATCTGGAAGCCGCCGCCCGGGTCTCGGCCGCCCTGCGGCGCCTCGTGGCCCACCACCGCCTGGACGCCTGCACCCTCCGCTGCTTCGATCTCGTGAAGGGACGGGGCACCACGGGCTGCCTGGGCCTGTCGCGCCTGCTGGACGCGGGCATCCCGGCCGCCTGCGAGGGCGACCTGCCTTCCGCCCTCGGCCTGCTGCTGGCCCAGGCGCTCACCGGGGAGCCGGCCTTCATGGCGAACCCCCAGGACCTGGACCCCGCGGAGGGCACCCTCTGGCTGGCCCACTGCACCGTGCCGCGCCGCCTGCTGTCGGACTACGCCCTGCGCAGCCACTTCGAGTCGGGCCTGGGCGTGGCCCTCGAGGGCAGCCTTCCGCCGGGCCCCGTGACCCTGCTCCGCCTGGGCGGCGCGGACCTGCGCAGCCTCTTCGTCGCCGAGGGCGAGCTGCTGGCCTGCGGCCACGCGCCCACCCGCTGCCGCACCCAGGTGCAGGTGCGCCTGGATGGAGGGGGCGCCGTGCTCCGGGAGCTGCTGACGCGCCCCTTGGGCAACCATCACGTCCTGATCCGCGGCCGCTGGGCCGAGGCGATCGGCGAATACCACGCGACCTTCGTCGCGGAAGGATGACCATGCTCTACGCCACCCACGCCCGCATCCACCTCGCCGCCATCCGCGGCAACCTCCAGCGCATCCGCGCCGCCGTGGGTCCCGACCGCAAGGTGCTCATCGCCGTGAAGGCCAACGCCTACGGCCATGGCGCCGTGGAGGTGAGCCGCATGGCCGAGGCGGAGGGCTGCGCGGACTGGCTGGGCGTGGCCACCGTGCCCGAGGGGCTGGAGCTGCGCGCGGCGGGCATCGGGCTGCCCATCCTGAAGCTGGGGCCCACCTTCCCCGAGGAGATGCCCGCGGCGGTGGAAGACCGCATCACCCTGGCGGTGTGCAGCCATCCCGAGGCGGAGGCCCTCCAGGCGGCCGCGCGCCAGGTGGGCGTCCGGGCGCTCGCCCACCTGAAGGTGGACACCGGCATGGGCCGCGTGGGCGTGTCTCCCGAGGAGGCCCCCGAGGTGGCGCGGATGCTGGACGCCATGCCCGAGGTGGAGCTGGGCGGCATCTTCACCCACCTGCCCGTGAGCGACGCGGCGGACACCGCCTTCACCAAGGCCCAGATCGCGCGCTTCAAGGCGACGGTGGACGCGGCGCAGGCAGCCCTCGGCCGGGAACTGCTCGCCCACTGCGCCAACTCCGGCGCGGTGCTGGGCCACGGGGACGCCTGGATGGGCATGGTGCGCCCCGGCATCATGATCTACGGCTTCTATCCGGACCGGGAGACGCCCCGCAGCATCCCCCTGGAGCCCGGTATGAGCGTGTGCACGCGGGTCTCCTTCCTCAAGCGCGTGCCCGCGGGCACCAGCATCGGCTACGGCCGCACCTGGGTGGCGCCCGAGGACACCTGGATCGCCACCCTCCCCGCGGGCTACGCCGACGGCTTCAACCGCCTGCGCTCCAACCGCGGCCGCGTGCTGATCCACGGCCGCAGCTACCCGCTGGTGGGGCGCATCTGCATGGACCAGAGCATGGTGGACCTCGGTCCCGCCACGGACGTGCAGGTGGGCGACGCGGCGGTGCTCCTGGGCCGCCAGGGCAGCCAGGAGATCACCGCCTACGAGTGGGCCGAGGAGCTCGGCACCATCACCTACGAGGTGACCTGCCAGATCAGCGGACGGGTCGCGCGGGTGTACGAACGGCCTTGAGCACGTAGACTGGACCCATGGCACAGCCCCCGACCGACGCCCGCTTCCTCGTCAGCGCCTCCGACGCCCGCCAGCTCGGCCACTGCCACGCGGAGGTGGCCTTCGTGGGCCGCTCCAACGTGGGCAAGAGCTCGCTCCTGAACGCCCTGGCCAACCAGAAGCAGCTGGCGCGGGTCTCCAAGACGCCGGGCCGCACGCGGCTCATCAACGTCTTCCTCACGGGGCCGGACCGCTGGATCGTGGACCTTCCGGGCTACGGCTACGCCACGGGTCCCAAGGCCGAAAGCGCGGGATGGCGCGACATGATCGAGGGCTACCTGCTGGGGCGGGACCGGCTGTGCATGGTCTTCGTCCTCGTGGACGCGGAGATCGGCCCCACGAAGCTCGACCACCAGATGATCGACTGGCTGCGCGCCACGGGCCTGCCCTGCCGCGTCGTGGGCACCAAGGCCGACCAGGTGAAGCCCAGCCGCCAGCTCGCCCAGAGGCGCGACGTGGCCGCCGCCCTGGGCCTCCAGCCCGGCGACATCGCCTGGGTGAGCAGCGCCAAGGGCACCGGCATCCCCGAGCTGCGAAGGGAAGTGGCGGAGCTGCTCCAGCTGAAGTAGAAGGCGACCGGTCTGCGCCCGTCTGGAACCGGGCCGGAAAGGGCCGCGGCCTCCCCACCGGTCTGGGGGGGCCTGTCCGGAGCGCCAAAAAGAGCGTGAAACACCCGGGGGCGAGGTCGAAACTTGGGGGGTGGACACACCCACCCCCCTCAACCCCGCCGCCGCCAGCCCGCTGTACCTCCAGCTGCAGCGCACGCTGCGCGCGCGCATCCAGCAGGGGGAGTGGAAGCCGGGCGTGCGCCTGCCCGCGGTGCCCGAGCTGGCCAGGCGCTTCCAGGTGCACCGCCTCACGGTGCTGAAGGCCCTCGCGGGGCTCAAGCGCACGGGCTGGGTGCAGACCGTTCCGGGCCTGGGCAGCTTCGTGAGCGACTACCTTCCCGAGGCGCCGGCCCTGCGGGAGGACGCGGACTTCCCCTTCGAGGGCTCCGCCCTGCGGGTGCGGGAGGACGAGCTGGGCCCCTGGCTGGGCGAGACCCTCGAACGCGCCCAGGACCACCACCTCCTGAGCTTCTCCGCGGCCTTCCCGCCCCCGGACCTCGTGCCGGGGGAATCGCTGCGCCGGCGCTACGTGCAGGTCATGCGCGAGCTGGGCAGCGAAGCCTGGACCTACGCGAGCCCGGCGGGCCACCCCCCCTACCTCGAGGCCGTGGGACAGTGGCTGGCGGACGCAGGGGAGCCCGTGGAGGCGGGCTGGGACCTGCGCGCGGTGGCCGGAGCCCAGGCGGGCATGACGCTGGCGCTGGAATCCCTCACGGTGCCCGGGGATCGGGTGATCGTGGAGAGCCCCTGCTACGTGGGCACCCTGGCCCTGCTGCGCGCCATGGGCCGCATCCCCGTGCCCGTGCCCGTGGACCGCAACGGCCTGGACGCCGAGCGCCTGGCGAGCACCCTCCAGAAGGAGGACGCCAAGCTCCTGGTCACGGTGGCGACCTTCCACAACCCCACCGGCGTCACCTACAGCCGGGCCCGGCGGGAGCGCGTGCTGGCCCTCACCCGGGCCCACGGCGTGCCCCTGGTGGAGGACGACACCTACGGCGACCTGCGCTTCAGCGGTAGCCGCATCCCCAGCTTCCGCATGCTGCCGGGGGCCGAGCACGTGGTGCATGTGGGCAGCTTCTCCAAGTCCCTGGCGGCGGGGCTGCGCCTGGGCTACGTCATCGCCCAGGAGCCGCTGCTGCGCCGCATGGCCACCGTGCAGGAAGTCCACAGCATCGCGCTGCCCACGCTGAGCCAGGCGGTGGTCGCGCGCTACATCGCCGAGGGCGGCTTCCACCGCCACCTTTCCCGCCTGCGGCGCGCCCTGCGCGAACGCCGGGACGCCATGCTCGAGGCGGTGCACCAGCACTTCCCCGGGGAGGTGGAGGTCACCGAGCCCAAGGGCGGCATGCACCTGTGGGTGGTCCTCCCGGAGGAGCTCTCCTCGCTGGACCTCCTGAAGCGGGCCATTGGACAGGGCCTCGGCTTCGCGCCGGGCCCCCTCTTCTTTGCGGACGCCCGGGGCACCAACTGTCTCCGGCTGAACTTTTCCACCCATGCGCCTGGCGTGATACGCGAGGCCATCGCCCGGCTGGGGCGCCTCATCCCGGGGTCCTCCGCCGCCGCCCCCTGACCCAAGGAGTCGCCGTGAACGCACCCTTCCCTCCCGCCGTCGGGACCTTCGAGGTCCACCCCAACCCGAACCCCATGCCCGCCGAGGCCCGGGCCAAGCTCATGGAGAAGCTCTCCTTCGGGAAGGTCTTCTCCGATCACATGGCGATCATCCCCTACCGCGAGGGCAGCGGCTGGGGCGCGGGCGAGATCAAGGCCTACGGCCCCCTGACCCTCAGCCCCGCCGCCAACGTGCTGCACTACGGCCAGGCGATCTTCGAGGGCTTCAAGGCCTACCGCCAGCCGGACGGCGGCATCAAGTCCTTCCGTCCCAAGGCCAACGCCCGCCGTTTCAACGAGAGCGCCCAGCGCCTGGCCATGCCCGAGGTGCCCATCGAGCTCTTCGTGGAAGCCGCGGACCGCCTGGTGCGCCAGGACCACGCCTGGGTGCCCGGAAGCCTGGATGCGGAGCGCCTCCACGACCACAGCTACTACTTCCGCCCCTTCATGATCGGCCTCGGCGACTACCTGGGCGTGAAGTCCGCCGAGGAATACCTCTTCATGATCATCGGCGGCCCCGCCGGCTCCTACTTCCAGGGCGGCATCAAGCCCGTGACCATCTGGGTGGAGGAGGAGTTCGTGCGCGCCTCCCCCGGCGGCACCGGCCGCGCCAAGTGCGCCGGCAACTACGCCGCCAGCCTCCTGCCCGGCAACCTGGCCAAGCAGCGCGGCTGCGACCAGGCCCTGTACCTGGATGCCGTGCACAAGCAGTACCTGGAGGAGCTGGGCGGCATGAACGTCTTCCTCGTCCTCCAGGAGGGCAGCCGCACCGTGATCGCCACCCCCGAGAAGAGCGGCTCCATCCTGGAAGGCGTCACCCGCGACAGCCTGATCACCGTGGCCCGCGAGCTGGGCTACGACGTGAACGAGCGCCGCATTTCCATCGACGAGGTGGAGCAGGCGCACCGCACCGGCGCCCTGAAGGAGGCCTTCGCCTGCGGCACCGCCGCGGTGATCAGCCCCATCGGGACCTTCCTCTCCCGCCGGGGCACGTGGGTCATCAACGAGAACAAGGTGGGCCCCGTGGCCAGCCAGCTCCGCGCCGCCCTGCTGGACATCCAGTACGGCATGGCCCCCGACACGCACGGCTGGATGCACGCCATCCTGTAAGACCAGGAACCCCTACGTAGAGGGGGCGGAAATCCCGGGCCCTCTTCGGGTACAGG
>CAXYVC010000052.1:0-16981 GCA_964292295.1 uncultured bacterium
TCAGGCCGCCCGGACCGCGCTGGCGCAGGCAGAGGCGGGGTTGGCGCAGGCCGAAAACCGGCTTGCCAACCTGCAGGAGGGCCGCCGCCCCGAGGAAATCCGTGTGCTTGAGGCGACGCTTGCCTCGGCCCGGGCGCAAGCGGATGGGGCGGCCAAGGAAGTCGCGCGGCAGGAAAGCCTGCGGTCGCGCAATGTCAGCTCGCAGACGCAGCTGGATCAGGCCCGCACCTCGGATGAAATCGCCCGTGCCCGGGTGGCCGGGGCCGGGGGTGCGCGCACGGGCACCCTCACGGGCGGGGGGCTGACCTTCCGCCATCCCTGGAACGAACGCTGGGCCGGCTACCTGCGGGCCGAGGCGATCCGGGACGACCTGGGCTTCCGCCTGAACTGGGATCCCGACGTGCAGGTGCGCTACGGCATGCGCCGGGGTGCGGACCTCACCGCGCGCGCCCTCAGTCTCGGCGTGGAGCGGCGCTGGACGGGCGGGGCTTTTGCGCGCCTGGAGGCCCGGCGGGACGACCTGAACCGTGACGTGGCGGACCGTGACGGCAAGGCCTTCCGCAGCGCCCACAGCCTCACCCTCTGCGTGGGGGCCGCCTTCAGTCGGTAGCCTCCGCGAGGGCCTCCAGGTGCTGGTACAGCGCCAGGAGGCCCGCCTCGAACCAGAGGGCCAGCAGGCCCGCGGCGAAGCGGCCGACGTGGAGGAGGGGGTTCGCCAGGCGCGTCCAGGCGTCCGCCCTGGGAACCAGCGCCTCCAGCCCCGCGCCCAGAGCGAGGAGCAGCGCGGCGTAAACGAGCAACAGGGCCAGGAAGCCGCGCAGCGCCGCAGGCCAGGCGCGCGCCATCAGGCGGAGGCTGCCCCGTGCCGCCTCGCCCAGGCGCTCGCCCCGCAGGAGGACGCGCATGGGCATCCATCCGAAGCAGGCCAGCAGGGCGAGGCCCGGAAGGATCAGCACGAGGCCCGCGCCCACGCCGAGCCCCAGCAGCACCCGCGCCAGGAAGGCGCGCAGCCAGCGTTCCTCGAAGCGCGCGGCCCAGGCTCCGGAGGGGTTCCTGGGGTCGTCGCGCGTCTCCGCGTCCAGGAAGGCCAGCAGCCGCGGCACGGCGTAGAGGTCCATGGGTAGCAGCGCCGCGCGGGCCACGAGGAGCACCGCCATCTCGCCTTCCGGCAGGGCCAGGCGCCAGTGCAGGAAGGCGCCGAGGGCGGAGAGCAGCGCGAAGAGCAGCGCCAGCCCGAGGCTCGCCAGGGGGTGGCGGCCCAGGAGGCGCAGGCCGGCGCGGAGCACGGTGGGACGGGGAAGCTCGGGGCCCATGCCCTGAAGGGTAGCGTATGATCGTGGCCATGACCCCGATGGCGCCCTGCCTGCTGGTGGCCAGCCCGCTGCTGCTGGACCCCAACTTCCTCCACACCGTGGTGCTGCTCCTGGAGCACGACGCGAATGGCGCCATGGGCATCATCCTCAACCGCCCGCTGCCCCTGACCCTCCAGCAGATCTGCGAGGAAAGCGGCCTCGACTACGGGGGGGATCCGGACGCCACCGCCTGGCGCGGCGGGCCCGTGGAGCCCCAGCGGGGCGTCATCCTGGTGCGCGGCGGCCTGCCCGAGGCCGAGGATACGGTGCTCGACTTCACCGATTTCGTGAGCTACCGCAAGGACCTGCTGGAGAAGCTGCTGCTCGAGGCGGGCGCGACCTTCCGCCTCTTCCTGGGCTACGCAGGGTGGGGCGCGGGGCAGCTCGACGCCGAGATGGCCCAGGGGGCCTGGGGGCGCCTGGCGTTGCAGCCCGACTGGCTCTTCAGCCTGGAACCCCGGCAGCTCTGGCAGCGCGCCCTCGAGACCCTCGCCGAATGACGGGAGCGCGGCTGGCCTTCGACCCTGGGGAGGCCCTGCGCGCCCTGCGCCGGGACCCGGACTTGGCGCGCCTCCTCCGGCGCTGCGGCCCCTTTACCCTGGAGGCCCGCCCGCCCGCCACGCCCTTCCGGGCCCTGCTGCGCGCCATCGTGGGCCAGCAGCTCAACGGCCGCGCGGCGGAGGCCATCCACGGCCGGGTCGCCGCGCTGTACGGTGGCCGTCCCTCGCCCGCGCGCCTGCTGGAGACGCCGGATGCGGTGCTCCGCGGGGCCGGCCTCAGCGCCGCCAAGCTGGCCGCCCTCCGGGATCTTGCGCAGAAGACCCTGGCGGGGCGCGTGCCCGGCTGGGCGGCCCTGCGCGCCATGGAGGACGAGGCGATCATCGCGCGCCTGACGGAAGTGCGCGGCATCGGCCGCTGGACCGTGGAGATGCTCCTGATCTTCAGCCTGGGGCGCGGCGACGTGTGGCCGGTGGACGACTTCGCCGTGCGCAAGGCCTACAGCCTGCACTTCGGCGTGGTGGACCCGAAGCCCCGGGAGCTCCTGGCCCGCGCCGAGTCCTGGCGCCCCTGGCGCAGCGTCGTGGCCTGGTACCTCTGGCGCAGCCTGGAATGAAAAAGCCACCCGATGAGGGTGGCTTTCCCTGGGGGAAGGACCGGTCAGGCCGGGATCTGATTCTTCAGGCCGATGAGCTTGATCACGTAGATGATCCAGAGGATCAGCGCTGCGGGGCCGGCCAGCAGGTTCAGGAAGGGAATGATGCAGAGGCAGCAGCAGATGGAGTAGACCAGGCCAATGGTCTTTCCGCAGTCGCCGAATTCGGAGCGCCCCTGGGAGGCGAAATAGCTTTCGTAGGACTCGGAGATGGCCCTGTAGACGAAGAAGTTCCAGACGATGTTGAAGAGGGGGATCACCAGCAGCCACACCATCCCGGGCTGCATCTTGCGGTGCGTCTCCGGCACACGCTTCAGGAAGCTGCTGAGTAGCAGGATGATCGCGACCAGGATGGCCACGCCGACCAGGAAGCCGATGAGCAGCACGCCGCAGGCGAGGCCCGCGAAGCTGGAAAGAGCCTGGCTTTCGTTCATGGATACTCCTCACACATAAAGGGCGCACATGGATGCTCATGGCGCGGATGGGCCCTGATGGGATGATGGTCCAGGATCACCACCGGAGAGGAGGAGGTCAAGACGCCTCTCCGGCGTCACGCCTGAAACCTTTCAGGCCGCGGGCCTCCGGAAGGCGGTCCGCACCTCGGGGCGGCTCAGCACCACGAGGGCCCAGATGCCGAAGGGGATGTTGAGGATGCCGGCGCAGCAGCAGCAGAGCATGGACGAGGTGCAGGGCACGAGGGCGAGGACGGCGGCGGCCATGGCTAGGCCGTAGCGGCGCCCTTTCAGCATGCCGGCGGCACCCACGAGGATGACGGCGTTGACGAGGGCGTTGAAGGCCGAGAGGGCGATGCCCACGTAGCCGGAGAAGGCCGTCAGGACCTCCACCTCGCCCTGGGGCACCCGGCGCAGGCTCACGCCCACGGCCAGGAGTCCGAGGATCGCGAGGGAACTCAGCAGGCTGGCGGCGGAGATGACCAGCAGGGCCGTGGCGGGGCCCTTCACCGCGCGGGGCGCGCCGGACCGTGAGGCTTCGGATTCCATAGGGCTAGTCCCCCAGCAGGGTCGTTTCGTCGTCGTCCTCGTCCACGAGGGTGACGGGGGCGCCGGTCTCCAGCAGCACCGCGTCCTCGAAGATGTTGGAGAGCTTGGGCTGGTAGCGGTCCTCCCGCTCCAGGCGCGGGTCCTCGGCGAGGAGCACGCGCTCCCGGCTCAAGCCCTGGATGGCCTCGGGCTCGCATCCCAGAAGCCCCGCCAGAAGCTTGCGGGGGTTCAGGGCCTCCCCTAAGGCGATGCGGGTGGCGAGGCACAGCTCCGCGCCCTCCCAGCCCGCTGTCCGCACGAGGGGGCGCACCTCCACGCGCTTCACCTGCTTCTGGCCGCCCACCTTGCCGGTCTTCTCCAGCTCCCAGGTGTCGGCGGCCAGGAAGGCGGCCACGCGCGCCTCGGCCGCCGGCCGGAGCGCCTCCGGGCAGCGCCAGCGCCAGTGGGCCTCCCGGCACAGCTCCGGCACCGGGGAGGCATGGTTGGGGATCTCCTCGCAGGCGAGCAGTTCCAGGCCTTCGGGGCAGCGGGGGGTCACGCGCGCGGGAAGGCCCGCGAGGTCCCGGACGGGCTCGGAGAGCACCACGTCGGCCCATTCGCCGAGGCCCTCCACGCCCATGGGGAGGGGCGCGCCCAGGCGCAGCACCGGGCGGGGGCTCTTCTCCAGGCCCAGGGCCACGGGCAGTCCCGCCGCCTGGAGGGCCTGCCCCAGGGCCGCCTGCAGGGCCGCGGGGCTGAGGGCCGCGGCGGGCCCTCGCTGGGCGAAGCGCAGGCGGAGGGTGCGCCGACGGGGGTCGTGCTGCCAGCGGGACATGCGGCGCTCCCGGGCCCGGGTGGCCGCCTGGTCCAGGCGGACGCGCAGGGCGTGCCAGGGATCCTTGGGGGCCGTAGCCCTCGGATGGGCCCGCTTCAGCGCCTGCAGGGCGGCTTCCGCGGCCTCGGCGGCCTCGAGGGCGCGGAGGAGGGCGGGAAGCTCCGCCGTCCCGGGAGGATCCTGGGCCAGGATCCCCTGGAAGATCGCGAGGATGTCCGGCTCCTGGGCCCCGTTCTGCGCCATGGGATCAGCATAGCCGATGGCCGGAGATGCGCGCCACTGCTCGATTTCCGCGGATTTCCGCAAGGTCTGCGGAGAGCGCCGCGGATGGGGCGGCCCTTCCCTTTGAAAAACGGGCCCCCCTCCGGATTGCTGCGTTTCGTGTGCAGGGACTTGCATTCTGCAAGAGGACGGGGCTCCCGCCCAGGCGGCTCAAGGCGGAAGGGGGGATCCTGGGGAAAAAGAGTCCTGCCGCCCCTGGAACAAGCCCGGACCGGGCCTCAGCCCTTGCCGCTCTGCTTGGCCTCGACGATGCGCTTGGCCTCGCGCCGGAGCACCTCCGCCACGTTGCGGTCCTTCGCCATGAGCTTCATGTCGAACTCGTTGATGCGCTTCAGCTGGTTGAGGGCGATGGGGAGCGGCGTGCGGGGGTTCTGCACCAGGTTCTTCACGATCTGGTACTTCTTCATCCAGTCCTTGGTCATGCTGATGATGCGGAGCACCTCGTCGTGCACCGTGCGCATCTGGGCGATGTACTGCACCTCTGCCTCGGTGATGCGGCCGTTGCGGATCACCGCCACCTGGATGAGGCGGTTGGACTCGCGGATGAGCACGGTGCGCTCCTCCTTGCCGCCCTTGGTGGCCAGCAGGATCTTCTGGTTCGTGCGCAGCTTCATGATGCGCTGGGTGACGGTGCGGCGGATCTCGTGGCCGTCCAGGTCGAGCACCGGCGCGTCGGGGTTCGGGGCCTCGGCGGGGCTCTCCGCCTCCGCGGCCCGCTCCTCCTCGGTGTCATCCTGGGGCGGGGGAAGCTCCGACCAGGCGCGGTCCAGGTTGCCCGCCTCCACCTCGTCGATGATCTCCAGGCGCTCCTGGACCTGCTCGGCGCTGAGCTGGCGCAGGACATCCCGGCGGAACTCCTCGATGCGGCGCTTGATGACGTATTCGGCCTCCGGGTGCGCCTCGAGCAGGTCGAGGATCGCGGGGCGCTCGATCCACATCACCTGGTTGTTCAGGGGGATCTCCAGCACCGACCCCGGCAGGTGGGGCACCGCGCGCTCCATCCACGCGGCGGTGAGGCTCTCGTGGAGCAGCGCCGTCTCCAGGAGGGCGGGTTCCTTGCGGTGAACGAGGAGGAGGCCCAGGCTGCTCGGCTCCACGGGGCCCACGATGGCGCTTTCCAGCACCGTCCCGGGCATGGCGAGGAGCGTCTCGACGGCCTTCTCGGCCTGGGGCGTCTCCTGGAAGTAGGCGAAGGCCAGGGCGGCCAGGAGTTCCTGGGGGGGCACGGGCAGGGAGCCCCCCACGAGGGCGTTGGCCATGGGTTCGGGGAGCTGCCCCGCGACGAACTTCTCCACCAGGGGGTGCAGGGCCATCAGTCCTCCTCGCTTCCAGCCGGTTCTTCTTCCGTCTCGGGCGCGGGGGGCGCCTCCTCCCCGGGCCTCGCCGCCGGGAGGAGCCAGGCCCCTTCCGCGCTGAAGCTGCCCGTCCAGGGTTCGCCCACGTTGCGGCCGTGGGGAATGGGCCGGTTGGCGACCTCCACGGCCACCACGCCGGCGTTGTCGAGCGACAGGGTGAAGGGGCCCTTGACGCGCAGGCGCCAGGGTTCGCTCACGCGCAGCGTCTGGTGCAGCTCCAGGCCGTTCTCGCCCGTGATGCGCGCCTCGGCTCCGTCCAGGCTGCGCAGGTTCACGAGCACGCCCTGCTCGTTGATCGGGGCCTCGGGCAGGACCTCCCCGAGCACGGGGTAGGGGCCCGTGGGCGCCTGGCGCACCCAGGGGCGGGAGGCCTCCGGGCGCTGCCGGGACAGCCCGCCCGGGGGGATGCTGCGCTTCAGGTCGCGGCCCGGTACCACCAGCCAGGCGAGCAGGGCGATGGAGCCCGCCATCAGGGCGTAGGTGAGCCCCCGCTCCAGGCGCTCCTGGGAGGGACTGGCCCCCTCCTGGGCGCCGGAGCCCGGCAGGGTCTCCCAGGCCTCCGGGTGTGCCTCGGGGTCCAGGCCCAGGTGGCGGGCCAGGAGGCGGGCCAGGGGCCGCTCCCGGCCGGGGGGCACCCGGCTCCAGTCCTCGGCCTCCAGGGCCTCCACGAGGTGGAGCGGGAGGTTCAGGGCCTGCGCCAGGGCCGCCTGGCTCATGCCCCGGGCTTCGCGGGCCTCCTTCAGGAGGGCTCCGAAGCTTCCGGAAGGGGTGGTACCACTCACGGCTGCCACCCCACCGGCGTCTCGTTCAGGGTGCGGGCGAGCTGGCCGCGCCGCTCCTCGCGGTTCAGGTGGCGCTCGTTCAGGGTGCCCCGGTGGGCCATGGCGTCGCCGAAGCAGGCCTGCAGGTCGTCGGGGGTGAGGAAGGCGCGCCCCGCCAGCCAGGCCTCCGCCCTTGCCAGGCCCACCCAGTGCCCCAGCGCGCGGGTGCTGCAGAAGCCGCCGTCGCGGCGCACGCGCGCCGCCACGCGGATGGCGTAGTCCAGCACGGCCTCGCTGAGGTGCACCTCGCGCACGGCGGCCTGGGCGGCCTTCCACTGCGCCAGGTCCATGGCGGGCCGCAGCGTGTCCAGGCGCGCGGTGCCGGCTTCGCCCAGGAGGACGGCGCGCCCGGCGGGCGCGCCCGGATGGCCCAGGTGCAGCACGCAGGCGAAGCGGTCGAGCTGGCTTTCGGGAAGGGCGAAGGTGCCCGCGTGGTCCATGGGGTTCTGCGTGGCCAGGACGAGGAAGGGCTCCGGAAGGGGATGGGTGGCGCGGTCCAGCGTCACCTGGCCCTCGACCATCACCTCCATCAGCGCGCTCTGGGTCTTGGGTCCGATGCGGTTCAGTTCGTCCAGCAGCAGCACGTGGGTGAAGACGGGGCCGGGCTGGAAGCGGAAGGCCTGCGTGCCCGCATCCCACAGGTGCACGCCCAGCAGGTCGGAGGGGAGCAGGTCGTTGGTGCCCTGCACGCGCTGGCAGGAGCCCCCCAGGATGCGCGCCAGCCCCTTGGCGAGGGTGGTCTTGCCCACGCCCGGGAGGTCCTCCAGCAGGAGGTGCCCCCCCGAGAGCAGCACCGCCACGGCGCGGTGCACCTGGGCGTCCTTGCCCACGAGCACCCGGGACAGCGCCGCGATGCCGGCCCGGGCGGCGGCGAGGAGGGGCTCGGACTGGCGGAGGGCCTCGGAGGTCATGGCATCACCGGGGGCGGGGCGTCCTCCCCATCGTCCAGGGAGATGCGGTGTTCCCGCAAGCGCTGGGCGAGGGTCCGGGGGGTGAGCCCCAGGGCGGCGGCGCTTTCGGGCAGCCGCCCGCCCATGCGGCGCAGGGTTTCCGACAGGAACTGTCCTTCCGCCTCCGCCCGAACCTGGGCGAGCATCGCCTCCAGGGGGCCGTTCGCGGGGCGCGAGAGGCAGAGGGGCGCGGCGCCCGTGCCCGCCTGGGGAACCGCCGCGAGCAGGGGCGAATCCGTGCTCCGCAGGGCCTGGGCGGCGCACCAGGCCAGCTCCCGGAGGTTGCCCGGCCATGCGCGGCGCAGCAGGTTCCGCTCGGCGCCGCGCTCCAGGTGCGGCGCGGGCCTTCCCTCCAGGCGGGCGGCGCCCTCCAGGTGCAGGCGGAAGAGGGGCAGTACGTCCTCCTGGCGCTGCCGCAAGGGCGGCAGCGCGAAGTCCAGCACCCCCAGGCGGAGCCGCAGGGGCTCGGGGAGTTCGCGGGGATCCCGCGCGGTTGCCATCCAGTGGGGGGTGTCGGGCTGCTCCAGGGCCGCGAGGATCCGGGGCAGGTCCTCGCGGGGCAGTTCCTCCAGGTCCGTGAGCAGCACGCTCCCCCCGGCGGCCAGGCGCAGGGAGCGCGGGAGCTCCTCCGTGGGGAGTTTTCCCGCGGCGAGCGCCAGGAAGGGGGCCCCGGGGTGGCGGAGGCAGTGGAGGCGCCGGGCAGCGCGCTGGCGCCCGGTGCCGGGTTCCCCCCAGAAGAGGGCGGGTGCGTCGTTCTCCGCTGCGCGCATCAGGGCTTGGTCCAGGGCGCGCAGGGCCGGGCTCGCGGCGATCCAGGGCTCCCTCGGGTCCGGCGGCGGCGCGGCGGAAAGGCCGCGCAGGCGCTCCAGCAGGGCCAGGAACTGGTCGAGGTCGAAGGGCTTGGGCAGGAAGTCGTCCGCACCCGCGTGGATGGCCTGGACGATGTCCTTCGGCTCGCCGTAGGCGCTCATGAGCACCACGCGCAGGCAGGGATGGAGGCGCTTGGCGCGCTGGAGCAGCTCCAGGCCGCTCAGGCCCGGCAGGCGCAGGTCGGTGACCATCACCTCGAAGGATTCCGTCCCCAGGGCGCGAAGGGCCTCCTCGGGCGTGGCGCAGGCGCAGGGATCCCAGTCCGTGCCGGCCAGCGACTGCACCAGCAGGCGCCGGAAACTGTCCTTGTCCTCCACCAGCAGGAGCCGCATCCCTTCCACTCTAATCCCAGGGGAAGCGGTGGGGCAGCCCGTACCAGGCGCGCAGGGTCTCCAGGTCCCGCCGCAGGGCCGGGGACACCGGGCAGCCGTGGACGCGGCGGTATTCGCGGACGAGGTGCTCCTTTTCCCCGGGCGTGAAGATGGCCTCGGCGCCGGGGGCCTTGGGGCTGGCCCGCAGCTCGCGCAGGATGCCGCCCGCCAGGGCGCGGAAGCGCGCCGGCTCGATGAACTCGGAGACGTCGATGGCCAGGAAGAAGTGCCCGAGGGGATAGGGCGCTTTGTGCCCCTCCGCGTCCAGGCCGCTCAGCCGGAGCAGGGAGGCGCCGTCCTGGAGGGCGGCGCAGAGGATCTCCACGAAGGTGGCGAGGCCGTAGCCCTTGTGGCCCCCCAGCACCTCGCCCAGGCCCCCCAGGGGCGCCAGGGCCGCCCGGCCCGAGGCGAGGCCCCGCAGCGCCTCCTGCGCGTCCAGGCAGGGCTTCCCGTCCGCGTCCACCACCCAGCCCTCGGGCAGGGGCCAGCCCATGCGGGCGTATTGCTCCACGGCGCCCCGCTGGGTGATGGAGGTGGCGGCGTCCAGGCAGAAGGGGAAGGCCTCGTCCGTGGGCAGCGCCACGGTGAGGGGGTTCGTGCCCAGCATGGGAGACACGCCGTGGGTGGGGGCCACGCTCGGGCGCGCGTTGGTGCCCGTCATGCCGATGCAGTCGGCGGCGGCGGCCATGCCGGCGTAGTACCCCGCGATGCCGTAGTGGGTGGAGTTGCGCACCGCCACCATGCCGAGGCCGTGGGCCTTCGCTTTGGTGATGGCCATCTCCATGGCGGTCCTGGCCACCACGTGCCCCATGCCGTTGTGCCCGTCCAGGACGGCGGTGCTCCGGCCCTCGCGCAGCACCTCGACGCGGGTGACGGGGTCCAGGATGCCGTCGCGGATGCGGTCGATGTAGATGGGCTTCAGGCGCCCGATGCCGTGGCTGTCGATGCCCCGGCGGTCCGACTCCAGCAGCACGTCCGCCACGACGGCGGCGTCGGGCTCCGGCACGCCCGCGGCCGCAAGGACGTCCGGAACGAAGGCCTCCAGCAGGGGGAAGGGCACCCAGGTGCAGGAGGCATACGGCGCGGCGTAGGTGTCCAGGAAGCGCATGGGGGGTTCCGATCAGGGCCTGGCCCTGATTCTGGACCGCCCATGCGCCTCCTGGCTACGCATTGAATCCCGCGTCGGCTACGCGTTGAATCCGGATGATGCGGTTCCGGCCAGCCTCCCTCGGTAGAGGGAGGCGTGGAGCGTGTCCGGGCCAGACCGTCCCGGGGACGGAGCTGGCCCGGATCGCGCGCCGGAAGCGCTCGGATGCACGGCGCCCGGCAGGGGTGGGGCATCCCCAATTGCTACATCTGCGTTGAATCCCGTGCCGGCTACGCCTCGAGCACGGTCCGGACCTTTTCGCCCAGGTCCTTCATCGTGAAGGGCTTCTGGATGAAGGCGACGCCGGGCTCCAGCACGCCCTCGTGGGCGATGACGTTGGCGGTGTAGCCGGACATGAAGAGGGTCCTCACCTCCGGGTGGCGCGCGCGGATGCGCTCGGAGAGCTCCTTGCCGCTCAGGCCAGGCATGACCACGTCGGAGAGCAGCAGGGAGAGGGCGGGGCCCTCCGCGGTGGCCAGCTCCAGGCACGCCTCGGGCGTGGGCGCGCTGAGGACGCGGTAGCCCAGCCGGTGGAGCATCTCGCCGGTCATCTGGCGCACGGTGGGGTCGTCTTCGGCCACCAGGATGGTGGCGGAGGGATCCTCCGGGATCTCGGGCACGAACATGGGCGTGGGCTCGGGGTCCGGCGCCGCCTCGGTGGCGGGCAGGTAGATGCGGAACACGGTGCCGTGGCCCGGTTCGCTGTAGACGTTCACGTGGCCGTTGTGCTGCTTGACGATGCCGTAGACCGTGGCGAGCCCCAGGCCGGAGCCCTTGCCCAGCTCCTTCGTGGTGAAGAAGGGCTCGAAGATGCGCGCGCGGGTGGCGGCGTCCATGCCCTCCCCCGTGTCCGCGACCGTGAGCCGGGCATAGTGACCGGGCGCCACGCCCGGGTGGGCGGCGGCATAGGCCTCGTCCAGTTCCGCGGCTCCGGTGGCGATGCTGAGCAGGCCGCCCTTTGGCATCGCGTCCTGGGCGTTCAGGGCGAGGTTCATCAGCACCTGTTCCACCTGGCCGCGGTCCGCCACCACCGTGGGCAGCTTGGGCTCCAGCTCCCAGGTGATGCGGATGTCCTCGCGCAGCGCGCGCTGGAGGAGCGAACGGTACTCCTGCAGCGCGGCGTTCAGGTTCATGGGGCGGACTTCCAGGGTCTGGCGGCGGCCAAAGGCCATGAGCTGCTTCACCAGGTCCCGGGCGCGGCGGGAGGCCTTGAGGATGCCCTCCACGCGCCGGCGGCGGGGGTCCTCCTTGGGGGTCTCCAGGAGCACCATCTCGCCGTAGCCCATGATGGGGCTCAGCAGGTTGTTCAGGTCGTGGGCCACGCCGCTCGCCAGGAGGCCGATGGCCTCGAGCTTCTGGGCCTGCCGCAGCTGCTCCTCCAGGTGGTCCCGCTCGCGCTCGGCCTGCTTGCGCGCGGTGATGTCCAGCGCCGCGGCGGTCATGCCCCGCTCGGGGGTGTCGGGGTCCAGGGGCGCCCAGCTGAGCAGGATGTCGCGCATCTCGCCGTCCTTGCGGCGCCATCGGGTCTCCAGGATGCTCGTTCCGGTTTCGCGGATCTGGCGCTGGGACTCCGCCTCCACCGCCAGGAAGTCCTCTTCCGTGGTGTAGAGGAGGCGCGCGCTCTGGCCCAGGAGCTCCTCGCGGCGGTAGCCCGTGATGTCGCAGAGGAAGCCGTTCGCGTCGCGGATCTCCCGGCCCACCATGGAGCCGAGCCCCGTGGGCACCGCCTGGAAGAGGCTGTGCAGGCGGTTCTCGCTGCGGCGCAGGGCGGCCTCCGAGCGCACCCGCGCCTCCTGGTCCACGAAGAGCATGCAGACCAGCAGCGTCACCAGCGCGTAGACGGCCAGCAGGGGGAGGAGAAAACGGGGGAACAAGAGGCCGCGCAGGTCCCCGGAGCACAGGACCATGCCGGCCAGTACGGCCACGTGCACGGCAAAGCCGAAGGCCAGCAGGCCCAGGGGGCGGCCGAGGCGGGGCTGGCGCCTGCGCAGGTGGTGGAAGAGCAGTCCCACGAGGGCCGAGGCCAGCAGCCCCGCCAGGCCCGCCGCGGTGCCCGCGCCGCCGAGCCACAGACGGAAGGCCGCGGCGGCGGCGGTGCAGAGCAGCGCCGAGACGGGGCCCCCCACGAAGGCGGCCACGCTCACCAGGATGGAACGGCCGTCCAGGTGCACGCCGGGCGCCACGGTCAGGGTGCTCAGCATGCCCAGCACCGTGGCCGCTCCGAAGAAGAGCCCCGTGGAGATCCGGTAGCTCCAGGTCCCGAGGAACCTGCGGTGCAGAAGCAGGCCGTGCAGCGTGCTCAGGCTGACCAGCAGCGCCAGGTTGTGGACGATGGGCAGGAGGGACATCGCGGAAGTCCGGAGGGGGGATCCGTCGGGCGAGGGCGGTTTCCGATGGAGCCTCGGAAGGCGAGATATCCAAGGATGGCATGGGCGCGGGAGGCCTTCCCTTCCGCGCCCCGGTCCTGGACGCTCCGCTTCGTCTGCCGACGGCGCTGAGGCCCCGGAGGGCCTTTTAAAAAGGCGCGTTCATTTCTTTTCTTCCAGGTCCCTGCCCACCGTCTATCCCGGGGAAGGCGCTAGGGTGGTTCCATGATCCAGCCCTGCGACCTCCCCGTTCCGCCCCCCCGGGGGCGCGGCGTCTTCTGCAACCGCACCCTCAACTTCCGCTCCCTCAAGGCCATCGGCTACGACATGGACTACACCCTGGTGGACTACCGGGTGGACGTCTTCGAGCAGCGCGTCTTCGACTACGCGAAGGAGCGCTTCCTGGCGGAGGGATGGCCCGTGCAGGACCTGGCCTTCGACGCCTCCATGGTGGCCCGGGGGCTGGTGCTGGACGTGGAGCTGGGCAACGCCGTGAAGGCCAACCGCTTCGGCATGGTGAAGACCGCCAGCCACGGCACCGCCACGCTGGACTTCGACACCCAGCGCCGGGTCTATGCCCACGAGGCGGTGGACCTCGCCGAGGACCGCTGGGTCTTCCTCAACACGCTCTTCTCCCTGTCGGAGGGCTGCCTGTACCTGCAGCTGGTGGACCTGCTGGACCGCGGCCTGTTGCCCCAGGTGCGCAGCTACCGCGAGCTGTACCTGCGCGCCCGCACGGTGGTGGACGCCCAGCACCTGGAGGGACGCCTGAAGGCGGAGATCGCGGCGGACCCCTCGCGCTACGTGGTGCTGGATGCGGAGGCGGCGCTGGCGCTGCTGGACCAGCGCCACGCGGGCAAGAAGCTGATGCTCATCACCAACTCGGAGTGGAGCTACACCGCGGCCATCATGGCCTACGCCTACGACCGCTTCCTGCCGGCGGACATGACTTGGCGCCAGCTCTTCGACCTGGTGATCGTGGGGGCCCGCAAGCCGGACTTCTTCACGGAGCGCCAGCCCTTCTTCGAGGTGGTGAGCGAGGACGGCCTGCTGCGGCCCCACGCGGGACCTCTTCAGCCGGGCGTGGCCTACCTGGGCGGCTGCGCGTCCCAGGTGGAGCGGGACCTGGGCATGAGCGGCGACGAGATCCTCTACGTGGGCGACCACATGTTCGGCGACGTGCACGTCACCAAGCGGGTGCTGCACTGGCGCACGGCCCTCATCCTGCGCGAGCTGGAGGCGGAGGTGGCCGCCCTGGAGGCCTTCGCGGGCGAAGAGCGCCAGCTCGCGGCCCGCATGGCGGACAAGGAACGCCTGGAGCACGCGCTTTCCAGCGCGCGCCTGGAGCTCCAGCGCCTGCGTCAGCGCTACGGTCCGCGGCCGGGCGGCGGGGGGCCGGAACTGGAGGCCCGCATGCAGGACCTGCGCGCGCGCCTGGTGGCCCTGGACGCGGAGATCGGCCCCATGGCCCGGGCGGCGGCGGAGCTGGCCCACGGCCGCTGGGGGCTTTTGAGCCGCGCGGGCAACGACAAGAGCCACCTGGCGCGCCAGGTGGAGCGCTACGCCGACGTCTACACCAGCCGCGTGTCGAACTTCCTGCACGCCACGCCCTTCGTGTACTTCCGCAGTGCCCGGGGCAGCCTGCCCCACGATCCCGGCGCGGCGGGCGGCCCCGGCACGCCCTCGGGGGAGTGACGGCGGCGCGCGCACGTGGACAATGAAGGCATGGACGCTTCGCCCTTCGACCTGCACTGCCACCCCGGCGCGCCCTGCGCGGTCGACGTGTCGCTGAACGTGCGGATCGTGCGCACCGGGGACGGCCTGGAGCTGCGCTACGCGATCGAAGGCGCGCTGGAGCGCCTGCGGCTGCCGGCCTTCACGGGCGTGGCGCCGGGAGGGCGCCTGTGGGAGCACAGCTGCTTCGAGGCCTTCCTGCGCCCCGAGGGCGGCGAGGCCTACCTGGAGCTGAATGTCGCCCCGGGCGGCGCCTGGGCGGCGTACGCCCTGGAGGGCTACCGCCGCGGCCTGCAAGAACTCCCCCTCGAGGCGCCGGAGCTGCGCGTGCGACGCGGGGCGGGGCGCCTGGAGCTGACGGCCCGGGTGGTCCTTCCCCCCGCCTTCCGGGGCCCCTGCCGGCTGGGCCTCTCCGCCGTCCTGGAGGACCTCGCGGGCGGGCGCAGCTACTGGGCCCTGCACCATCCGCCGGAGGGGGATCCCGACTTCCACTGCGACGCGGCCTTCGCCGCCCGCCTCGGAGCCTGACCATGCGCACCGGACTCGAACGCCTGCTGGCGGATCCCGCCCTGCGCCGTCCCCTGGCGGGCCGGCGCCTGGCCCTGCTGGCCCACCCCGCCTCGGTGACGTCGGAGCTCTCCCACGCCCTGGACGCGCTGGCCGCCTGTCCCGACCTGCGCCTCGCGTCCGCCTTCGGGCCCCAGCACGGCCTGCGCGGGGACAAGCAGGACAACATGGTGGAGTCCCCCGACTTCCTGGATCCGCGCCACGGCATCCCCGTCTTCAGCCTCTACGGCGAGGTGCGGCGCCCCACGCCGGCCATGATGGACAGCTTCGACGTGCTCCTGGTGGACCTGCAGGACCTGGGCTGCCGCATCTACACCTTCCTCACCACCCTGCGCTACGTGATGGAGGCCTGTGCGGCGCACGGGAAGGCCCTCTGGGTGCTGGACCGCCCCAACCCCGCCGGACGCCCCGTGGAAGGGCTCGCCCTGCGCCCCGGGTGGGAGAGCTTCGTGGGCGCGGGTCCGCTGCCCATGCGCCACGGCCTCACCTTGGGCGAGCTGGCGGGCTGGTTTGCCGCGCGCCTGAAGCTGGACCTGGACTGGCGCGTGGTGGAGATGGAGGGCTGGGACCCGGAGGGGCCCGGCTTCGGATGGCCGACCGCGCGCGTGTGGGTGAACCCAAGCCCCAACGCGCCGAACCTCGCCATGGCCCGCTGCTACGCGGGCACGGTGATGCTGGAGGGCACGACCTTGAGCGAGGGGCGCGGCACCACCCGCCCGCTCGAACTCTTCGGGGCGCCTGACCTTCCCGTGGAGGCCCTTCTGGCGGAGATGCGCGCCCTGGCTCCGGCCTGGCTCGAGGGCTGTGCGCTGCGCCCCTGCGCCTTCGAGCCCACCTTCCACAAGCACGCCGGGCGCCTGTGCGCGGGCCTGCACATCCACGCGGAGGGCCCCGCCTACGCGCACGGAAGCTTCCGGCCCTGGCGCCTGCAGGCCCTCGCCTTCAAGGCCCTGCGCCGCCTGCAGCCCAGCTATCCGCTCTGGCGCGACTTCCCGTACGAGTACGAGCGGGAGCGCCTCGCCATCGACGTCATCAACGGCGGCCCGCTGCTGCGGGAATGGGTGGACGATCCCGCCGCGGCGCCCGCGGACCTGGAGGCCCTGGCGCGGGCCGACGAGGCCGCCTGGGAGGCGGAACGCCGACCCCTGCTGCGGTACTAATCCGGGCTCTGCGCTTGAACCAGCCGATGAGCTCCGATGGACCGCATGCGAGCGATGGCGGCTCGCGGGTCGGTTCCATGGAGGCCCTGGGCCCTCGGCCCGACACCGCTTCACGGCCTTTGCTCCGCAAAGCGCCTGGCCGCCATCGCATCATCCGGGCTCAGGGCTCGGTGCGCAGCTCCTCCGGGGAGGGGCGGGGCCCCCGGTCGAGGCGCCAGCGCCAGCTCCAGGCGCGGGTGGCCAGGCGCGCGCTCGCGCGGTAGACGCCGTAGGTGATGAAGTAGGCCCCGATGATGTCGATGCTGTAGTGCAGGTGGGCGAAGAGCACCACCGCCAGGGTGGCGAGGTTCAGGCCCAGGAAGACCCGGCTGGCCTTCCCGAAGCGGCGGCTGAAGAGGTACAGCAGGAAGGTCGTGGCGATGTGGCCGCTGAAGAAGAGGTCCTTCGTGAGGTACACCCCGGCGGCGTTCCCCCAGACCGCCTGGAAGGGGTTCAGGATGGCCAGGAGGGCCGGCCCCAGGGCGAAGGGGTGCAGGGCGTTCACGTCCGGGCCCAGCACCGGCCCGATGCCCGTGAGGGGGATCATGAGGCCGCGCAGCAGGGAGATCGCGCCGTCGGTGAGCACGAGGCGGATGAAGAGCCGGCGGTCCTTCCAGCAGATCCAGAGGGCGGGCGGGACGTAGCACAGGATCCAGAACACGTAGTTCCAGCGCGCCACCCAGTCGACGTACGGGATGTGCGCCAGCAGCAGGTCGGGCAGGGGCAAGCCGGGCTTCAGCTCGTGGGGGAGGATGAGCACGAGCGAGAGGGCGTGGCACAGGTAGCGGAAGGCCAGGGCGGCCAGGAGGAGGGGCCAGAGGGGCCGGGGCGCGGGTTCCTGCCTGTTCATGGGCAGCATCATAGCCCGCCGCAGGCTAGGCTTCACCCCGGCCGCTTCCCAGAAGGCCAGCGAAGGACTGAAGTGTGTTTCCTTGCCCGGGTTGATCCCGCATCCTGCAGTTGGACGTCGTGAATAGGGGTTGTACCGTTTGGATCGCC
>CAXYVC010000053.1:0-16701 GCA_964292295.1 uncultured bacterium
CCGCCTCCCCCGAGGCAATCCAGGCGGCGTACCGCCGGGACTGGCGTTCCTCCCAAAGGGCGCGCCCGGCGGCGAGCGCCAGGAAGCCCACAAGAACCAGGCCCGCCGCCGGGATCCACCCCAGCAGGAGGGCAAGGATGCACCAGATCACGGCCAGTCCGGCCAAGCCCGCGCACATGGAGGCTCCTTCGGGAAGGGGTTCGCGCACCCAGCCTGCGCCCATTGCTTGGACACCTGCTGTCGTACCGCGCCCCCTGCCGCGGGCCCAGCCACCCCTCAGGTCAGAACTGGAAGCCCGCGCTGATGAGCAGGCTCTTGAGCTGCGTGTCGCGGTCGCTCTGGCTGCGGGGACGCCCCAGGATCCGCTTCACGTCCGCGGCGTATTCCACCTTGATGGGCAGGCCCAGCTTGAAGATGAGGCCCAGGCCCAGGGAAGTGCGCAGGGGCGGCAGGAAGGGCTGGCCGTCCTGCCGCTTCAGGCTCTGGTAGACCTGCCCCGCGTCGCAGAAGACCTCGCCCCAGACGCTCTGGCCCAAAAGGGGAAAGCGGTACTCGGCGTTCAGCAGCACGAGCCCCTGCCCGCCCATCGGCACCTGGCGGGTGAGGATCTCGCCGGTGACGGGATCCCGCTGGTAGTCGTACGGAGGCGTAGAGGCGCGCAGGGGCACGAGGCCCATGGGGCCCAGCTCGTCGGGCTCCACGCCGCGGTGGGTGAAGGGACCGCCCGCGAAGAAGCGCTCGGAAAGGGGCAGGTCCTCGCTGGCGCTGTCCGTGGGCTTGGCCACGCCCAGGCGGGCGGCGAGGCTCAGCACGCCCGCCTGCGCGTGGTAGCCCAGGGCCCAGTTCCACTGCTGGCGGAGGTCCACCTTCACGTAGCTGCTGTTGGCGCTGGTGCCCCAGAGCTGGTTGGCGAACTCCACCCGCGCCACGGTCAGGCGCCCCTGGGTGGGATCCAGCGGGTTGTCGCGGCTGTCCCGGGTGAGCTGGAGGTAGGGCGCGGAGATGACGGAGCGGCCGGGACTGCGGATGGTGCGGTTCAGCTCGTCGTCGGAGATGGTGGAAACGCTGGCCCGCACGTCCACCCGCTCGAAGCGGTGGCCCAGCTGCCAGTGGGTTCCGGGAGCGGGGCGCCACTCCAAGGCGGTGGTCATGCGGCGCCGCCGGATGAGGTACGGGCTGCGGTTCTCCTGGATGTAGGCCGCCTCCATGCGGAGCTGCGTCCCGTCGGGGATCCAGCAGCGCAGGAAGCCCGGCTGGAAGGCGGGGTCCGTGAAAGCCATGGAGAACATGTCCACGGAGCGCACCTGCCCGCCCGTGGGGAACCAGTCGCGCAGGGTGGGGTTGTCGATGGTGCCGTCGCCCGCGCGCACGCCGAAGTCGAGGGTGCGCCCCATGCCCAGGAGGTTGAGGCGCTGCACGCCCGCCAGCACGTAGTAGCCCTGGCTCGCGTCATAGCCGAAGCCGGAACTGAAGACCCAGGGGCTCCGCTCCTGGAGCTGGAGCAGCAGGTCGCCGTCCTTCCAGGCTGCAGCGCCCTCTTCCTGCGGGAGCTCCGAAAGGCTCGCCAGGTCCACGCGTTGGAAGGCCCCCAGCTCACCCAAACGGGCTTGGTAGCGCCCCAGGCGCTCCGCCGCCAGGGGCTCCCCGGGCGCGCCGGGCGGTTCCTTCAGGAGGGCCTTGGCGCGGGTGAGCCCCGCCCCCTGGACCACCAGGCGCTGCACGAGGCTGAGTTTCTGGGGCGGCACCTCCAGCGTGACGCCCACGCCGCTCTCCTGCCGATCCAGACTGAGGCGCACCACGGGCTTCAGCACGCCCTGCTCCGCCACCCGGGCCCGCACGAGGGTCAGCACCTGGGCCAGATCGGCCTTCACCAGGGGCAGCGGACGCTCCGTGGTGAAGCGCAGGGCGCGCACCCCGGGGCGCACGACGCCCAGATCCTCCAGGCTGGCCCGGACGCCCGCCAGGGAGGGCCGATCGCTGCGGAAGCGCCGGATCCCTTTGCGCTCCGACGGTTCCTCCAGGGGCTGCTCCGCGAAGATGCGCACGAGGGGTTCCGCCACCCGCCAGCCGTCCCAGGCCGGCTCCGCAGGAAGCTCGAGGGTCAGCTGCCGCAGGGTCTGCCGCTGCCCCTCGCGGACCTGGAGCACCAGCGTGGTGCGGCCGTCCTTGTGCTCCAGGGGCGGGCGACGAAGGCCCACGTCCGGGAAGCCCTGGGTGCGGTAGTGCCCCTTGACCCGCTCCTCCAGGGATTCGATGAGTTCAGGCGTGGCGAGGGGCGCCCCGAAGAAGCCCCAGCGCGCGGGAAGCGAGGCCACCCGGGCGAGTTCGGAGGCGGGCAGCTCGGCGTTCCGCTCGAAGCGCAGGGCGTCCAGGGTGATGCGGCGCCCGGCGGCGAGCACGTAGGTGATCCGCACCTCCTCGGGCCCGGAGGCGTCCCCGCGCAGGACTTCCCGCCGGTGTGTCACCACCGCATCCAGGTATCCCTTGCCGCGCAGATAGCGGAGGATGCGCCGCTCCCCCTCGGCCAGCAGGGCGGGACTGTAGCGTACGGCGCGGTACAGGGGCACGAGATCCTTCAGGCGCTTCCAGCCAAGGCCCCGTCCTTCCGAAGCCAGGCGCACCAGGGGCCCCGCCTCCACCACCAGGCGGAGGCTTCCGTCCTCGGACCAGTGGCACTCCGCCGTCCCTTCCAGGCGGCGGTCCTTCACGAAGCGGCTGCGCAGCCTCAGCAGCGCCGTGCGCCGCAGCTCCTGGGTCCACAGGCTGCGGCCCGGGTGCAGGCCCGCCACGGCCTGGAGCCGCGCCACCGTATAGGGACCGGGATGACCCTCCACCTGGACCCGCTGCACCAGGGCCGGTCGCCCGGGCACGACGGCCAGCACGACCCGGGCATCCCCATCCTCCCGGCGGACGCGCACCATCCCTGCCGGGTAGCCCAGCTCCCGCAGGCGTACCTCCGCCCGCATCCGGGCGCGTTCCAGCCCGAGGCTCCCCCCCCGCAGGCCCGCGCGGAGCTCCGGGAAACTCAGGTTCCGCAGCGCCGCCGGAGGATCCCCCTCCCAGCGCCAGCCTTTGAGGCGCGGCCAGGGATCCAGGCGCAGGCGTACGCCCCCCTCGACCAGCTCGCCGTCCACGCGGCGGAAGCGGTCCGTCGCCCGCACCGCCGCCAGCCCGAGGCGCAAGACAGCCTCGTCGGGCGTCTCCCCCTGCCGCAGGCCGAAGGCTGCCCGGGCGAAGGCGTGGTCATCAGGGTCGCCGCCCTCCAGCCTCAACGGATCCGCAGGTACGGCCGATGGCCCAGGTACGAGCTGTACCTGGGCCGCCAGCGCGACGAGGACCGGCAGGGCGCGGGACATCGGCCCGGAAGACCGGGCCTTAGAAGGCGGCCAGGGCTTCCTGCTCCGAATCCCGCACGTCGAAGACGGAGTGCAGGCTGGTCATCTTGATGAGGCCCATGATGCGGGAGTTCAGCCCACAGACCTTCAGGTCCCCGCCGCGGTTCTTGATGGAGGTGTAGCAGCCCACCAGCTCGCCCACACCCGAGGAATCGAGGTAGTTGACCTGCTCGAAGTTGATGATGATCTTCCGCGCGCCGCGCTCCAGGACGGTGCGGACGGCCTCGCCCAGCTCCTGGTCCCCGTCGCCCAGGGTGATCTTGCCCTCGGGATGGAGCACGGTGACGTCGCCGTGGATCTTTTCGGTCATGTTCATGGGCTACCTCGCGTGAAGGTGCAGTGTAGCAAAGCTCTCCCTGCGGGCGGGATACGGCACGTGGCCCCCGGAGGTTCAGGGATGGATTTCCCTGTTCCGGCACGGAGCCTGCTTCCCAGGAAGCCGCCGGGCCGAATCCCGGCGCTTTGTGCAGGGTTCCCATGTTCGACGTGCTCAGCGACAACGCCATGATCCGCACCATGGATCGCAGCATGACGCTGGCCACGCGTCGCCTGGGCCTCATTGCCTCCAACCTCGCCAACATCGACACCCCCGGCTACCGCACCCGGGACTTCTCCTTCCATGCCGCCCTGAAGCAGGCCCTGGCCCAAGAACCAGGGCAGCAACTGCCCATCGCCTGCACCCATCCCGGCCACCTCAGCGGCACCTTCGAGGCCAGCCTCCCCCCCGCGGAGGAGGGCGTGCGCCCGGCCTACGCCCGCAACGACGGCAACGACGTGAGCATCGACCGGGAGAGCCTCCTCCTGGCCCGCACCCAGGCCCAGTACCAGCTGGCCACGAGCTTCGCCCAGACCGAGCTCCGCAAGATTTACACGATCGTCCGCACGGGAGCCTCCTGATGAGCAGCTTCAACCGCATCCAGGACATCGCCGCCTCGGGCCTCTCCGCCCAGCGCCTGCGCGTTCAGCTCATCGCCGCGAACATCGCCAACAGCGAGACCACCCGCACGCCCGAGGGAGGCCCTTTCCGCAAGAAGGACGCCGTGTTCCAGGTGACCGGCATGGGCGAGACTTCCGACGGCATGCCCCTGGCGGGCGTGCGCGTGGCCGAGGTGCAGGCCAGCCGCGACCCCTTCATCACCAAGTTCGACCCCAGCCATCCGGACGCCAACGCCGAGGGGCTGGTGAGCTACCCGAACATCAACCCCGTGGAGGAGTTCGTGAACCTCACGGGCGCCAGCCGCTCCTTCGAGGCCAACGTGGCGGTGCTCCGGGCCGTCCGCGGCATGGCCCTTTCCGCCCAGGACCTCCTCCGGGTGCAGTGACGGAAAACTGACTGGCACTTCCCCCTGCCCCATCCCATCCTGAACCCGAGACGCGACGAAGCCCCATGGACCCCCTGAAACTCCAGCCCCTCTCCCTCGACCGGACGAACGCCCTGGATCCCGCGTCCCGGCCCGGGGGGACTGCGGAAACCACGGCGGACGGGGCCTCCTTCGGGGATCTGCTGAAGCAGGCCATCCAGGAAGTGGACGCCGCCCAGCACACCGCCGCGCAGGAGGCACGGAACTTGATGACCGGCGAGGCGACTGACATGCATTCGGCGATCCTGGCGGTCCAGAACGCCGATGTCAGCTTCCAGATGATGATGTCCGTCCGGAGCAAGTTGATCGAGGCCTACCGCGAAGTCATGCGCATGCAGATGTAGCGGTTCATCCTGGTGACGCCCCGGCCGGTGCGAGGAGAGCATGGCCGGCGAGAGCACCCTCATCTCCCAGTTTCAGAAAGCCTTCCAGGGCATGTCCGCCACGCAGAAGGCGATGGTGGGCACCATCCTGGGTGTCGTGCTCCTGGCGCTGCTCGGCCTGGGCCTCTGGGCGAGCAGCGACACCATGGAGGTCCTGTTCAGCAACCTGCCCCCCCAGGATGCGAACCGGATCGTGGAGGAGCTGCGGAAGCAGAACATCAAGTTCGACCTGGCCAGCGACCAGCGCACCGTGATGGTGCCCAAGGAAAAGGTCGGGGAGCTCCGCCTCCGCTTCGCCGGGGAGGGTCTTCCCAAGGGAGAGGGCATCGGCTTCGAGAAGCTGGAGTCCCCCTCCCTCACCGCCACGGACTTCAGCCAGAAGGTGCTCTACCGCCGCGCCCTGGAGAGCCACCTCGCCCGCACCCTCAAGGAGGGCCTGCCCTCTCTGGTCATGGACGCCACGGTCCACGTGACACCCGCCAACGACAGCCCCTTCGTGCAGGACAAGGAGGACGCCAAGGCCTCCGTCCTCCTGAAGCTGCGCGGCAACCGCCAGCTCCCGGAGGAGAACACCCAGGCCATCGTCAACCTGCTCGCCGCCGCGGTCGAAGGCCTGAAGCCCGACAACGTGGTGGTGATCGACCAGTTCAGCCGCATCCTCAGCCGCACGGGGAAGGACCCCATGGTGGGGGCTTCGGACGCCCAGAAGAAGGCCCAGCGCGAGGAGGAGGACTACCTGGTGCGCCGGGCCACGGAACTGCTCGAACCGGTGGTGGGGCCGGGCAAGGTGCGCGCCACCGCCCACGTGGACCTGGACTTCGACAAGGTGAAGATCAACGAGGAGAAGTTCGACCCCCAAGGCCAGGTGGAGCGCTCCGTCCAGCAGCAGGAAGAGAAGATCACCAAGCGCGAGGGCGCCTCGGGCGTTCCCGGCACCCCCTCCAACGTGGCGCCCGCCACGGGCGGAGGCCTGGGGCCCGGCGTCCTGGAGAACAGCGAGAAGAAGAACACCACCACCAACTACGAGATCAGCAAGACCGTGCGGGCCACGGAGCAGGCCCCGGGCTCCATCAAGCGCATGAGCCTCGCGGTGATCGTGGACCACGCCAGCCAGTGGGACAAGGACTCCAAGGGCGAACCCAGCGAGAAGCTGGTGCCCAGGAGCGCCGAGGAACTGAAGAAGCTGAAGGAGCAAGTGGCCGCGGCCGTGGGCATCCAGGCCACCCGCGGGGACCAGCTCACCGTGGAGAACCTCGCCTTCGCCCCCGCCATCAACCCCAAGGACCAGGCGGAGATGGCCAGCCGGGAACGCTGGGACAAGATCTGGCAGCTCGCGGTGCCAGCCCTGTGGCTGGTGGGCGGCCTCGTGGTCTTCTTCATGCTGGTGCTGCCCATGCTCCGCAAGCTTTCCTCCGCCATCAACCGTCCCGCGCCGCTCCGGGTTGCCGGAGAGGCCGCTGAAGGGGAGGCCCCCGTGCGCAAGCAGATTCCCATCAAGTCCGCGGCAGAGCTCCAGTCGGAGATCGAGGCCGAGCTCAACGCCGAGTCCATCTCTTCCGCACCGGAGGCCCAGCGCCGGCAGGTGATCAAGAAGCGGCTCCAGGAAAGCGCCACGGGCGATCCCGAGACCGTGGCCTCCCTGGTGAGGTCCTGGATGCTGGAGGACGGAAAATAGCATGAGCAAGCTCTCCGGATCCCAGAAGGCCGCCGTGCTGATGGTCGCCCTCGGCGACGAGGCCGCCGCGAACATCTTCAAATACCTGGAAGAGGACGAGATCCAGACCATCTCCAAGGAGATCGCCCTCACCAAGCACGTGACGCCCGAGAGCGCCGACGAGGTCATGGAGGAGTTCCACACCATGACCCTCGCCCGCACCTACATCACCCAGGGCGGCATCGAGTTCGCGAAGAAGCTCCTCATCAAGAGCGTGGGGCCCGAGGCCGCGCGCAAGATCATCGACCGCCTCACCAAGGCGCTGGAATCCAGCGCGGGCTTCACCTCCATCGAGCGCGCCAATCCCCAGCAACTGTCCAAGTTCATCCAGAGCGAGCACCCCCAGACCATCGCGCTCATCCTGGCCCACCTGAACGCCACCCAGGCCGCCGAGCTCATCGCCAGCCTCCCCGACAACCTCCGGGCGGACGTGGCCATGCGCATGGCGAACCTTCAGGAGATCAGCCCCGAGGTGGTACGCCGCATCAGCCTGATCCTCGTGCAGAAGCTGGAGGCGCTGGGCACCTTCGCCACCGAGGCCTATGGCGGCATCCGGGCCGTCGCCGAGCTCTTCAACCGCATGGACCGTTCCACGGGACGCGTGGTGCTGGAGAAGATCGAGAACGAGAACCCCCAGCTGGCCGCCAGCATCCGCGACCTGATGTTCGTCTTCGACGACCTGCTCCTCATCGACGACCTGGGCATCGCCGAGATCCTGAAGCGCGCCGACAAGAAGGTGCTCACCATCGCCCTCAAGGGCACCAGCGACGAGCTGCGCAACTGCTTCTTCCGCAACATGTCCAGCCGCGCGGTGGAGATGATGAAGGAGGAAATGGAGTTCATGGGCCCCGTGAAGCTCAAGGAAGTGGAGAAGGCCCAGCACGAGATCGTGGAGATCGTCCGCCAGCTCGAGGAGGAGGGCGTGATCGCCATCGGCGCCGGCGGGGGCGACGACTATGTCAGCTGAGCGGATCATCCCCGCGCACCTGGCGGAGCAGAAGCAGGTGGAGGCCTTCCCCTACTTCGCCGCCTCCTTCGCGGCCCCGCTGGACCTGGACACGGCGGACGACGAAGCCCCCCTCGCCGCGGGCCTCGGCAGTCCCGAGGAGGACGCCAAGCGCCTCGCTTCGGTGGACCAAGTCATCTACGAGAAGCTCCAGACCGCAGAGCGCGACGCCCAGGAGATCGCCCGAAAGGCCTACGAGGAGGGCTTCGCTTCCGGCGAGGCCGAGGGGCGCACCTTCGGGGAGAGCCAGTACCGGGCCTTCATGCAGCGTCTCGAAGGGCACCTGGACGATCTGGTCAGCGCGGCGACCCTGCTGAAGAAGGCCAGCGACGACGAGCTGCTCGCCCTGGCCCTGGCCATGGCCGAGTACCTCGCCGCCCAGCAGATCGAGCGCCCCTCGGGCAGCATCCGCCCCCTGCTGGACGGGCTGCTGGAGCAGCACCCCTTCCCCACCCCCGCCCGTTCCGGCGAGAACGTGGCGCTGGAGGTCTACCTGCACCCCAAGGACCTCGAGCAGCTCGTGGACACCTACATCGGAAAGCCCGGCATCGCCCTCAAGGAGGACCCGGAGCTGAGCCGCGGAAGCCTTCGCCTGGAGAGCCCCGAGGGCGTGCTGGAGGCCACCCTCGAGCGCCGCCGGGCCCGCCTGCTGGAGCTCCTGCACCAGCTGCGCGAGAAGGGGCTGGAGTGATGGACCTGGAGGAGCTCACCCGGCAGATCCGGGCCCTGCCCCAGGGCGAGCTCCTGGGCCGCGTCACCAAGGTGGTGGGCCTCATCGTGGAGTCCCGCGGGCCGCAGGCGGCCCTGGGCGAGCAGATGCTCATCCACATGGGCGGCGGTCACAGCATCGCCGCCGAGGTGGTGGGCTTCCAGGAACAGCGTCTGCTGCTCATGCCCATCGAGAACGCCGAGGGCCTGCGCCCGGGTCTGCGGGTGGAGGCCACAGGCCATCGGCCCGAGCTGCCCGTATCCGGCGCCCTGCTGGGCCGCGTGATCGATCCCCTGGGCCGTCCCCTGGACGGGAGGCCGACCCCGGAGGCGGAGGCCCGCCTGCCGATCCACGGCCAGCCGCCCAATCCCATGCGCCGGCGGCGCATCGACCAGGTGCTCGCCACGGGCGTGCGCGCCATCGACGGCATGCTCACCCTCGGGAAGGGACAGCGCATCGGCATCTTCGCGGGCTCCGGCGTGGGCAAGAGCACGCTCATGGGCATGATCGCCCGCAACACCTCCGCCCAGGTGAACGTCATCGCCCTGGTGGGGGAGCGTGGCCGCGAGCTGAAGGAGTTCATCGACAACGACCTGGGGCCCGAGGGACTGAAGCGCAGCGTGGTGGTGGTGGCCACCAGCGACCAGACCCCCCTGCTGCGCCTGCGCTGCGCCCTGTCCGCCACCGCCGTGGCGGAGTTCTTCATGCGCCAGGGCAAGGACGTGCTGCTGATGATGGACAGCGTCACCCGCTTCGCCATGGCCCAGCGGGAGGTGGGCCTCAGCGCCGGCGAACCCCCCAGCTCCCGGGGCTACACCCCCTCGGTCTTCACCCTGCTCCCGCGCCTCATGGAGCGCGCGGGCACCTTCGAGGGCTACGGCTCCATCACCGGCATCTACACGGTGCTGGTGGAGGGCGACGACATGAACGAGCCCATCAGCGACGCCGTGCGCGGCATCCTGGACGGCCACGTGCTCCTGAGCCGGCGCATGGCCACCAAGAACCACTTCCCCGCCATCGACGTGCTCGGCAGCATCAGCCGCCTCTTTTCCGCCCTGGCCATCCCCGAGCAGAAGCAGCTGGTCTCCAAGATCCGCGACCTGATGGCCACCTACAACGACGCGGAGGACCTGATCCAGATCGGCGCCTACACCAAGGGCTCCAGCGCCCAGATCGACCAGGCCATCCAGTTCCAGCCCGCCATCAACGCCTTCCTGCGCCAGGCCGTGGCCGAGGAGAGCGACCACCGCGCCACCCTGCTGGCCATGGGACAGGTCTTCGGCATCGACCTGGCCCCCTTCCTGAAGGCCTAGGACCATGGCCGCCCGCTTCCGCTTCCGTCTCGAAGGGCTCCTCCGCCTGCGGAAATCGCTGCGGGAGGAGGCCCAGCGCCACCTGGCGCGGAAGGTCCTGGAGCGCCAGGAGGTGGAGGGGCGGCTCCAGGCCCTGCGGGAGAACCACGGCCAGGCGGTGGGCGCGCGCCGCACCGAGCGCGGGGCCGTCATCGACGTGGCTCGCCTCCGGGCCATCGAGCGCTTCCTGGTGGTCACGGAGCGCCGCATCTCGGCCACCAGCGAGGAACTCGCCCAGGCCGAGGCCCGGGTGGCGGAGGCCCGCCAGGCCCTCACCCGCCGCCACCAGGAGTACCTGATGCTCGACCGCCTGAAGGAGCGCCGCCGCCTGCAGCACGCGGAGGAACTCTTCCGCGACGAGCTGCGCGAGCAGGACGAGATCGCCGTGCTCCGCTACCGCTTCAACACCCGCCGCCCCCCCGCCGCGGAAACCCCCTGAGGTGTCCCATGGCCCCGCGCACCTGGATCTGGATCGCCGCCCCCATCGCCCTCTCCGCGGGCGTCCTGTGGCTCTCCGCGCAGGATTCCAAGGGCTCCCCCGAAGGCGTGAAGGTGGCGGAACTCGCCGCCCAGCTCCAGGCCCGCGAGAAGAACCTGGTGCAGAAGGAGCGGGACCTCCAGCAGCTGGAACAGCGCCTCGCCACCCTCCAGGGCACCCTGGACCGGGACCGCGTGGACCTCCAGACCCGCGAGAAGGCCCTCCAGGAGGCCCAGGCGAAGCTGGAGCAGGAGCGCACCCGCCCCGCCGTGGACGCCCAGCTGGTGCGCACCTACGAGGCCATGGACCCGGTGCAGGGAGCCCGCGCCCTGCGGGAGCTGGCGGCCCTGAACCAGGAGGTGGCCGTGGGCCTGCTCGCCGTCATGCAGCCCAAGAAGGCCGCCCGCCACATGGACCAGCTCGCCATCCTGGATGCCAAGCTCGCGGGCCGCCTCTCCGAGCGGGTGGGCATCACCCGGCCGAAGGCGCAGTAGGCACATCCAGCCCACCCAGGCCCGGCACGGGGCCTGCACCGGGTCGCTCCGCCCAGCCCCGCCGGGCGGAGGTTTCCCGATGCTGAAGTCCATTGCCCTGGAGCGCACGACGCCCTCCGCGCCGCCCCGCGAGCGGGACCTCGACGCGGCGGCGGATCCCGCCTTCGCGGGCATGCTCGCGGGCCTGACCGCCTCGCCTTCCCCCGCCGCTCTGCCCAGTCCCGCGCCGAGCCCTGCTCCGGACGCGGCCCCCCGGGAGGGTGAGGGCCTGTCTCCGGCATCCCCGCGCGTAGAGGTCGAGGGGGAACAGGCGCCCCCCGCCAGGGCCGCGGAAGCCGCGGAGCCGAAGGCGCAAGCGCCTGCGAAGGATGCGGAAGGCATGGAACAGGAAGCACTTCCGGAAGCCCAGGCCCCGGAACAGGGCAACCCCGAGGCCGCCCAGGCGGCTCCGGAGCACCCCGCTTCCCCTGCAGGGCTCCCGGCCCCCCCCCTCGCCGAGGCCCCCCTTCCGCCGTCCCAGCCCCTCGCGAAGAGCGGAAGCTCCCGGGTCTCCCCGGAGGGCGCCTCCCGCGCAGGGAGCTCCGCCATGCCGCGCTCCACCGAGGCCCGCCAGCACCTGGAGGCGGCCCTTCCGGGCCTCCGCCTGGAGGAGGCCGAGGCCACAGCACCCTCCACGGCCCCCGCCTCCGGCAAAGCCCTGTTGGACGAGATGATGGCCCGCCCGGCGCCCTCCATGGAGCTCCCCCGCCCCCTGGCCGACCAGGCCGCAGCCGCGAGCGCCGCCCCGACCCCAGGGGAAACCTCCACGGGCGTTCCGGAAACGCACCCTCTTCTGCAGGGGCAGGCCCATCCCCTTCTGGAGGTCACCCCAGGCCATGGCGCCACGGCCCCCATCACCGGCGCCCCCCAGGCCTTCGCCTTCGCCGCTAGCGGCACGACCAGCGCCCGGGCAGAGGCCGTTCAAGCTGGGCTCGCCAGCCCCGCCACCCGAAGCACCGTGCCCGCCATGACGCAGCTGGAGGGCAGCGTCCGCTGGCTCCTGAAGAATCAGGGCCAGGCCGCGGAACTCCAGCTCCACCCCGAAAACCTGGGACGCGTCGTCATCAGCCTGAAGGTGGAGGACGGCGACGTGCATGCCCGCGTCTGGGCCAGCGAAGCCTCCACCCTGCCCCTCCTCCAGGAGCAGCGCAGCGCCCTAGAGCTGAGCCTGCGGGAGCAGGGCCTCAACCTGGGCAGCTTCGACCTCCAGCAGGGACGCCAGGGCCACGAGGCCCGGGAGGCCCCCTTCCAGACGCCAACCAAACTCCCCCGCAACGGCCCGGAACCAAGGCAGGAAACGCCCAGGTCCCTGGCCGCCTCTCCCTCCAAAGCCCGTCGTCTCGAAGTCTACGCCTGATTGGCACAAGCCCTGATTCACCCCATTCCGGGAGCACAGCCATGGAAACCGGCATCGTCACGTCCTCCAGCAGCAGCACCAGCGGAACCTCCGGCGCAGCCTCGAAGGAGCTGGACAAGACGGCCTTCCTGAAGCTCCTGGTGGCGCAGCTCCAGCACCAGGACCCCACCTCGACCCAGGACCCCAACCAGATGGTCCAGCAGCTCACGAGCTACTCCCAGCTGGAGGCCGCCCAGAACACCAACACCCTGCTCCAGGGCCTCCAGGCCCAGAACCCGGGCCTCTTCCAGGCCCAGACGACCAACCTGGTGGGCAAGCACGTCCGGGTCACCTCCTCGAGCTTCCACCTGGAGGGGGGCAAGGGCACCGTGGGCATCGAGCTGGCGGGTGCCGCCAGCACGGTCTCCCTGGTCATCAAGGACGCCTCCGGCAAGACGGTGGCCACCCTCGAGCAGGGAACCCAGGGAGCGGGATCGCACATCGTCTCCTGGAACGGCAAGGACGCCAGCGGCAACCAGCTGGCCGACGGGACCTACACCGTGGAGGTGGTGGCCAAGGACGCCGACGGCAAGGCCGTGAAGGCCTCCACCAGCGCCTTCGCCCAGGTGGAGGCAGTGAACTTCCTGAACGGCGGGGTCTACCTCACCGCCGCGGGCCGCAGCTTCTCCCTGTCCGACGTCATCGAAATCAGCGCCTGAAGCCCCGGAGCCGACCATGAGCCTCTATTCGTCCTTCTACGCCAGCCTCTCCGGCCTTTCCGCGAACGGCAACGCCCTGGGGGTGATCGGCAACAACCTCGCGAACCTCAACACAATCGGGTACAAGGGATCCTCCTCCACCTTCCAGGACCTCTTCTCCACGGCCATGGGCGCCAACAGCACCCAGGGCAACGGAAACCCCATCCAGGTGGGCCTGGGCACGCGGCTCGGCGCCGTCTTCCAGAACTTCGGCCAGGGCTCGAACCAGGCCACCAGCAATGCCACCGACATGGCCATCCAGGGCAACGGCTTCTTCGTGCTCCAGGACGCCTCGGGCGCGCGCCTCTACAGCCGCGCGGGCAACTTCACCCTGGACAACGCAGGCAACCTGGTGGACCCCAACGGCTACCAGGTGATCGGCTGGAACCGCACCGCCGCGGGCACCGTGAACACCACGCTGCCTCCCAGCCCCATCGTGATCCCCACGGGCATCACGAGCCCGGCCCGCGCCACGGTGGACTTCGGCTTCGTCACCAACCTGAACGCCAGCGCCGCCGTGGGCGACACCTTCACCAGCCCCAACCAGGTCTACGACAGCCTGGGCACCTCGCACAGCGTGATCGTCACCTACACCAAGACCGCGGCGAACACCTGGACCTGGGCCACGACCACCGACGACGCGGGCGCCACCCTCACGGGCGGGACCGGCACGCTGACCTTCGACGCCAGCGGCCAGCTGCTGACGCCCGCGACCAACCCCGCCATCAACATCGCCTGGAGCAACGGCAGCGCCGCCCAGGCCCTCACCTTCGACATCTACTCGGGCAATCCGCCGATCTCCAACCTCACCCAGTACGCCGCCGCCTCCAGCACCAGCAACAGCTTCCAGGACGGCACGGGCGCGGGCACGATCCGCTCGGTCTCGGTGAGCACGGACGGAACCGTCGTGGGCAGCTTCACCAACGGCCAGACCATCCCCCTCGCCCGGGTGTCGCTGGCGCTCTTCGCCAACATCAACGGCCTCCAGAAGGAGGGCAACAACACCTGGTCGGAGACCATCGCCAGCGGCGTCGCCAGCACGGGCGCGGCCAGCGAGGGCGGTCGCGGCACGGTGCTCGGCGCCAACCTGGAGCTCTCCAACGTGGACGTGGCCGCGGAATTCACCCAGCTGATCATCAACCAGCGGGGCTACCAGGCGAACAGCCGCGTGGTCACCACCTCCGACGAGTTGCTCCAGGAGACCCTGAACCTGAAGCGGTGATGATCTCCCCCTGAACGGGGTCCGGGGCTCCCGATATACTGCCCGCTGATCGGGAGCCCCATGTCGCCTTCGTACGCCCCCACCCAGGAGAATCCGGGACGCATCCTGGTCGTGGACGACCTGCCGGGAAACCTCAAGGTGCTCAGCATGGAGCTGAAGCACCACCCCTTCCAGCTCACCCTCGCCTCCACGGCCGACGAGGCCATCGCCCACTGCCAGGGCACCGCCTTCGAAGGCATCCTGATGGACGTGAGCCTCGAGGGGATGGACGGCATCGAGGCCTGCCGCAGGATCCGCGAGACGCCCCTGAACGCCCGCACGCCCCTGATCTTCATCAGCGCGGTGCGCATCGGCGTGGACTGGGTCGCCGAGGGCATCGAGGCGGGGGGCATCGACTACCTCACCAAGCCCTACGCCATGTCGGAGCTGCTGGCCAAGCTGCGCATGATGGTGCGCCTCACGCGGCAGGACCAGGCCGCGCTCGCCGGCGAGCGCCACCGCGCCCTGCTGGAGGTCGCCGGCGGCACCGCCCACGAGCTGGCCCAGCCCTTGGCCACGGCCCGGATCCTGGTGGACCAGCTGCTCCGGGCGCCGGAGAGCCCCACCCCCGCCCAGCTCCAGGGCCTCCGGGACAGCCTGGAGTCCATGGTGAAGGTGCTGAACCAGGTGCAGACCCTGCACACCTACATCACCAAGCCGTACGCCATGGGCCGCATCCTCGACCTGAGCCTGAGCAGCCAGGCGCCGGGGATCCCCGAAGCGGAGCGCTAGACTGGAAGGCCAGCCCTCCGCTGGCCGAGGTGTCCATGTCCGAGCTCCAGCCCCTCAGCCCCCGCCGCCGCACGCGCCAGATCCTCGTCGGCAAGGTGCCCGTGGGCGGGGATGCCCCCATCACCGTGCAGGGCATGACGAAGACCGACTCGAGGGACGTGGAGGCCACGGTCCGCCAGATCTTCGACTACGCGGCGGCGGGCTGCGAGATCGTGCGCGTGTCGGTGCCCACGGTGCGCGCCGGGGAGGTCTTCCACGAGATCACCGCCCGCAGCCCCATCCCCGTGGTGGCCGACATCCACTTCGACCACCGCCTGGCCCTCATGGCCGCGGACGGCGGCGCCGCCTGCCTGCGCATCAACCCCGGCAACATCGGAAGCCAGGAGCGGGTGCGTGCGGTGGTGGAGAAGGCCGGGGAGAAGCGCATCCCCATCCGCATCGGGGTGAACGCCGGCAGCCTCGAGAAGGAGCTGCTGGAGCGTTTCGGCGATCCCACGCCGGAGGCCATGGTGGCCTCGGCCCTGGGGCACCTGGAGCTGCTCGACAAGGAAGGCTTCCGGGACGTGAAGATCAGCCTGAAGGCCAACGACGTGGTCCGCACCGTACAGGCCTACCGCCTGCTGGCCGCGCAGGTGGACTGCCCCCTGCACCTGGGCATCACCGAGGCGGGCACGCCCTGGGGCGCCGCCATCCGCTCGAGCATCGGCATCGGCATCCTGCTGGCCGAGGGCATCGGCGACACGATCCGCGTGTCCCTTACCGGCGACGGTTGCGAGGAGTGCCGGGTGGGCCACGAGATCCTGCGCAACCTGGAGCTGCGCACCGGCGGCTTGCGCCTGGTGAGCTGCCCCGGTTGCGGGCGCCTCCAGGGGGGCCTGCACCGCCTCGCCCGGGAGATCGAGGAGGGCCTGCGCGCCATCGGCGACACGCAGGTCACCTACGCCGTGATGGGCTGCGCCGTGAACGGCCCCGGGGAAGCCCGCCACGCGGATCTCGGCGTGGCCGGGGGCCAGGGCGAGGGCCTGCTCTTCCGCCATGGCGCGCTGCTGAGGAAGGTGCCCGAGACCGAGATCGTCTCCGCCTTCCTGGAGGAGGCGCGCAGGCTCAAGGCCGAGCGCCATGAGGCCTAGGATGGCCTGGCTGCTGGAGCATCCCTGGCTGGCCCTGGCTCTCTACCTGGCGCTGGAGGCCCTCCTTCCCGTGCGCCTCCAGCCCACCGCCTGGATCCTCCGGGGAACCATCCGGCTCTACCAGATGACCCTGAGCCCGGCGCTGCCCACGTCCTGCCGCTTCACGCCCACCTGCTCCCACTACGGCCTGGAGGCCGTGCGCCGCTACGGCACCCTGAAGGGCGGCGCCCTCACCACCTGGCGCATCCTGCGCTGCAACCCCTTCAGCCGCGGCGGCGAGGATCCCGTGCCCTGAACCCGGATGATGCGGTTCCGGCCGGCCTCCCTCGGTAGAGAGAGGCGTGGAGCGCGTCCGGGCCAGACCGTTCCGGGGACGGAGCTGGCCCGGATCGCGGGCCGGAAGCGCTCGGATGCGCAGCGCCCGGCAGGGACGGGGCATCCCCAACCGCATCATCTGGGCTGAACGGGCCCTGTGGCGGGCGCGTCCGATGCGGGGCATCATGGGGAACCCCCTTCCGGGAGGACAGCCATGGCAGACGCCTTTCTGCACGCC
>CAXYVC010000054.1:0-16567 GCA_964292295.1 uncultured bacterium
CACGCTGCGGCAGTGGTTTTCGGGAAGGCAATAACATCACGAATGTTATCGGTGCCGGTCAGCAGCATGGTCAGACGGTCAAGACCGAAGGCCAGACCCGCGAGCGGCGGCGTACCGTATTTCAGGGCGTCCAGCAGGAAGGCACGGGGGCGACCCGAAGGCATCCTTTCAAGATACCCGGGCCGCCGCCTCCTTCAGAAGCGCAGCGCCACGGATCCCTGCACCAGGTTGCCGTCGAAGGTGTCGCGGATGCTGCTCGCCAGGTAGCGCCCCTCGAGGATCACGCGCCCCAGGCGCAGGCCCGCGCCCGCGCTCACCGCCAGCTTGGTCGTGTGGTCCCGCTGCGACAGCCCGAGGCCGTCCCGCTGCTCCGTGAACCAGCGCACACCACCCAGGCCGCCCAGAACGTAGAAGCCCCGGTCATGGCCGCCCGGATGCCAGAGATGGTCGAAGCTCAGCACGTAGTTGCTCGCCTTCGTGCGCAGGGCCGTGGGTCCCACCGCACCCCCCTCGGAGAAGACGTTCCACTCCAGCCGCGTCCGACGCACCAGGCCCGTGTCGTTCCCGTGGTACCACTGGGCGCCAAGGCCGAGGCCCGTGCGACCGTCCAGCACATCCCGAAGCTCCCGCACCGGAAGGCTCCCCTGGACGCTCCAGGCAAAGGCGTGATGCGCGCGGAAGGCCTTCCAGCAGGCACCCTTTCGACACCGAATGTCTGTCTTGCAGGGCTCGGTCGAAGCCGGCTTTTCCGGGACCTCCTGGGCCCCGAGCGCGAGCGCTGCGCACAGGGCGGAAAGCGGGAACAGGCGGGAAACAGCAACCATGGGGACTCCTTGTCCGGGCCCGGAAGCTCCGGGAACCGCTGCGGCTACGGCGCAGCCCCCCTGGCGGTTGATCCCCGCGGTTCAGAAGCGGAAGGTGGCCGCGCAGGCCAGGGAGGCCGCCGTGCGCCCCGCGTCCATGGGACCCGCAAAGGCCTTCAGCTCCACGTCAAGGCTTCGGGTCACCCGCCACCCGAAGCCGAGGCTTCCCGCCGCGTGAAGCGCCCGGAAGGTGCCGGCGGAGCCCCCGTATTCGAGGTTCCAGGCGCAGGCGGACAGCCCCGCGACCAGATAGGGCCCCAGCACGACGGCCGCGTCGCCTTCGTCCGGGCGCAGCAGATAGACTCCCTCCAGCGTGAGGTGGTACGCGTAGGCCCGGGCGTCCGTGGCCAGCAGCGTGCCTGATTTCCGTGGCCAGCGGTCGGCCCCCAGGGCAAGGCGCACCCGCACCGGAAGCTCGAAATCCTGCTCCGCCACGAGGGAGAGCCCCACACCGGGATACTGGAAGCCCCCCAGCGCATCGCGCAGGTCCCCTTCCGGAATGCTCGCCCGCACCTGCAGGCCCAGCGTGGCCGGCTCCGCCGCGCGGGCGGAAAGGACGGCGGAGAGAAGGAGCAGGGGCGAAAGGAAGGACAGGGCTCTCATGGGAACTCCAGGATGACCTCCTCCAGGCCCCGGCGCAGCTTCCAGAGCACCCCAGCACGCAAAACGCCCAAACCGCCCGCCAGCAAGAAGGTGTTGATTGTTTTTTTTCGACATTTCCAACAAAATTTTAACCGATTCATCGCTTGACCTCACTCTCGCATCGCGCGACCTTGATTCAAACGTCATTCATGACGCGCTCCCTTTGCGGAGTCACCGTTCGCCTCTGACAGACAGCGGAAGCGGATGGATTTTTTTACCCCTGTGTGCGCAGTGCGTCCGCAGGAATCAAGCTGCACGGACAGGATTCGTCCCGAGCCCTGTCACCCCCCAACATCGTTCGACAGAGCAAACAGCTCATCACGTCGAACCTTCGCACCAAGGAGTTGCCATGCGCAAGCTCATCGCCCTCGCCATCGTCGCCGCCGCCCCGGCCCTGCTCGCCGACGGGAATTCCGACACGGCCACCGCGAAGGCCAAGGTCCACATCGTCGCCCCCGTGAAGATCGACTCCACGGGCGAGATCAACTTCGGCCAGATCGTCGTGGACGACGTGAACCAGCCCGCCAGCGTCACGATGACCCCCAAGACCACGGACAACGGGGGCACCACGGCCACCCTGTCCGGCTGGGACAAGTGCGCCCAGTACAAGAAGAACAACGTCACCGTGCGCGCGGCCGAGTTCCACTACAGCCACGACGTGCAGACCACCATCAATGCCCAGGTCGGGATCACGATCGACCCCACCGTGAGCCTCACCGGCGGCATCGGTGGCGACGTGACGCTGACCACCAACAATGACCTGCCCGCCGACCTGTGCGCCCTCGGCAACATCAAGGGACAGAAGGAGATCACCGGCTACGTGCAGTTCAACCACTTCGGCGTGGGCGGCAAGCTGGACATCCCCGCCGGCGCCCTGGGCCAGAAGGTAGGCACCCTGACCGTCAAGGTCGAGTACATCTGATCCGGTCCCTTCGCTTGCATGCACGACCGGGGGCCGCGCTTCACGTGTGGCCCCCGGTTCTTGATGGGAATCCTTCCATGAGAGCTTTTCTGGCAGCAACCCTGGCCTGCGGCGCCCTGCTGGCGGCCGACGGCAACAGCGACACGGCAACGACCAAGGCCAAGGTCCGCGTCATCGCCCCCGTGAAGATCAAGCGCGTCTCCGACATCGACTTCGGCGCCATCGTGGTGAACGACACCAACAAGCCCGCGGCGGTGCGCATGCGCTTCCTGGGCTTCGCCCCCGGATGGACCTCCAACCCGCAGACCGAGCTGCTCTTCGAAGGCTGCAGCCGCTACCGGAACAGCGCCCCCCACACCCCGGGCGCCTTCCAGGTGGAGCGGGATGCGAGCATCGCGCCTCCCGTGTTCGGCCACATGGCCGGCGTCAACCTGGCCTTCGACCAGTCGGTGGAGCTCAAGGGCGGCTACGGCGGGACGGTCCACATGATCGTGGACACCGACCTCCCGGCGGAGGACTTCGTGCCCGCGAACCCGACAGCCGGCCTCCGGTACAGCCGCTTCCAGGTGGGTGGCCTCCTGGTGATCCCGCCCCGGTGCCTGGGCGCCAAGGAAGGGACCTTCAACGTCTCCGTCTCCTACATCTAGGCGCGCCCTGTCCTGAAGCACCAAGGGGCCGCGTCCCGTGCGCGGCCCCGATGTTCTGTGTTCTTCCCGAGGTTTCCATGCGTCTCGCCACCCTCTGCACGGTCAGCCTGCTCGCCGCGTCCTTCGTCTTCGGCCAGGCCCCCGCCCCTGCCCCAGCGGTTCCGCCATCCGACGCCCCCGGGGGCATCTCGGTGATCCCGAACCGGGTGGTGCTGGAAGGCCGTGAGCGCGCCGCAGAGGTGATGCTCAAGAACAGCGGCACGCGCAAGGCCTCCTTCCGCATCAGCCTGGTGGAGAAGGACATGACCGAGGAGGGACGCCTGACGGACCGCGCCAAGCGGACGGGCGAGATCACGGCCGCGGACCTCGTGCGCTTCTCGCCCCGCCAGGTGGACCTGGAGCCCGGGGAAACCCAGATCGTGCGCCTCCAGGTGCGCAAGCCCGAGCAGCTCGCCGATGGCGAGTACCGCTCCCACCTGCTCCTGCAGGGCATCCCCCCCACCCGCAAGGCCGAACCCATCGAGGGGGACCTAGCCGACCGCACCGTCTCCTTCGCCATCACCCAGGTGCTGGGCATCTCCATTCCCGTGATCGTGCGCCACGGCAGCCTCTCCGCGGAGGTCGCCCTCGCCCACGGAAGCCCCGCCTTCTACCAGCCCACCTACGAGAACAGCGCACCCGTCATCAGCCTCTGGCTCGAGCGGAAGGGCAACCGCAGCGTCATGGGGGACGTGAAGGTCACCCTGGAGTCCGGCGGCGACAAGCCCAAGGGGACCCTGCTCTGGGAAGTGAAGTCCGTGGGCATCTACACCAACCTAGCCCGCCGCAAGGTCTACCTGGGCGTGCCGGCGGCCGCGGGCGGCAAGCTCAAGGGCGCCCGCGCCAAGGTGACCTTCACCCCCACCGACGTGAAGCTCGCCCCCATCACCACCTTCGTCGACCTGAACCTCTGAGACGGCCTTGGCCTTGCTCCTCGCCCCGCGGCGCACCGCGCTGATGATGGCCCTCGCCGTGGGGGCCTTCGGGCAGGAGCCTGCTCTTCCCGCCCTGGATGAGCGGGACGCGGCCCTCATGCAGCTCTATCTGGGGGCCACCAGCCTGGGAGACGGCCTGGGAGTCTTCCCTTCCGGGAACACGGCGCTGGTCCCCCTGGGAGAGCTCTGCCGCCTGCTCCAGTTCCCCATCGAGGTGGACGCCCCCGCGGGCCGGGCCAGGGGCTACTTCATCCGCCCCGGGCGCACCTTCACCCTGGACCTCGCCAGCCGCAGCGTCCTCCTGGAGGGGCGCCGCCTCGGCTTCGCCCCCGACCAGGTGCGCCGCGTCGGCTCGGAGCTCTACGTGGCGGCGCCCCTGCTGGAGGCCTGGTTCCCGCTGACGGTGAAGCCCCTCTTCCGGGATTCCTCCCTCTATCTCACGTCCAAGGAGACGCTGCCCCTCGAGGAGGGCTGGAAGCGGGACCAGCTGAACGCCCGCCTGCTGGCCAAGCGCCCCGGGGCTTCCGCCGCCAAGGGCCCCCTCCTGGAGCACCCCTACCAGGCCTTCACGCTGCCCATGGCGGATCTCAGCTTCTCCGCCCAGCACGCCAGCAGCGGCGGAGGGTCGACACCCCAGTTCTCCGCGAGCCTGGCGGGGGACCTGCTCTGGATGAGCGCCCAGGCCTACCTCACGCGGGACAGCAAGGGGTCCTTCGAATCCAGCCGGATCACCCTGTTCCGGGATGACCCCGGCGGGAAGCTGCTCGGCCCCCTGCACGCCCGCCACCTCAGCCTGGGCGACCTCCAGCGCAACGCGGCCCTCGGCCTCGTGGGCGGCCTCCCCCAGGGGCGCGGCATCGCGCTGGACAACCACCCCATGGACTTCCGCGCCAGCTTCGCCACCCGGGTCTTCCGGGGAAACCTGCCCCTGGGCTGGTCCGTCGAGCTCTTCCACAACGGCGGCCTCGTGGCCTACCAGCAGGCGCGGGCGGACGCGACCTTCGAGCTTCCCCCGGTGAACCTCACCTTCGGGCTGAACACCTTCAAGCTCACCTTCCACGGCCCCCACGGCGAGCTGCGGGAGGAGAACATCCGCCTGGACATCAGCCAGGACCAGCCGGAGCCCGGGACGCTCTACTACCGGATGGCGGCCATCCGGCCCACCCTCCTGGAAACCGACAAACGCCCCGGGCAGATCCAGGTGGAGGCGAAACCGGCCTACCTCGCCGAGGCGGAGTACGGCCTGAGCCCCTGGATCTCCGTGCTGGGCGGCCTGATGCGCCTCCAGCACACGGACGGGGCGCGCTCCTACGGGCTCGCGGGCGCCCGCGCCATCCTGCCCTGGCTCTCCATCGACGCCCTCGGCGCCGCCTCCACCTTCTCCCCCGTCACGGGCGCGGACAGCCAGCGGGGGTCCGCGGGGCAGCTGGTCCTGCGCACGGGCATCGGCTATTCCAGCCTGACCGCCAGCCACGCGGACTACCGGAAGGGCTTCCTTCCCGTTTCTGAGGTCACCGCGAACCGCCAGACCCCCCTCCGCACGGAGGACAACCTGATGCTCTCCAGCACCACCCAGCTGGGCCGGACGCCCCTCAGCGCCTCCCTGAACTACCGGCGCCAGGGCTTCGAGACCGGGTGGCAGGAGAGCCAGCGCCTGACGCTGGGAACGAGCCTCGGGCGCTTCTCCTTCAGCCAGGGCTTCGGGCTCACCACGGAACGCTCCACGACGGGCAAGATCACCCGCTCCCAGGACGCCCAGCTCCTGGTGGCCTCCACCGTGGGGTCCTACGCCCTCCAGGGCGAGGTCACGGGACGGAAGCCCCAGGGGGGAAGCTTCGAGCTGGAGAACTACGCCACCAACCTCACGCGGGTCTTCCACTCGGGCCTCTCCCTGCAGGCCACCCTGCGCGGAGCCTTCCGGGGCAGCGGAGGGCCAAGCCTCAGCGCCAGCCTCCTTCAGCAGAAGGGACGCTTCGGCTGGGGCCTGGACGGTTCGTACAGCAAATCCAATTCCTCCATCGGCATCCGCCTCCAGGTCTCCGTGGGGCGGGATCCCCGCAGCCGGCGCTGGTTCACGGATGCCCAGCCCATGAGCGGCATGGGGGCCGTCTCCGCCCGCGCCTTCCTGGACGCCAACGGCAACGGCCGGAAGGACCCGGACGAGCGCTTCCTGGAAGAGCCGAGGTTCCGCGTCGGCGACACCGCCAGGCCCGAGATCCGGGCGGACGCGCACACGGCGCTCTACACCAGCGTGGGCGCGGGACGCCACACCCAGATCGCCCTGGACGGCTCCAGCCTCGAGGACACCAGCCTCCAGCCCCGCGTGCCGAGCTACACCTTGGTCCCGAGGCCCGGCGTGGTCACGCCCGTGGACTACCCCGTGGTGGTGCTGGGAGAGGTCATGGGCACCTGCCGCCTCCGGCGCGGCACCGGCCTCGCCGAGATGCCGGGGCTGCTCGTGGAGCTGGCGGACGCTGCGGGCCGCGTGGTTCAGAGCCAGCGCAGCGCCTACGACGGATTCTTCGAGTTCCGGGATCTTCCGCTCGGCCAGTACCGGCTGCGGGTGCCCCAGGCCGAGGTGGAGCGCCTCAAGCTGAAGGCCCAGCCCACGCGCACCATCGACCTGACCCTCAAGAAGGCCTACGCGGAGGGGCAGGACCTCGTGGTGGAGTATCTTTCTGCACCCGCCGAGCCTCAGCTCCCCGCGCCCACCCCGGCGGAGCCGCGGAAGCCGGACCCCGCCCAGGCGCCGCAGATCCACGTCTTCCCCCGACTCGACCAGAAGGGCAGCCGGAGCCTGGAAGCCCTTCCCCTGCTGCCGGGCCTGAAACCCATCGTCCCCGGAACAAAGAGCCTATCCCTCCTGCCCACGCGGCTGGCGCCCGCCCCGCGGATCGGAGCCTCCCGCACCGCCATTCCCGCCCTCCGGAGCCTCCAGCGCAAGCGCGTTCCCTCGAAGCCGCTGCCCAGGCCCAGGCCCGCCCAGATCGAAGCCGCGCGCACCGTCGCCCGGGCCACGGCGGCCCTGCTCTTCGAGGACTTCCGCCCCTGGGCCGGGGGAAGCCTCCATCCCGCCCCCCCCGAGCACCCGGCGCTGCGCCCCACCACCCCGCCGAACCCCGAATCCTGGAGCCTGCTGCTCCTGACGGCCCGCAACCAGGGCACCGTGGAGCTCATGCGCAAGCGCCTGGGCTACCGCAGCCGCGACCTCGTCGTCCACCGCCCCGGCGGAGGTGCCCCCATGCAGCTCCTGCTGGGGCGCTACGGCCAGCGTGCCTCGGCCGAGAACGCCCGCCGACAGCTCCCGAACCTCCTCCCCTTCTGGGGAAGCGCCCCCTCCGTGGTCCTCTTCCCTGCCGATGGAGCGATCTCATGAAACTCTTCCGCGGCTCCCTCCTCGCCCTCGCCTGCTCCGCGCTGCTGTTCCCCCAGCCCCCCCCGGTCCAGCCCCGCATCGAGATCATCCAGGACCTGCACCTGGGGGAGCTGCTGATCGAGGATTCCGGCGGCAGCGTGGTGCTCACCGAGCGCAACGAGCTGCAGCAGTTCAGCGGCTCCGTGCGCCCCGGGCTGCGGGCGAGCACCCGCGAGGCGCGCATCCTGCTCACGGGCGTGCCGAAGGCCCCCTTCACCCTCGTGCTCGACCCAGGGCAGCCCATCCTCCAGAGCGGGCGGGGCGGCGCCGTGCGCGTCGAGTCCTTCCTCTACGCGCCCAACGCCCTGCGCGGCTTCTTCAACGACCAGGGCGAGGCGGAGATCCGCCTGGGCGCCAAGCTCGACATCCCGGCGGGCAGCCCTCCGGGGAAGGACTACCAGGCCCGGGTGCGGCTCCTGCTGTCCACCACGGGAAACACGATCCAGTCCGTCACGGGCTTCCTCACCGTCGGCTGCGCCCTGCGGCCGATGCTGCACCTGACCAACCTGAGCCCCCTCGACTTCGGGTCGATCCTCCCCGGGGACGCGCCCGGGATCTTCCGCGTCCACGCCAACGGCCAGACCTCGATCGCGGGGGGCGGGGGGCTCCGCGCCTTCCGCAGCGCCCCCGCGCCTGCCGTCTTCCTGGTGACGGGAACCTCGGGAACCGAATACTGCCTGGAGCTTCCCCAGCGGATCCTCCTCCGGGGCCCCGGAGGCAACCTGGAGGTCCACAGCTTCGAGGCCAACGTGCCCCTTCCGGGCTTCCTGCCCAAGGGAGGCTTCACCTTCCAGGTGGGGGCCAGCCTCGCCGTCCCGGCGCATCAGGCCCCCGGCCTCTACGAGGGCATCTTCCAGGTGGCCATCAACTACCCTTGAGCGCCGTCTATTCGCACACGTAGCCGCAGCCCCGCGCCGTGCGGATCAGCGTGGGGGCGGAAGGATCGTCCTCCACCTTCCTGCGGAGACGGCCGATGTACACGTCCAGGCTCTTCGGGCTTCCGAAGTGCCCCTTCCCCCAGATGTGGGAGGACAGATCCTCGCGGCTCTGGACCTTGCCCGGGGCCTTGAGCAGCTCGGCCAGCAGCCGGAACTCCCGGGGCGTGAGATCCACCTCCCGTCCGCCCTTGAAGCACTTCTGCTGCCGGAACTGGAGCTTCACGTCCCGGTATTCCAGGTCCCCCTGGCCCTCGCCGCGCCCCCCCATGCGGCGCAGGATGGCCCGAAGGCGCGCCCGCAGCTCCATGGGATTGAAGGGCTTCACCATGTAGTCGTCGGCCCCCAGCTCCAGGCCCTGGATCTTGTCCGCATCCTCGCTGCGGGCCGTCAGCATGAGGATGGGCACCTCCTCGCCGGAGGCCCGGAGGCGCTGGCAGACCTCGAAGCCGTCGATGCCCGGCAGCATGATGTCCAGAACGACAAGGGCGGGGCGGCTGCGGAGGAAAGCCTCCAGGGCCGCCTCTCCCGTGGCCTCCTCCAGCACCTCGAAGCCGTCCCGCACCAGGGTCTGGCAGATCATCCGCCGCGTGGCCTTGTCGTCCTCCACCACCAGGATCTGTGCGCCACTGGGGATCATGAGCACCTCCCTGCACCGTCACGCGAAAATGCACAAGCACGCGGCAAGCCCGGCATGATTTTTTTAGGTCGTGACCCAGAGTCTAGCAGGCTCCGGCGAAGGGGATACGCCACAGGCGGGGCCGTGGGAGCATGGACCCATGGGACACGAAGCCGCTGACACCCCCGACCGCCTGGCGGAGGCCGAGGCCGCCCGCCGGGACCGGCGCTACGCCGAAGCCATCCGCCTCTACGGCCAGATCCTGGAAGTGAAGCCGCGGCACCGCGCCGCCTTGAAAGGCCTGGCGGATGCCCAACGGGGCCTGCGCGACTACGAGGCCTGCCACGCCACCTGGATGCGCTACGTCCAGGCCTATCCAGAGGACCGCTCCGTTCTCACCCGCGTGGGAGACGCCTGCCGGAAGACGGGGCGCCAAGCCCAGGCGCTGGCGCACTACCAGGAGGCCCTTCGGGCCCGCCCGGAGGACCGCCACGCCCTCATGGGGCTGGGCGATCTGCACCACCAGGCGAAACGTCTCGACGAGGCAATCGCCTGCTGGGAGCGCCTGCTCGCCCTGGACCCCAGCCTCGTGAACATCCTCGCCATGGCCGGCAATGCCCACCGCAAGCGCCTGCGCTTCGAGCCCGCCGCCCGGCACTTCCGCGCCATCCTGGAGCGGGAGCCCCGCAACCCCTATGCCCTCTTCGGCCTGGCGGACAGCCTGCGGGGCCTGGGCCAGCACGCGGAGGCGGCCCCCCTGTGGGATGCCATCGTGGACCTGGACGGTGGCAACCCCGAGGTGCTCACCCGGGCCGGGGACTGCTTCGTGCGCCTGGGCGAGCTGGACAAGGCGGAGGCCCTCTTCCATCGCGCCCTCTCCCTGCGCTTCGACAAGCCCGCCCTGCTGGGCCTCGCCCGCATCCACCGCAGCCGGAACGCGCTGGCGGAGGCCAGGGCCTGCTACGCGCGCATCCTGGAGCGCCAGCCCGCGGACGCGCGAACACAGCGCCTGCTGGAGGAGTTGGACGCCGCGGGGCAAGCCGGGGAGGGAAAGCCCCCCCTTCCGCCCCAGATCGAAGGGTAGAAAAAACCCACGGGTTCAATGACATCCGAGCCATTGGCACACCGGGCATGCTCTTGACATTATCCGCGCGCGCCATATCTTTATGACCGTTTTCCACCAAACGACCCTCCTGTTTTGACGAGGGTTGTATCGGATCGGGCGGAAGCTCCACGAGCACCCGGGATCAGGAGCGCTTCCAGCATCCCCGGCCGAGATCGTCCACTTCACCCCCCAACATCCGCACGCGACAACGCGCGCGATTCAGGAGTTACCATGCGCACGCTACTGATCCTTGCGCTGGCCGCAGGGGGCCTTGCCGCCACCGCCGACGACCCGATGAGTGTCAACGTCACCGGCCATGCCTATGCCAAGATCGTCCCCGCCCTCCAGGTCTGGGAAGAGAAGATGCTCTTCTTCGGCCGCATCCTCCAGGGCACCACCGGCACGGTGGAGATCGACGTGCTGGGCAACGGGCGCCACACCACGGGCAGCATCGTGGTCTCGCCCGAGTATTCGAAAGGCATCTTCAAGTCCAATGCCCCCATGGGTTATTGGAATACGGATGACATGCAGCAGATCAACAACGACGTGAAGGTCAAGTTCATCGGTCCCAACGATCCCAACTGGCCCTTCACGAAGACCATCCAGCTCGTGAACCCCAGCGACCCCGAGCACCCGCTGACCATGGATGCCACCCTGGAGGTGAACGCCTGGGTCGGCCAGCTGGAGTTCTACGTGGGCGGCGTGCTCACGGTGCCCGAAGGGGCCGCTCCCGGCCTCTACTCCGGAACCTACGACGTGACGGTCAGCTACCTCTAGGGATCGTACGCGGCCAGGCACCCTGGTCGAGACCAGCTTCCCGCCCCATGCCACACGGTGTGGGGCAGCACACCCGGGGAACCAGGCCCATGGCAAGGTTCCCCTTTTTTCCTATCCTTGCCTCATCAGCACAGGACAACACGGGAGGTCGTCATGCGCGGGGGCACAAGGTGTCTGGCCATCGCATTCTGCGGGGCTGCGCTCTGGGGGCAGGGTGCGGGCGACCTCATGGTGGGCCCCACCCGGATCATCCTGGAAGGCAGAACCCGCAGCGCCGAGGTCACCCTGGTCCACCGGGGCAAGGCCCGCGCCACCTACCGGATCGGCTTCGTCGAGATGGACATGACGGAAGCCGGGAATCTCGTGGAGCGCCCGCGCCGGGAGGGGGAGCGCAGCGCCGCCGACCTGGTCCGCTTCTCCCCCCGCCAGATCGACCTGGAACCGGGCATCGCCCAGACGGTACGGATGCAGGCCCGCCTGCCCGAGGGCCTGCCACCGGGCGAATATCGCTCGCACCTGGTCTTCAGGGCCCTTCCCCCCGGAGACCTGGCCACCGCCCTCGGCGGCGCCAACCAGCAGGCCCAGGAGGCCAAGACCCTCAGCGTGGCCGTCTTCCCGATCTACGGCATCTCCATCCCCATCATCCTCCGCCACGGAAAGACCCACGCCGAAGTGCGCCTGGAAGCGCTCCGCGTCGAGGCGTCCGTGAATCCCAAGGACCCCAAGGCCCCTCCGGGCCTGGTGCTGCAGCTCCACCGCGAGGGCAACCGGGGGGAATACGGCGAAGTGGCGGTCAGCCGCGTGGAGGCCTCCGGGCGGGAGCTTCCCCTGGGCCTGGCCAAGGGGGTGGCCATCTACAACAACTTGGCGAAGCGCCTGCTCACCGTGCCCATCGGCAAGGCGGGCCAGGCAGGAACCCTCAAGGGCCGCCTCAAGGCCTCCTTCACCCCGCTGGGGGCGAAACAACCGAGCAGCACGGCATTCCTGGATCTTCCCTGAGCCCGGCCCATGGGGGCCCGGAGCCTTCTTGCCTGCATCCCTGGGCTGCTGTCGGCCGCCTGCCTGGCCCAGGTGCCCGATGGCGAGCCGGAATGGTTCTTCTATTCCCTCCGCCTGGAGGACCGCGTGCTTCGCGATGCCCTTCCAACCCTGGCGGGTCGGGAGGCCCCCCGCCTCCCGCTGCAGGAGTTCTGCCAGGCGCTCGGGCTCGGGATCCGCGTCGACGCGCCCCGCGGCCAGGCGACGGGCTTCTTCCTGAACGAGAAGCGGCGCTTCCGGCTGGACCTGTCCCGATCCCTGGCCGTGGTGGAAGGCCGGGAGCTGCCCTTCCCGAAGGAGGCCGTCCTGGCGCGCCAGGAGGATCTGTACGTCGACCTCCGCCTTCTGCAGCAGTGGTTCCCCCTGGCGGTGGAAGCGGACCTGCATGCGGCCACCCTGAAGGTGAAGCCCAGAGAGCTCCTCCCCCTCCAGGCCCAGTGGGAGCGCGAGCGCCGTCTCGCCCTCCAGAAGGGGAAGGACTCGGAGGCACCACCAACCCAGCCGGCTCCGGACCCGTACCGCCCCCTGGAGATCCCCATGGTGGATCAGACCCTCGGCCTGACCTACCAGGCGAAGGGGAGCGATCGCTTCGAGACCCGCGGCTCCACCTTCCTGGCCGGGGATCTGCTGTGGATGAGCGGCTCCGCCTACCTCAACCTCACCCCCCAGGGGCATGTGGACCTGGAGCGGATCACCCTCCGGCGGGAGGACCCCGCCGCACACCTGCTCGGCCCCCTGCGCGCCCGCGAAGTGGCCCTGGGGGATCTGGACGTACCGGCGATGGACTTCAGCACCGCTCCCCGGGGGCGCGGCGCCATGGTCAGCAGCTTCCCCCTCGACTTCCGCTCCAGCTTCGACACCCGGAGCTTCCGCGGCGTCCTGCTCCCGGGCTGGAGCGTGGAGCTCTACCAGAACGGGGCCCTGGTGGGCTCCCAGGCCAGCCGGGCCGACGGGCAGTACGCGTTCCTGGAGCTGCCCCTCCGCTTCGGCCTGAACGATTTCCGCCTCGTCTTCCATGGCCCCTACGGACAGCGCCGGGAGGAGTCGATCCGGCTGGATCTCTCCGACGCCCAGCCACGGGCGGGGGAGTTCTACTACCGGGTCCTGGGGCTTGATCCGAAGGCCCGCCAGAGGAGGACCGGCGATCAGGACGTCGAGCCGGAGCCCGGACCGCTCTGGCGGGCGGAGTCGGTGTACGGCCTCGCCAAGTGGATGTCCGTGAACGGCGGCCTCCTGTTCCAGGACCGGGGAAGCGGAAGCCGCGGCTTCGCCCTCGCCGGAACCCGCCTCGTCCTGCCCTTCCTGTCCGCCCGGGCCAGCGCCATGCGGGACCGCTCGGGAAGGGAACAGGCCGCCCTGGTGGACCTCCGGACCGGCTACGGCTACCACAGCCTCTCCCTGCGCCGGGAGAACTACCGGAACTGGCAGGTGGGCACCGGCGGCCAGAACACCGAGGAGGCCCTGAGCAGCCGCACCACGGCGAGCCTGCAGGGCACCTGGAGGAAACGGGGCATGGCCTTCCAGGCGGGAATCCTGGCCCAGGAGGACCGGCTCGCGGAGGGGGGCTTCCACCGCCGGGCCTCCCTGACCCTCGCCGGCAGCACCGGGCTCTGGTACGCGGGCAACACGGCCAACTGGTCCCGACACCAGGGCGTCCAGACGACCCAGCCCACCTTCGACGGCAACCTCTACGTGAGCCGCGAGGGCGAGCGCCTTTCCGTGCGCAGCGAAGTGGCCTACCAGCGCCTCGCCGGCACGATGCGCCTCCAGCGCGGGATGGGCACCCTGGAATACCGCCCGCGGGACGACACCAACTGGCAGCTCCGGCTGACCCGTTTCGTCCAGCAGGGGCAGACCCAGATCCAGCTCGCCTTCAACAAGCTCCGCGGACGCGTGGGCCTCGGGGCGCTGGCCTCGTACAGCCGCGAGAACGGGTTCTCCTGCACCCTGACCCTGCAGACCTCCCTGGCCCGGGAACCCCGGACCGGCCGTTTTGCCATGGACGCCCTGCCCCAGGCCAGCCAGGGAGCCGTATCCGCCCTCGCCTACCTGGACGCCAACGGGAACGGCCGGCGGGACGCCGGGGAACAGGCCGTGGAGGAGGTGCGCTACCGGGTGAACGGTTCTCCCGGAAGCAGCCGCATCACGCACCCGGAGGTCGCCTTCCTGGGCCAGGCCGGCCGCAGCACGCCCTGCACCTTCGCCATCGCCACCGAAAGCCTTGAGAACCCCTTCCTCGGTCCCGGAGGCCCCCCCTACAGCTTCCTCCCCCGCCCCGGACACGTGCTGCGGCTGGATCTCCCGCTCGTGGCCTCCGGAGAGCTGAGCGGAACCATCCACCTGAACGGCCCCCGAGGCCGCAGGCCCCTTCCCGGCGTGGAGGTGGAGCTCGTGGAAGCCGGCGGACGGGTGCGCTTCCGCCAGCGAAGCGCCTACGACGGATTCTTCGACTTCCTGGGGATTCCCGCGGGGGCCTACCTGCTGCGCGTCGCCCCGGACAGCCTTTCGCCCGTTGGGCTGCGCGCCTCCCCGCCGCGCTTCGTGGTCGTCACGCCCTCCGGGACCCCGGTGGACGGCCTGGATTTCACGCTGGAGGCCGCAGCCTCCAGTCCCCATGGAGGTGCACGATGACGATCTGGATTCTGGCTGCCGCGGGACTCGCGGCGCTGGCTCCCCAGGGACCGATCCTGCTCCAGGAGGAGCGGGTGCGCGCCGAGCTGCTCCAGGACATGGATTTCGGAACCATTCAGGCGGGACCCGAAGGAGGCTCGGTCATCCTCAGCCCCGAGGGCGTCCGGCGCTGCACCGGCGACGTGCGGGAGGGGAGCACTCCGGCAGCCACGGCGCGCTTCCGCCTGCAGGGCCCCCCCCACGCGGCCTTCACCGCGAAGGTCACGCCGGAAACCCTGTACCTGAACCCGCCCAACACGCGGCTGCTGGTCCACGACCTCAAGGCGGATCTGACGGAGTGGCAGGGGCGTTTCGACGCGGCGGGCTACGCGGAGCTGCGGCTCGGCGGGACCCTGGATGTGGGGGCCCAGCCCCGCAGCGGACGCTACGTGGAGCCCCATGCCCGGCTCCACCTCCACGTGGACGGGGCACCCGCCTTCAGCACGCCCTTCCAGCTGCGCGTGCGGATCCAGCCCCTGCTGATGCTCCAGGAGGAGGCCCCCCTGGATTTCGGGGCGTGGCTGGCCCGGGGTCCGGGGCGCGTCGTGGTCTCCCCGGAGGGCGCCTGGGAGAGCCCCGACCAGGGCGGCCCGCTGTACGCCGGCGGAAGTCCTGCCGCCGCGCGCTTCGTGCTCCGGGGGCCGGCGGAGGCCTGGTACAGCATCCAGCTGCCCACCCAGGTCCAGCTGCAGGGACCCGCCGCCTCCATGGAAGCCGCGCACTTCACCTGCAGCACCGCCCTGACGGGCCTCCTGGGCGAGCAGCCCCTGCGCTTCCGGATCGGCGCCAGCCTGACGGTGGGCGCCCGCCAGGCGCCCGGGCGCTACTGGGGCACCTACACCCTCACCGTCTGCTATCAATAGCCCGCGAGCACCGCCTCCCAGCAGCCCTGGGCCTTGAGGATCCGCTCCGCCACGGGGCGCAGCACGCCGGCGCCCCCTTGGACGGGCACCACGAGATGGCAGGCCTCCCGCACCTCCGCCACCGCGTCCGCGGGGCAGCAGGCCAGCCCCACCTGCCGCAGGAGGGGCAGGTCCGGCAGGTCGTCGCCCAGGTGGGCCACCTGGCGGGGCTCCAGGCCGTACTTGGCGCAAAGCTGGTCGAGGATGGGCCCCTTGGCCAGGCTCCCGGCAAAGCAGTCCTCCACCCCGAGCTGCCGGGCCCGAGCCCAGGTGCTCGGGGAATCCAGGCCGCTGATGAAGGCCACCGGGATGCCCGCCTTCTGCAGCCACTTGATGGCGGCCCCGTCGCGCACGTGGAAGGCCTTCGTGTGGGTGCCGTCCGCCTGGAAGTGCAGATGGCCGGTGGTGAGCACGCCATCCACGTCGGTGCACAGCAGCCGGATCTCGCGCGCGCGGGCGTCCATGGAGCCTCCTTGCAGGAGCAGTCTATCCCGCCGGCCGAGGCGCCTCCTGCATTCCCGGTCTAGAATATGACCCGACAGTTGTGGAGCCCTGCATGAAGCCCCCCCTCACGGACGCCATGATCGAGGAGATCACGGGCATCTTCGCCGCCCTGGGCGACGCCTCCCGCCTGCGCATCCTGCGGGCGCTCCTCGACGCCAGATCCCCCCTGAACCAGGGCGCCGTGGCCGAGGCCGCAGGCCTCTCCCAGGCCAACGCCAGCAAGCACCTCGCCTGCCTGGTGCGCATGGGCCTGGTGCAGCGCGAACCCTCCGGGAACACCGTCTTCTACCACCCCGTCCTGCCCCTGGTGGGCGACCTCTGCCAGCTCGTCTGCGGCCACGCCAGCACCCGGGCCCGCCAGAGCTACCAGGCCCTTCGCCCCTCCGGACCCGCCTGAGGCCCGCGGCGCACGCGCTGGGGGTGGGAATGGCAGCGCCGGGGGTTTCGGAACGAAAGGTCACGGCGCCGGAGCAATCCATTGGGAGCTGGCGGCCTGGGGACGGAATCCCTCGCGGCGCTGCTCGCGCAGCTTGCTCGGCCGCACGGCCCGTAGG
>CAXYVC010000055.1:0-16556 GCA_964292295.1 uncultured bacterium
AGAGGGGCCGCGCTATCCTGGTGGTGGCCGCCACCGACGGCCCCATGCCCCAGACCCGCGAGCACATCCTCCTGGCCCGCCAGGTGGGCGTGCCGGCGATCGTGGTCTTCATGAACAAGATCGACATCGCGGACGCCGAGCTGACCGACCTGGTGGAGATGGAGCTCCGCGAGCTGCTGTCCTCCTATCAGTTCCCCGGCGACGACATCCCCATCATCCGCGGCTCCGCCAAGCTGGCCCTGGATGACGTGTCCGCCGGCAACGTCGACACCGACAACACCAAGGCGATCGTCGAGCTGATGGACGCCGTGGACAGCTATATCCCCGATCCGGCCCGCCCGAAGGATCGCCCCTTCCTGATGCCTGTCGAGGACGTGTTCACGATCACCGGCCGCGGCACCGTGGTGACCGGCCGCATCGAGCAGGGCATCGTGAAGGTCGGCGAGGAGATCGAGATCATCGGCCTCCGCGACACCGTCAAGAAGGTGGTCACCGGCATCGAGATGTTCAAGAAGACCCTGGATCAGGGCGAGGCCGGCGACAACGCGGGCATCCTGCTCCGCGGCGTCGAGCGCAAGGACGTGGAGCGCGGCCAGGTGCTGGCCAAGCCCGGCAGCATCACGCCCCACACCAAGTTCACCGCTGCGGTGTATGTCCTGAACAAGGAAGAGGGCGGCCGCCACACGCCGTTCTTCAACAAGTATCGCCCGCAGTTCTACTTCCGCACCACGGACGTGACCGGCTCCATCGACCTCGAGGCCGGCCGCGAGATGGTCATGCCTGGCGACAACGTCACCCTGACGGTGCAGCTGATCGTGCCCATCGCCATGGAGAAGGGCCTGAAGTTCGCCATCCGCGAGGGTGGGCGCACGGTGGGTTCCGGCCGCGTGGACGAAATCCTCGAGTAATCGCATCCTGCAAGGAGTTGCGCCATGCGCGACATCATCCAGCTTCAGTGCACCGAGTGTAAGCGCAAGAATTACACGACGACCAAGAACAAGAAGACCACCTCGGGCAAGCTCGAGTTCAAGAAGTTCTGCCGCTTCTGCGGCGGTCACAAGGTGCACCGCGAAGCCAAGTGATCCGTTTGTTGGCCGGGCCCCGCACCACGCGGGGCCCAGGCCGGCGAGTGAATGCTCGCGAAGGGGAGTAGCTCAGCTGGTAGAGCAGCGGACTCCAAATCCGCAGGTCGCGGGTTCGAACCCTGTCTCCCCTGCCACATCGGACTACGGCCCCGGCCCGACGCTGGGGCCGGTTTCGTGAAGGTCCACCCTTGAGGGAGTTCCCTTGTTGATCTCCACCATCAAGAAGCAGACGAAAGACCTCCTCGCCGAACTGAACCGGGTGGACTGGCCCGGCAAGGAGAAGGTGGCGAGTGCCACGTGGTCCGTCCTCACGGTGTCCGTGTTCGTCGGGGCCTTCCTGTGGGCCGCGGACTACGCCATCTCCTGGGGGATGAAGGCCATCCTCCCCCACCACTGAACCGGAGGCCGGGATGACCGAACATGCCGAGATCCCGCAGACGTCCGAGCCTGCCCTTGAGGCGGATCGGAAGCTAGCCTGGTTCATCATCCACACCTACTCGGGCTACGAGAAGAAGGTGATGGAGAGCCTGCGCCAGCGCGTGAAGATGGAAGAACGCGAGGAGACCTTCGGGGACATCCAGATCCCCGAGGAGACCTACGAGGAGATGAAGGTCGACGCCAAGAGCGGCAAGAAGGAGCGGGTCCTCAAGACCCGGAAGTCCTTCCCCGGCTACATCCTCGTGCAGATTGCCGTGACGAAGAAGAGCGGCGGCGCCTTCGAGATGGAGGACGCGGACTGGCACCTCGTCCGGAACACGCCGAAGGTCACCTCCTTCGTGGGCGCGAACAAGAAGCGCCCCACGCCCCTGACGGACGACGAGGTCCGCCAGATCATGCACCACCAGGAGGAGACGCAGGAGCGTCCCAAGCCCAAGTTCCACTTTGAGAAGGGCGAAAAGGTCCGTATCATTGATGGCCCCTTCGCCAACTTCGAAGGGGATGTGGAAGAGATCCACGAGGAGCGTTCCACGATCAAGGTGATGGTCACCGTGTTCGGTCGCTCCACCCCCGTGGAACTCGATTTCATCCAGGTCGAGAAGCGCTAGCTTCCCGCCGCTATATCATCCTGGCGCCCTCGGGCGCCCACCAGGGCAGCAGTCGCCGGCGCGCGCCGGAATCCGCTGCAGGAGACGAGAGACATGGCCAAGAAGATCACCGGCTACATCAAGCTGCAGCTGCCCGCGGGCGAGGCCACGCCGGCCCCCCCCGTCGGCCCCGCGCTGGGCCAGCACGGCGTGAACATCATGGAATTCGTGAAGCAGTTCAACGCGAAGTCCGTGACCGCCGTGGAGAAGGGCACCATCCTGCCCGTCGTGATCACCGTCTACGCCGACCGCAGCTTCAGCTTCATCCTGAAGACGCCCCCGGCGGCGGTGCTGATCAAGAAGAAGCTCGGCCTCGACAAGGGCAGCGCGACGCCCAACAAGGTGAAGGTGGGCAAGCTCACCAAGGCGCAGCTGCAGGAGATCGCCAAGGTCAAGATGCCCGACCTGAACGCCGCCGACCTGGAGGCCGCCATGCGCTCCATCGCCGGTTCCGCGCGCTCCATGGGCGTCGAGGTCGTCGACTAGCCTTCTTCCCTTCGGGCTCCGTCCGGTTCGGACGGGGCCCGCTTCCTTTGGATGTGGAGCCCCGCATCGTGCGGGATCCCGGCCACCGCGACCGTCATCGCGGAAGATCTTTCCATCAGGAGAAACAATGGCAACAACCGGAAAGAAGTACCGGGCTGCCGCCTCCAAGATCGAAGATCGCCCCTACGAGCTGAAGGAGGCCATCACGGCCATCGCGGACTCGGCTTACGCCAAGTTCGACGAGACCGTGGAGGTCCACATGCGGCTCGGCGTGGACCCCCGCCACGCGGACCAGATGGTCCGCGGCACCATCGTGCTGCCCCACGGAACGGGCAAGACGATGCGGGTGGCCGTCATCGCTGCGGGCGAGAAGATCAAGGATGCGGAGGCCGCCGGTGCGGAGATCGTCGGTGGTGACGATCTCGTCGAGCGCATCGCAGGCGGTTTCCTGGAGTTCGACGCCCTCGTGGCGACGCCCGACATGATGAAGGGCGTGGGTCGCCTGGGCAAGGTGCTGGGTCCCCGTGGCCTCATGCCCAACCCCAAGACGGGCACGGTCACCTTCGAGGTGGGCAAGGCCATCAAGGAGATCAAGGCGGGCAAGGTGGAATACCGCGTCGACAAGACCGGCATCATCCACGCGCCCGTGGGCAAGCTCTCCTTCGGGGTGGACAAGCTCACCGAGAACGCCAAGGCGCTCATCGACGCCGTGCAGAAGGCGAAGCCTTCCGCTGCCAAGGGCAAGTATGTGAAGGCCATCCACATGGCCAGCACCATGGGCCCCAGCGTCTCCGTGTCCACCAGCATTGTTGAGAAGTGAGGCGGACCATGGATCGCGAACAGAAGCGTAATGAAGTGGCCCAGCTCAAGGGGACCTTCTCCACGGCGACGTCCGCGGTGGTCCTCGGCTTCAAGGGCCTGACTGTCGACAAGGACACCGCCTTCCGCCGGAACATCCGCGAGGGCAAGGGCCAGTACCGCGTGGCCAAGAACACCCTGTTCCGCCTGGCGGTGCAGGAGACCGGCTTCGCGAGCCTGGGCGAGCACTTCAAGGGCGCCACGGCCGTGGCGACGAGCGAAGGCGACGTGGTCGCGCTCGCCAAGGCGGTCAACACGTTCCTGAAGGACAACCCCGCGGCCAGCTTCAAGGGTGCCATCCTGGACGGGAAGCCGGTGACGGTTGCCGAGTTCCAGGCGATCGCCGAGCTGCCCAGCCGCGAGGCCCTCATCAGCAAGCTGCTGTGGCTCATGCAGTACCCCGTTTCCGGCCTTGCGGTCGCCCTCGACCAGATCCGGAAGCAGCGGGAAGAGGGCGCGGCCTGATTCCCACCCCCCACCACCGAATCCAGACATCCCAAGAGGAGACATTCCATGGCTCTCACCGCTGACCAGCTGATCCAGGAAATCGAGTCCATGACCGTGCTCGAGCTGGCCAACCTCGTCAAGGCGCTCGAGGAGCGCTTCGGCGTTTCCGCCGCCGCCGTGTCCGTGGCCGGCGCCGGCGCTGCCGCCCCGGCCGCCGCCGCCGAGGAGAAGACCGAGTTCGACGTCGTGCTGGCGGATGCCGGCGCCAACAAGCTGAACGTGATCAAGGCCGTCCGCGAGCTCGTCGCCGGCCTGGGTCTGAAGGAGGCCAAGGACATGGTCGACGGCGCTCCCAAGACCATCAAGGAGGGCGCCCCCAAGGACGAGGCCCTCAAGATGAAGGAGAAGCTCGAGGCCGCTGGCGCCAAGGTCGAGATCAAGTAGGATTTTCCCGACCCAAGGACCGAGCGCAAAGCGCGAGGTGCCTGTTCAAGGCCCTTGCGTTTTGCGCTTTGCGTCCCTGGGCGAAGTGGTATGCTTATTTCTTGCGCTCGGTGCGGCATGCCGGGCCCGCAGGATTCCCCCAGCCAGCAGGAAGGGCACCGGTTGCTACAGCACAGAGCATCCGCACCTCAAGAACACGTGGGTCGACCGCTCCCGGGGACGGGCGCAGGGTCGGCCTTCGGCCTGTCGTTGCCTCTCCCCTGAATCTTTCCCACATGTGCCGGCCGCGCTTGCGGCCGGAAGCGGCCAGCGTCTGGAGTGAACCATGAGCGTTAGCGTCCAGCAGAACATCTACCGGCAGCGGCAGGACTTCTCCAAGATCCGTTCGCTGGTGCCGATCCCGAACCTCATCGACATCCAGAAGCGGAGCTACGACGAATTCCTCCAGATGAACCTCCTCCACGGGGAGCGTGAGAACCGCGGCCTCAGGACCGTCTTCGAGAGCATGTTCCCCGTGCACAACGGGAAGAACCCGGACGGCTCCGACGCCACGCTCGAGGTCGAGTTCGTGGACTACACCGTGGGCCACTGGGCCTGCGAGTGCGGCAAGAACGAGGGGCTGGCCCACCTGCGCACCACCTGCAAGAGCTGCGGGCACCACATCGTGGCCGACCACCCGAAGGATCCGACGGTGGACTGCCCCAAGTGCGGCACCCGCAACAAGAACGCCGCCACCATCTGCGACGTCTGCAACGAGCCCGTGCGCCTCCAGCAGAAGATGAGCATGGAGGAGTGCATCGAGCGCGGCGCCACCATGGCCGCGCCCCTGAAGATCCGCGTGCGCCTGAACCAGTTCGAGAAGGACGACAAGGGCAACCGCAAGTACAAGCAGTCCGCCGACAGCGAGGTCTACTTCGGCGACATCCCGGTGATGACGGACCGGGGCACCTTCATCATCAACGGCACCGAGCGCGTGATCGTCAGCCAGCTGCACCGCAGCCCCGGCGTCTTCTTCGCCATCGCGTCGGACAAGAGCCTCTACAGCGCCCAGATCATTCCCTACCGCGGCAGCTGGATCGAGTTCGAGCTGGACACGAAGGGTCTGCTCTACGCCCGCATCGACCGCAAGCGCAAGTTCCTGGGCAGCACCTTCCTGCGCTCCCTGGGCCTCTTCGACGAGCAGTTGGCCGACAACCAGGCCATGCTCGCGCGCTTCTACACGCCGGTGACCTTCACCATCAAGGGCGAGCACCTCCTCGTGCAGCCCGGCGAGCTGCTGGTGGGGCGCAAGGCGCTGGAAGAGATCAAGGAGCCGAAGGGCAAGGAGGTGCTGGTCGAGAAGGGCAAGACCTTCAGCCGTCGCCTCGTGGAGAAGCTCCAGCACAAGGGCGTCACCCAGGTGCTCGTGGAGCGCGACATCCTCGACGGCGCCGTGCTCATGGAAGACGTGGTCAACATGAACACCGGCGAGGTGCTTCTGGAGGCCAACGACGCCTTCCTGCAGACCCACCTCGAGATGTTCCTGGCGAACAACGTTCCCGACTTCCGCGTCTGCTTCCCCGACCTGGACGCCGTCGGCAAGATCTTCTCCGAGACCCTTTCCAAGGACCACACGGAGGATGCGGAGGAGGCCGCCAAGGAGCTCTTCAAGAAGATCCGCCCCGGCGAGCCCGCCACGCTGGAATCCAGCAAGAAGCTGCTCTTCGCGATGTTCTTCGACGCCCAGAAGTACGACCTCAGCAAGGTCGGCCGGCACAAGATGAATGCCAAGCTGGGGCTCGAGACGGACCTGGACCTGCGCACCCTGCGCTGCGACGACTTCGTCCAGACCATCCACTACCTCCTGCGCCTCAAGAAGTACGACACCACCCGCTCCGACCGGGCGGACGAGGTCGCGCCCGTGCGCAAGGACGACATCGACCATCTGGGCAACCGCCGCGTCCGCTGCGTGGGCGAGCTGCTGGAGAACTGCTTCCGTGTCGGCCTGGTGCGCGTGCAGCGCGCGGTCAAGGAGAAGTTCTCCATGGCCCAGGACCCGAACAACCCGCTGCAGCCCCACGACCTGATCAACTCCAAGCCCGTCATCGCGGCCATGAAGGAGTTCTTCGGGTCCAGCCAGCTGTCGCAGTTCATGGACCAGACCAACCCCCTGTCGGAGATCACGCACAAGCGCCGCCTCTCCGCCCTGGGCCCCGGCGGCCTCAGCCGGGACCGCGCGGGCTTCGAGGTGCGCGACGTGCACACCTCCCACTACGGCCGCATCTGCCCCATCGAGACGCCGGAAGGCCCGAACATCGGCCTCATCTCCAGCCTCTCCTGCTACGCCCGCATCAACGAGTTCGGCTTCATCGAGAGCCCCTACCTGAAGGTGGAGAACGGCAAGATCATCCACTTCGCCAAGGTGATGAGCGTCGGCGACTCCCGGTTCAAGTACATGGACGTGGTGCGCCTGGACGAGCTCGAGGAGGAGAACAAGAAGCTCGAGAAGGCCGGCAAGCGTCCCGCGAAGTATGAGATGCACGCCTTCTACCTCTCCGCGTGGGAGGAGGACGAGCACATCATCGCCCAGGCCAACCTGGCCACCGACGAGGCGGGCAACCTCCTGGAGGAGTTCGTGGTGGCCCGTGTGGCCGGCGAGACCAAGCTGGTCGAGCGCGAGAAGGTCACTCTGGTGGACGTCTCCCCCAAGCAGGTGGTCTCCGTGGCCGCCAGCCTCATCCCCTTCCTCGAGAACGACGACGCCAACCGAGCCCTCATGGGCGCGAACATGCAGCGCCAGGCCGTGCCGCTCATCCGTACCGACGCCCCCATCGTGGGCACCGGCATGGAGTACTACGCGGCGAAGGACTCCGGCGCCTGCGTGCTCTGCCGCCGCAGCGGCATCGTGGAGACGGTGGACGCGAACCGCATCGTGATCCGCGTGGAGGATGACCCCGAGACGGAAGCGGACGAGAGCGGCGCCGACATCTACACGCTGACCAAGTACGCCCGCTCCAACCAGAACACCTGCCTCAACCAGGTGCCCCTGGTGAAGAAGGGCGAGTACGTGAGCGCCGGACAGATCCTGGCGGACGGCCCCTGCACCGACAAGGGCGAGCTCGCCCTGGGCCGCAACCTGATCGTGGCCTACATGCCCTGGCGCGGGTACAACTTCGAGGACGCCATCCTCATCAGCGAGCGCGTGGTGAAGGAGGATCTCTACACCACGATCCACATCGAGGAGTTCGAGGTCCACGCCCGCGACACGAAGCTCGGCCCCGAGGAGATCACGCGCGACATCCCGCAGGTGCGCGAGGAGATGCTCAAGAACCTCGACGACTCGGGCATCATCCGCATCGGCGCCACGGTCCGCCACGGCGACATCCTGGTGGGCAAGGTCACGCCCAAGGGCGAGACGATCCTCTCTCCCGAGGAGAAGCTTCTCCGCGCGATCTTCGGCGAGAAGGCCTCCGACGTGAAGGACGCCAGCCTCACGGTGCCCCCGGGCATCGAAGGTACCGTGGTGGACGTGAAGGTCTTCACCCGCAAGGGCCAGGAGAAGGACCTCCGCACCAAGCAGATCGAGCACGACCAGATCCAGAAGTGGCACCGCGACATCGAGGACGAGGAGCGCATCGTGCGCGCCGAGGCCAAGAAGAAGATCGTGGCCCTCCTGAAGAACAAGGAGCTGGCCGAGCCCCTGACGGACGACAAGGGCAAGGAGCTGCTGCCGAAGGGCAAGAAGCTCACCCAGAACATGCTGGAGGCGGTGCCCTACAACCGCTTCCGCCAGGTCTCCGTGGCCGCGGGCAAGGAGCGCCTGGAGAAGCAGGTGCTCGACATCATGGACATCACGGACAGCCAGCTCCGCGTGAAGCGCGAGAAGCTGGGCGAGCGCGTGGACCGCCTGGAGAAGGGCGACGAGCTGATGCCCGGCGTGCTGAAGACCGTGAAGTGCTACGTGGCCGTGAAGCGCAAGCTGCAGGTGGGCGACAAGATGGCCGGCCGCCACGGCAACAAGGGCGTGGTGAGCCGCATCCTCCCGGTGGAGGACCTGCCCTACCTGCCCGACGGCACCCCGGTGGACATCATGCTGAACCCCTTGGGCGTGCCTTCCCGAATGAACATCGGGCAGGTGCTCGAGACCCACCTCGGCTGGGCCGGCCGCGTGCTCGGCGTCCACTTCGCCACGCCGGTCTTCGACGGTGCGAAGGAAGAGAACATCAAGGGTTGGCTGAACAAGGCCCACGAGAAGAATCCCCACGGGCCCGACGCGACCGGCAAGGTCATCCTGCACGACGGCATGACCGGCGAGGCCTACGAACAGCCTGTGGTGGTGGGCTGCAGCTACATGCTCAAGCTGCACCACCTGGTGGACAACAAGATCCACGCCCGGAGCATCGGGCCCTACAGCCTCATCACCCAGCAGCCCCTGGGCGGCAAGGCCCAGTTCGGCGGCCAGCGCTTCGGCGAGATGGAGGTGTGGGCGCTGGAGGCCTACGGTGCCGCCCACGTGCTCCAGGAGCTGCTCACCTACAAGTCCGACGACATGCACGGCCGCACGCAGATCTACCAGGCCATCATCAAGGGCGAACCCATCAAGGATCCGGGGCTGCCTGAGAGCTTCAACGTGGTCAAGAAGGAGCTGAACGCCCTGTGCATCGACGTCGCCATGCTCACCCGCCAGGAGCTGGAAACCCAGCCCGAAGAGGTTGAGCCCGCCTTCACGATCGAAGGGTGACCCGAACCGAAGAAACCAGGAGCTGAGAGGTCGCCATGTCCATCTTCCCCGAGCAGCAGAACATCAACGCCTACGAGTGCATCCGCGTCTCCCTCGCGAGCCCGGACGTCATGCGCAGCTGGTCCCACGGCGAGGTCACCAAGCCCGAGACCATCAACTACCGAAGCCTCAAGCCCGAGCGGGACGGCCTTTTCTGTGCCCGCATCTTCGGCCCCGTGAACGACTGGGAGTGCCTGTGCGGCAAGTACAAGCGCCAGAAGTTCAAGGGCGTCGTGTGCGACAAGTGCGGCGTCGAGGTCACCAAGAAGGCCGTGCGCCGCGAGCGCATGGGCCACATCCAGCTGGCCAGCCCCGTGAGCCACGTGTGGTTCTTCAAGGGCGTGCCGAGCCGCATCGGCTACCTGCTGGACATCCCCCTGAAGGACCTGGAGCGGGTGCTCTACTTCGAGGCCTACGCGGTGGTGGAGCCCGGTGACACGCCCCTCAAGGAGCGCGAGATCATCGGCGAAGACCGCTACCGCGAGATGAAGACGGAGTTCGGCGAGCGCTTCAAGGCCATGATGGGCGCCGAGGGCATCAAGGAGCTCCTCAAGCACGTGGACGTGGAAGGCCTCGCCGTCGAGCTGCGGGCCGCCATGAAGACGGAGACCAGCGCCCAGAAGCGCCTGAAGATCGCCAAGCGCCTGAAGGTCACCGAGGCCTTCAAGCGCAGCGGCCAGAAGCCCGAGTGGATGATCCTCGAGGTCGTCCCCGTGCTGCCCCCCGAGCTGCGCCCCCTGGTGCCCCTGGACGGCGGCCGCTTCGCCACCTCCGACCTGAACGACCTGTACCGCCGCGTCATCAACCGCAACAACCGCCTGAAGAAGCTCCTCGAGCTGCGCGCGCCCGAGGTGATCGTGCGCAACGAGAAGCGCATGCTCCAGGAGGCGGTGGACGCGCTCTTCGAGAACGGCAAGCGCGGGCGCCTCCTGCGCGGCGTCAGCAACCGTCCCCTGAAGTCCCTGTCCGACAGCCTGAAGGGCAAGCAGGGCCGCTTCCGCCAGAACCTCCTCGGCAAGCGCGTGGACTACTCCGGCCGTTCCGTCATCGTGGTGGGCCCCGACCTCAAGCTGCACCAGTGCGGCCTGCCCAAGAAGATGGCGCTGGAACTCTTCAAGCCCTTCATCTTCAACCGGCTCGAGCACAAGGGCCACGCGGCCACCATCCGCCAGGCCAAGGAGATGGTGGAGCAGGGCGTGCCCGAGGTCTGGGACGTGCTGGAGGAGGTCATCCAGAACCATCCGGTGATGCTCAACCGCGCACCTACGCTGCACCGCCTGGGCATCCAGGCCTTCCAGCCCGTGCTCGTGGAGGGCAAGGCCATCCGCCTGCATCCGCTCGTCTGCACCGCCTTCAACGCCGACTTCGACGGCGACCAGATGGCCGTGCACGTGCCCTTGAGCCCCATGGCCCAGATCGAGGCCAAGGTGCTGATGATGTCCACCCAGAACATCATCAGCCCCGCCAGCGGCAGGCCGAACGTGGTGCCCAGCCAGGACATCGTGCTCGGCAGCTACTACCTGACCAAGAAGCGCCTCGGCCGTCGTGGCGAGGGCATGGTGTTCGCCAACATGAACGAGGTGGTGGCGGCCCACGAAGCGGGGGTGGTGGACACCCACGCCGTCATCCAGCTGCGCTACACCGGCGGCCTGGTGGACACGGAGGCCTGGCACAAGGCGGACCCCAAGAAGCACTCCGAGCAGGAGGCCTTCGAGTGCCCCGTGGTGGCGGTGAAGAACCAGCTCATCACGACCACCGTGGGCCGCGTGATCTTCAACCGCGCGCTGCCCGCGGAGATCCCCTTCATCAACGGCCTCATCAAGAAGGAGGGCCTGCTCAGCCTGGTGAACCGCACCTACAAGCTGGGCGGTCGCCCCGAGGAGCTGGGCAAGGAGGGGATGGACATCCGCTCCGACCACCGCATGAGCAGCCCCGAAGTCACCATCGCCATGCTCGACGCGATGAAGGACATCGGCTTCCTGTGGGCCATGAAGGCCGGCGTGTCCGTGGGCATCGACGACCTGGTGGTGCCCGGCACCAAGCCCGGCCTCCTGAAGGAGGGCGCGGACCAGGTGCGCGCCATCGAGGCCGAGTACCGCGAGGGCAAGCTGGACCAGCCCACCCGCGCCAACCACATCCTCGACGTGTGGGGCAAGGTGGCCGACAAGGTGGCCAGCGAGATGATGAAGGAGCTGGAGCGCCGCAACGAGCAGGACCAGTACCTCAACTCCATCTACATCATGGCCGACTCCGGCGCCCGTGGCTCCAAGACGCAGATCCGCCAGGTCGCCGGCATGCGCGGCCTGATGGCCAAGCCCAACGGCGACATCATGGAGACGCCCATCCGGTCGAACTTCAAGGAAGGCCTCTCCGTGCTGGAGTACTTCACCTCCACCCACGGCGCCCGCAAGGGCCTGGCCGACACGGCCCTGAAGACGGCCGACTCGGGCTACCTCACGCGCAAGCTGGTGGACGTGGCGCAGGACGTCATCGTGAACGAGGATGACTGCCACGCCCAGGACGGCATCGAGGTGGCCGCCATCGTGAACAGCGACGGCACCATCCGCGCCCGCCTGCGCGACCGCATCTTCGGCCGCGTGGCCCTCGAGGACGTGGTGGATCCCTACAACCACGAGGTCATCGTCCCGGCAGGCGAGATGATCACCGAGGATCTGGCCTTCAAGATCGAGACCAGCGGCATCGCCTCGGTGAAGATCCGCTCCGTCCTCACCTGCGAGGCCCGGCGCGGCGTGTGCGCCAAGTGCTACGGCCTGAACCTCAGCACCGGCAAGCTGGTGGACCTGGGCGAGGCCGTGGGCGTCATCGCCGCCCAGTCCATCGGTGAGCCCGGCACCCAGCTGACCATGCGCACCTTCCACGTGGGCGGCGCCGCGGCCCGCGCCAGCGAGAAGAGCACCCACGAGGCCCAGATCAAGGGTCGCGTGAAGCTCGACGGCATGCGCACCGTGGAGCGCGCCCTGGAGGACGGCGGCACCGAGACCGTGGCCCTGAGCCGCTCCGGCTTCATCCTCCTGGTGGACGTCGACGGCAACGAGCGCGAGCGCTACAAGGTCGCCCCGGGCGCCATCATCCGCGTGGGGGACGGCGAGGAGGTGGAGCCCAAGACCGTGCTGGCCGAGTGGGACCCCTACAACGACTACCTGGTGAACGAGAAGCACGGCATCGCGGACTTCAAGGAGTTCGAGATCAACGCCAGCTACCAGGAAGAGAAGGACCAGATCACCGGCCGCTTCCGCATGAAGGTGATCGACCCCACCGACGACAAGCTGCACCCCCACATCAACGTGAAGGGCGACAACCACAAGGTCCTGCAGCGCTACAACATCCCCAGCGGCGCCTACCTGGAGGTCGAGGACGGCCAGGAGCTGCTGCCCGGCATGGTGCTCGCCAAGACCCCGCGCCAGCAGGCCAAGACCAGCGACATCACGGGCGGTCTGCCGCGCGTGACCGAGCTCTTCGAGGGCCGCAAGCCGAAGGATCCCGCCATCATCAGCGAGGTCACCGGCAAGGTGAAGTACGGCAACCGCGTCCGCGGCCAGCAGAAGGTCATCGTCGAGGGGCTGGACGGGCAGAAGGGCGAGTACCTGATCCCGCGCGGCAAGCACATCCAGGTGCAGGACGACGACGAGATCATGGCGGGCGAGAAGCTCACCGAGGGCGCCGTCAGCCCCCACGACCTGCTGAAGGTCCAGGGCGAAAAGGCTCTGCAGGCCTTCCTGGTCAACGAGGTGCAGGAGGTCTACCGCGCCCAGGGCGTGACCATCAACGACAAGCACATCGAGGCGATCATCCGCCAGATGATGCGCTGGGTCACCATCACCGAGGTGGGGGACACGCCGCTGATCGTGGACGAGAAGGTCGACAAGCACCGCTTCAAGGAGATCAACGAGCAGGTGCTCAAGGATGGCGGCGTCCCCGCCACCTGCGAGCCCCAGCTCCTCGGCATCACCAAGGCGGCGCTCACCTCCGAGAGTTTCATCTCCGCCTGCTCCTTCCAGGAGACCACCCGCGTCCTCACCGAGGCTGCGCTGGAGGGTCGCGTGGACTACCTCCGCGGCCTGAAGGAGAACGTGATCCTGGGCCGCCTGATCCCCGCGGGCACCGGCATGCCCATCTACCGCAACCTCGAAATCGAGGAGGGCCAGTACCCCGAGGCCACCGAGGAGGTGGACACCATGGACGACTTCGACGACGAATACAGCCGCATGGCCGCCCATGTCGAGGAGCTCCAGGGCATGAGCGAAGTGGACGGAGAGGACATCTAGGCCCCGGAACTTTCCTTGCCGGATGCAGGACGGGCGCGCACTTCGGTGTCGTGCCCGTGCTTTTCTTGTGATAGATTGAGGATTCCTTGCAATGAGGTACGCGTGAATCTGCAACTCCCCCCGTGGGTCCCCGGCCTGAAGCGTCCCCTTCAGATCGGCTTCGCCGCAGCCTGCGCGACGGCCCTGCTGAGCCTCTTCCTGCCGAACTACTACAAGTCCGAGGCACGCGTACTTCCGGTGGAAGCCAAAAACAACATGGGTGGGGGCCTCGGGAACCTCGCCGCCGCGGCTGCGGCCTTCGGCGTGAGTGTGCCCGGGGGGGACGGCAGCGATGCCAACTTCGTCGACATCCTGAACAGCCGCACCCTGCGGGAACAGTTGCTCCAGACGACCTTCACGTTCCATGCGCGGGCCTGGCGCTTCGGCAAGCTGCGTGAGCGGCGGGAAATCCTCCAGGTCTTCCTGAAGGAGCGGAACGGGGACCGGGCACTGAAGCGCCTAGCCAAGGTGCTCGTGGTGTCCCGGGACCTGAAGTCCAAGGTCATCACCGTGGGCGCGGAGACCAGATCGCCGGAGCTCTCCCAGCAGGTGGCCCAGCGTGCGCTCCAGCTGTTGGAGGCCTTCGTGCAGCAGAAGGGGCGCACCCGTGGGGGCGCCAAGGCGCTCTTCGCCGAGGCGCGCCTGGAGGAGGCACGGAAGGAACGTGCCGAAGCTGAGGATGCACTGCGCGCCTTCCTCAACGGCAACCGCAACTACCTTTCCAGCCCTGACCCCGCGGTGCGCCTGAAAGGCATGCGCCTGGAATCAGAATACAAGCTGCGGGAGCAGCTGGTGGCGAGCCTCGCCATGAGTCGCGAACAGGCGCTGATGGAAGAGAAGAACGATATTCCCATCCTGAACGTTTTGGACCCGGGCAACCTGCCCATCGAGAAGAGTCGTCCCAGTCGTCTATTCAACACCCTGGTCTCTTTCGCGCTCGCAGTGGTTGCAACTCTCCTCTATCGAGCTCGGATGGGAATCAGCAATTGGATTCAAGGATAGCTCTAAGGCTGACTCAAAACAGTATTGCGCTATTTACAACTCTTGACCAACAAGACTTGTTGGAAAGCATTTCTATGATCTCTCCCAGGTTAATCCGTTCCTCTTTGTGGAATCTTTTGGGTTACGTCCTGCCACTTCTTGCAGGGCTCTATGCATTCCCGATTCTGAATCGGACTATGGGTCAGGATCGGTTTGGCCTAATGACCCTTATTTGGGCCATGGTGGGATATTTCAACCTGTTCGACCTTGGCATTGGCCGGGCAATTACTCTCATGATTTCCCGTAAACTGGGCGGCGGTGATTGTCAGAGTATCCCAGCAATCTACAGGTCGGGAACCCTCTTCCTTCTCCTGATTGGGTGTGTGGGGGGGGTGGTTTTCGGTCTGTTTGCGCCGAAGTTGCTGGCCCATGTCATTAAGGCGCCACCGGCCATGCGTGATGAGTTCTATCAATCTGTACGGCTGGTGGGGTTCTGTATGCCGCTCATCACACTGTCTGCTGCTCCTCGCGGGCTTCTGGAGGCCTATGGGGAGTTCGCCCGGCTAACCCTGCTACGGGTTCCGTTTGGTGTGCTCACTTTCCTTGTGCCCATCTGGTTTCCATCCGTTATCAACAACCTAGCCTGGGTCACCTTCGAACTGGTAGTGCTCCGGGGGATCTGGCTGGTCTTGCACATCCTTGTAGCCCATCGGTTTGCCGGGAAGGTTCAGGTGGGGAAGGGGTTCTCTTGGAGATCCGTTCGGGAGCTAATGGTTTTTGGTGGTTGGATGACGGCTAGTAATATCATTGGTCCCATTTTAAGCACTGTTGATAGGTTTTTTATCGGGACCATCTCCTCTGCGGCGGCGATTGCCTACTATACGACCCCGTTCGAGGTGATTAGCCGGCTTGTTATTCTCCCCAATTCCCTTTCTTCAGTGCTCTTCCCCGAGTTGGGCAAGGGCTTGGTGGAGGATCGATGCAGGGCGGTGCAGACCTATCGAAACGCCCAGCGGCTATTGTGGATCATTCTGTTTGTTGCATGCCTCTTCATTGCCGCCTTCGGTTTTCGCCTGCTTCAGTGGTGGATGGGTGAGGCTTTTGCCGCCGAGGCGTTTTGGGTCATGCTCCTGCTGAATGTCGGTGTCTTCTTTAACGGATTCGCATATCTGCCGTATGTTGCCCTGCACAGCTCTGGTCGTCCACGGACCACTGGTATCATTCACATCATCGAATTGATCTTTTTTGTCCCCGCGCTGTGTCTTCTTATCAGATATTTTGGAGTCCTTGGGGCGGCTATGGCTTGGCTGGGGCGGGCTGCCCTGGATCTTATTGCCCTCGAATACTGTGCAAACCACGCGATTCGGTCGAACGTCCCGGTGATGGAAGTCATCTGTGTCGCGTTAGCATCCATTGCATTATTTGGCCTGCCTCTGGTTACCAGCCAGGCCGTACGAGGCGGGCTATTTTTGATGGGTATTGTCGGCGCTCTGTTGGTGCTCGGTGTGGGTTGGCGCCCCATGAAGTGTCCTGTACCCGACCAGATTTGATTGGGCTTGGTAGCTCTCGAAGCAAACTCGCCCGCCGGCACGCGATCGAGAGCTAATTGTCGTTGCCAACGAGGTTGTTCAGCCTTGAGACCGGGGGCTGACCGTTTAGGGCCGAATGGGGCCTGTGGTGATTGTAGAAGTGGAGCCAGGCGCGAGCGCCTGGTTCCGCTCATCTGAGTTCTGCCAGGTGGGGCCGTAGGCCCACTCGCGCAGCGCGGTCTGGATCAGGCGTTCGGCCTTGCCGTTGGTTCTCGGGCGGTAGGGCCGACAACGTGAGCGGTGTTGCGGCTAGGGCCTGTTTTCAGATCCTCGGCCAGGATTGGCTCAGGATCTCGAGGCCGCGCCCCTGGAACCGCTCCCAGGCGCGGTGGAGCATGGCCGCCTTCGGCAGCGTCGGCAGGGCCGTCGCCGCCGGTCTTAAGAGCGCCTAACAAAACGCCCAATCCTTGGCGTACCAGCAGATGAGGATGCACCCGAGGCCGAGGAAGGCCTGGTGAATGTCGGACCTGCGTTCATAGCGCACGGCAAGTCGTCGG
>CAXYVC010000056.1:0-16296 GCA_964292295.1 uncultured bacterium
ACCGCCAGCACCTATGCCCGCAAGGCGATGGCCCTGGCCTTCACGCTGAAGGACGCGGACAAAGACCCCGTGGAATACACCGTGGACTGGGGTGACGGGAAGACGGACAAGGCCACGCCCAAGGGCGACTTCAGCGCGGGCGTGACCGTTCCGCTCACCCACACCTACACCAACGACCAGGCCGGCATCCGCACGGTCACCGTGACGGCCACGGACAAGCGTTCGGCCGATGCCAATGCCGTCCCGCGGAGTTTCACGGTCACGGTGACGGCCAACGCCGCGCCCACGGCCACCATCACGTCCCCCCAGGCCAGCGGGACGGCCCCCACGGGTTGGACGGGAAGCCTGGACGGTACGACGGTGGTCATTCCTGCGGGAGGCAAGCTGAAGTTCGTGGGCGCGCCCACACAGCCCACCAGCGGGGACCCGGTCACGAGTTCCTGGACCTTCGAGGGTGGCGCGCCTTCCACCGCCACGGGGGACACGCCGGACGAGGTGATCTTTGCCGGTACGCCGGGCCAGTTCACGGAAGTGACGGTGCGATACACCGTGAAGGATGCCCTGGGTGACTCGAAGAGCGGCGCTGCCCAGTTCCGCGTGGTGGTCGACGGGAAGAACACGCAGAACTTCCAATTGGGCTACCAGTACCGCCTGAAGTCCGAGGACAACGGAACCGTGAGCTTGAGCCCGGTGGTCAAGGCGGAGCACGGCCTGGGCACCTCGGTGGAGATCTACCAGGACGGCCTGAAGAACACCTACAAGGTGCAGGATCTTTCCGGCACCCAGGCGCGCGTGGACATCCCCGTGCGCTCGGATCTGCCCTTCTACGTGAAGGTCCCGAGCTTCGGCGGGGATGACACCGCCTACCTGATGCGCATCCCCAACGCCCCCAGTGGTGTGTATGCCGACAGTGGCTTGGTGGGCACGGATCCCAGCATCTCCCGCTTCCAGTTCCGCAGCGGCAGTTTCCCCTACGACCCCCAGCTGGACATCGTGACGGCCCAGGGCTTTGCGGACGAGACCGCCAGCGCCCGGGAACGCAAGCTGAACGGGGATACGAACCTGAGTGCTGTGCTGGCCACCGATACGTCTGCGAAGGACCTCTGGGTGGACCGTTTGTCGGTGCCCTGGCCCAAATCTGGTCCGAATTACCTGTGGGGCGCGAGTGGGGCCGCGGTGGGGGGCAGCACCTTCCGCATCAGCGGCATCCCCGCCTACCAGACCTTTGCCGAGTGGCCCGTGGTGATGAGGATGGAAGCCGGGACAGAATCTCGGGACAAGTACCGCTTCATGCTGGATTCGGTCAATTTCGGTGAAGAATCCAAGCTCTCTGAATTCTTGAGGCACCTGGGCATGCAGGCCTACCGCGTGCCAGCGTGCGACACGGACCCCTACCAGCTCTCCCCCAAGTGGCAGGATGCGGCCTCGCAGGTGGCCGATTTGAAGCCGACGGCTGTGGATGCTTCCGTGAAGACCTTCTTCCAGGGGATGGTCCACAACGCACCGGGTACCACGCCCCTGGCGGGGGGCCTGAATGGTCTGGTCCTTCCCTACGACCCGAACGACAAGAACCGTGTTCCCCTGGATGCACCTGATACGCGCTTGTTCGTGGCCAATCCCACGGCCACCTTCGGCTACGCCGAGTACCTCTGGTCCTCGGTGTGGGCGCGACCGCTGGTGCTGAACGTCGCCCGTCTGAACCCCGCGGACAGCCGCGACATCGCCAGCTACAACGGCCTCCGCTACAGCGATCCGGTCGCCTGGCCCAAGGCCAGCGCCATCAGCCCCAATGGCAGCGCCTTCGACCTGACGGCCAACGGCAGCGGCAGCTTCAACGCGGCGGCCCCGGTGGGCGTGGGGGCGGCCGCTCCGACCACCGGTGTGGGGCGCTTCTTCTGGACGGCGTACACCCCCCGCTACCCCGGGGACGCCCACCTGGGCGCGGCCATCCGCCGCACCTGGCTGTCGGACCACGTCACCAAGCAGCCCCCCACGAGCTTCCCGAACGGGGCGGCCAGCGGGGACGCCACCTCGGCCTTCGGCTTCCTGCCCCCGCAGGACGCCATGGTGGACAAGCGGGCGCGGAAGGCGACTGGCGAGGTGGATACGAGCACCACGAACCTCACGGGCTACCGCGTGACCTGGTTCAACCCCACGCGGGATGCCGGTAGCGCGGTGGTGGCGCCCGATTTCTGGGTGGTGGCGCTGACCGAGAACGGCAAGGAGACGCACTTCCTCCTGCCGCCCAGCTACCCGGCCACCCAGAGCACGACGGACGGCGTACTCACCGACGCCCGCACCTACCTGCCTTCGGGGAATGCGGCCAAACAGGCCGGCGACACCGTGGCGCCCGGCTACTGCTGGTTCGACATCCCGAGGGAACTGCGTCCCACGACCAACACCGGCGTGAGCCTGCGGGTCTATGCGGTGAAATCGATCCTGAACAACAACAACCTTGCCAACGCGTCTGCCACCCAGCAGCGCCCCCTGAACCGTCCCGACTGGATGGACGCCATCAAGACCGCCACCGCAGCCATGGTCTTCAAGCCGGCGGACGGAACGGACCTCTCCAAGGTCCACAGGATTCCCTTCAACTACGCCTGGGACATCGTGGTGGTGAACGGCCCGAACACGCCCGTGGCAGAGTGAGGTAACCGTTTCGATGCCCACAAGGAATGGAGCAATCATGAACAGAGTCGTCACGATGACCGCAGCCCTCCTGGCCGGCAGCCTGCTGGTGGCCCAGGCGGATGACGCCAAGGGGCGCGGCAGGATCCTCGTCTTCGGGGAAGTCATCCAGACCGAGCCCATCCTGCTGGGGCAGGGCGTGAAGGACCAGCCCGAGCGCCAGGGGGCGCCGGGCATCCGGGTGATGGGCGCCGTCACGGAGAGCGGGCGGTGGTGCTACGAGGTGGCCTGGCGCTTCGACAGCGCCGCCCACATGACCACGAACCGGGACATCAGCTCGGCCCCGCCCGCCAACGTGCTGGACGTAACCAAGACCAAGGTTCACTACACCTATTGGTCCGTCGGAGCTGCCTACCTCCTGCCCTTAGGGGAGCGCGTGACCCTGGGCTTCCACCTGGAGGGGCGTGCGGAAACCATCAACCCCAAGGGCACCTACAGCAGCACCAACGGAGGCACCAGCTCCATCGACGCCCACTCGGTCTACTTCCGTCCCTGGGGCCGGGTGAGCATCGAAACGGCCTTCAAGACCGGGCCCTGCCATACCATCCTGGGCCTGGACGCTGGCCTTCCCGGCTATAAGACCTCCCAGAACAAGATCGTGCCCATGTCCGTCATCAACACCAACACGCTGCGCGCCATGGCACCCCAGTGGTGCGCGTCGGCCTACGCGGGCATCTCGTTCTGATTCCACGCGCGCGGCTGTGGCGGGGCCCTTCGGGGCCCCTTGCCATGCCGTTGCGTCAGAAGAACACACTGAGGGCCAGGCCCAGGCTCATGTCGGCGGTGTTCTCGTGGTGGGTGATGTTGTTCACGTAGCGCAGGCTCAAGCTCGCGTGGGCGTCGAGCTGGCAGTGCACGCCCAGGTCGTGCTGAAGGCTGTCCCGGTGGAGCTGCTGGGAGGGCATGGGGGCCAGGTAGCCGTCCTGCCACAGGAGCTGGAAGTAGGGGCGCCAGCGCCCGCCGGGGCGCCCCTCCCAGCCCAGGTGGGCGCCGGAGCCGTTGCGGAATCCGCCGCTCTGGATGTGGTTGTAGGCGCGGCTGCCCGGGGGGCGCCGCACGATGCCCGCCCCGGCGTAGAGGACGTGGGTCTCCGAGGCCTGCCAGCGTGCGCTGAAGGCGAGGCCGTGGTCCCATCCGGCCCGGAAGCTGCCGTACGTGCGGGTGAGGGGCAGCTTCAGGGTTGCGGTGCCGGCGGCTTGCCAGCCGTCCTGGTCCAGGAAGCGGTGCACCAGGCCCAGGCTGGGATCCTTGACCTGGCTGGACTCGGGGGCCTGGTTGAAGTGCCGGATGCGGCCGTGCTCCAGCACCAGTTCCGTGAACTGGTCCCGGGCGATCTGGTCGCGGCCGAACTGCTCGAAGCCCAGGCTGTGGAATCCCTCGATCACGCGGTCCAGGTAGCCGCCGCTGGCGCTCTGCACGGGCAGCTCCGCCCACAGGTCCGTGTCCCGCGTGAGGCCGCAGCGCGCGCGGAACTCCCAGCGCACCACCTCCTCGTCGAAGTAGAAGGCCAGGGGCACGTCCGCCAGGGCCGGCCCCAGGCTTTCCGCCACGGCGCGGGTCATGACCACCCGCCCCTGCGGGTCCTTGGGCGCCAGCCGCCGCAAGGCCTCGGAGAACTCGAAGGTGTTGGAGCCGACGCAGTCGAGGGTGACGCGCCAGTTGCCTTTCCCGAGCGGCGTGGGGCTCTCCGGGCGGTAGCCCAGGGTGAGCAGGTAGAGGGGGAAGAGCTCCCGGGTGGGGGCAGGGCCCATCTCGTGCAGGGGCTCTCCCGCGCAGAGGGCGGCACCCAGGAGCATCGGGAGCAGGGGATGGCGCATCAGGCCTCGACCCGGATGTCCACGTGGATGGGACAGGCCTTCTCCAGCATGGCCGACACGCCGCAGTAGCGCTCTCGGGAGAGCTGGACGGCCCGCTCGAGCTTGTCCAGGGGAAGCTCCTTCCCCCGGAACACGTACTCCAGGCGGATGGACGTGAAGACCTTCGGGTGCTCCTCGGTGGTGTCGGCGGAAAGCCGCACCTCGAGCCCCTCCAGGGGCACGCGCATCTTCTTCAGGATCTCCACCACGTCGATGCCCGTGCAGCCGCCCAGGGCCGAGAGCAGGAGCGCCTTCGGCCGCGGGCCGAGGTCCATCCCGCCGAGGGCGGGGCTGCCGTCGAGGAGGAAGCGGTGTCCGTCCTGGTCGACCTGGAAGGCCATGCCGGTCTTCCAGGTCACGGTGGAGGCCAGGGTGCTCATGGGTGGACTCCTTCTGTCCAAGGGTAGCAAGGGACGTGAGCCTCAGCGGGCTTCCGCGAGGGCGTCCAGGAGGGTGGCGGCCTGCTGGACGCCCACCATCCGGGTCACGACCTTGCCGCCCTTCATGAGCACCAGGGTGGGGATGCTGGCCACGCCGAAGCGCGCCGCGAGCTCCGGTTCCTCGTCCACGTTGATCTTGCCCACGAGGGCTCCCTCGCCCGCGCGCTGGGCCACCTCGTCGAGGATGGGGCCCTGCATGCGGCAGGGACCGCACCAGGGGGCCCAGAAATCCAGCAGGACGGGCACGGGCTGGGCATTCAGCCTGTCGAAGGCCTGGGTGGAGACGTGGATCACATTGGACATGGGGTTTCCTTTCATGGGAAGGCGCATCCCGTTGAGGGGCGTGCATGGCCCGGGACGGCGCCGGTGGGGGGATGCCTAGAGCCCGCAGGCGCGGTCGTTCTTCACGCCCATGCGGGCCAGGAGGCGGCTCATCAGGCACCAGTCGGTGAGGCCGCTCTGGAGGAGGTTGGCGCCTACGAAGGCGGTGAGCCAGAGCCAGTGGGGGCTGTGCCCGTGCGCAAGGGCGAGCGAAGCCAGGACGAGGGTTCCGGCGACGGCGTGGACGATGCGGTCGACGTTCATCGGCTACTCCATGGAGGGGGTTTCGGCTGCCCCGAGGCCTTCGCGCTGGAGGCGCGCGGCCCGGCCCCGGCGGGCGACGAGGACGTAGAGGACGGGAACGGCCAGGCGCGAGAGCAGCGTGGCGGCCACTTCGCCCGCCATCAGGCTGATGGCCAGCCCCTGGAAGATCGGATCCGCCAGCATGACGGCGCTGCCCACGAGCACGGCGGAGGCGGTGAGGAGCATGGGGCGGAAGCGCACCACGCCGGCCTCTTCCACCGCCTGCTCCAGGGGCATGCCCTCCTTGAGCTTCAGCTCGATGAAGTCCACCAGGATGATGCTGTTGCGCACGATGATGCCGGCTCCGGCGATGAAGCCGATCATGCTGGTGGCGGTAAAGAAGGCGCCCATCAGGCCGTGGGCGGGCAGGATGCCGATGAGCGAGAGGGGGATCGGGACCAGGATCACCAGCGGGATCTCGAAGCTCTCGAACCATCCGACCACCAGGATGTAGATCAGCACCAGCACCGCGGCGAAGGCGAGGCCGAGGTCGCGGAAGACTTCGAGCGTGATGTGCCACTCGCCGTCCCACTTCATCGCCAGTTTCTCGGTGTCGGCGGGATGGGCGAGGCCCAGGCGGGCCACGGGATGACCGTCCGTGCCGGGGATCCGGTCCAGCTTCCGGTTGAGGGCCGCCAGGGCGTAGACGGGGCTTTCGATGGTCCCGGCCAGGTCGCCGAAGACGTAGGCCACGGGCATCAGGTTCTTGTGGTGGATGGCCGGCGCCTCCACGGTTTCCTTCACCGTCACCAGCTCGGAGAGGGGCACGGGGCCCCGCGTCCCGGGCACGGTGAGCTGGAGGAGCTGGTCGAGGTGCTGGCGCTGGACGCTCGGGAGCTGGAGGACCACGGGCACCTGGCTGGCACCGCGGGTGACGTGGAAGCTTCCGGCCGTGTGGCCGTTGCCTGCCAGGTACAGGGTCTGCACCACATGGGCGGGCGCCACGCCGTGCAGCGCGGCCTTCTCCCGGTCCAGGGCCAGGCTCAGCTTGTGGGCGGTGGGGTTCAGGGTGCTGTCCACGTCCACCACGCCGTCCACCTCCCGGAAGGCCTGGAGCACTTCTGCGGCGTAGCGTCCCCGCTCGGCCTCGGAGGGGCCGTAGACCTCCGCCACCAGGGTGTCCATGACCGGCGGTCCGGGCGGGATCTCCACCAGCTTCATCCGCGTGCCCGCGGGCATCGGGAGCTTCTTCAGCTCGGGGCGCAGGCGCACCACGATGGCGTGGCTCTGCTCCTTCCGGTCGCCCTTGCCGACCAGGTTGACCTGGAGGTCCACCATCTCGGCCTCGCTGCGCAGGAAGCTGTGGCGCACCATGCCGTTGAAGGTGAAGGGGGCGGCCTCGCCGGCGTAGACCTGCACGTTCTTCACCACGGGTTCCTTCAGCAGGCGGCGGGCCACCTGCTGGCCGAGGGCCAGGGCATCCTCCTTCGGCGTTCCGGCGGGAAGGTCGAGGTGAACCATGAACTCGGACTTGTTGTCGAAGGGCAGCATCTTCACCTTCACCGCGCCGAAGCCCACCAGGGCCATGGCGCCGGCCAGGAGCGCGAGGACCCCCGCGAAGAAGGCCCACCGGACCCTTGGGCGGGTCAGGAGGGCGTGCATGACGCGCCGGTAGAGGCGGGTGCTCCGGGTCTCGGGGGCCGTTTCCTCCCCCAGACCCGGCTCCTGCTCGGGGCCGTGGTCCGGCTCCGGCGCGGCCGTCTCCTCGGTGGCCGGGTGCAGTCCCGTCGCATCGAGCTCGGGCAGGCGGGCCTCCTTGCGGAAGACCTTGAGGCTCGCCCAGGGGCTGATGACGAAGGCGATGACGAGGCTGAAGAGCATGGCCACGCTGGCGCCGACCGGGATCGGCCGCATGTAGGGGCCCATGAGGCCGCGCACGAAGGCCATGGGCAGGATCGCGGCGATCACGGCGAAGGTGGCGAGGATGGTGGGGTTGCCCACCTCGTCCACCGCGTCGACGACGAGCCTGGCGAAGGAGCGTTTGGGCCCGGGCAGGTGCAGGTGCCGGTGGATGTTCTCCACCACCACGATGGCGTCGTCCACCAGGATGCCGATGGAGAAGATCAGCGCGAAGAGCGTGACGCGGTTCAGGGTGTAGCCGTACAGGTAGGTGATGAGCAGGGTGAGGGCCAGCGTGACGGGCACGGCGATGCCCACCACCACGGCGCTGCGCCAGCCCATGGCCAGGCCGATGAGGGCGATCACCGAGAGGGTGGCGATGAGCAGGTGCTCGATGAGCTCGTTGCTCTTGTGGCCGGCCGTCTCCCCGTAGTTGCGGGTGACGGTGAGCTCCAGGCCCTTGGGCACGAGGGTGCCGCGCAGGGCCTCCACCTTGGCCAGCACGGTGTCGGCCAGCTCGGTCGCGTTCGTGCCGGCGCGCTTGGAGAGGCTGACGGTCACGGCGTTCCGGAAGCCCTGCTGGCTTCCGAAGAGCACCAGCGGAGGCTCGGGATCGGGCCCGTCCGCCACGCGGGCGACATCGCCCAGGTAGACGGGGCGTCCGTTGCGGGTGGCCACCACCAGGCGCTTCAGCTCCGAGGCCTCCAGCACGAAGCCGGAGGCTTCCAGGGTCGTGCGTTTCCCGCGGTCCACCAGGGCGCCGGCGGGCAGCTGGGCCTCGGCGGCCTGGAGGGCGGGTTGCAGCTCGGCCACCGAGAGGCCAAGGGCGCGCAGGCGCTCGGGATCGGGCTCGATGCGCACCATGCGCCGGGCCCCGCCCACCACCTTCACCTGGGCGGTGTTCGGCACCGCCTGCAGCTCGCGCGCCAGGGCCTCGCCCAGGCTGCGGAGCTGGCCCGGCGTCTGGTCCTCGCCGTGCAGCGTCAGGGTCAGGAAGGGCACGTCGTCGATGGTGAGGAGCTTGACCACGGGCTTCAGGGCGCCGCTGGGCAGCACGTCGGCGTTGGACATCAGCTCCTGGTGCACCTTCACCAGGCTCTGCTCCTGGTTCTCGTTCACCTTGAAGCGCACCGTGAGCAGGGCCAGGTTCGGGCGGGACACGGCGTAGAGGTATTCCACGCCCGGGATGCCCCACAGGCGCTTCTCCAGGGGCGTCGTGACCTGGCTCTCCACCTCCTCCGGGCTGGCGCCCGGGAGGGGCACGTACACGTCCACCATGGGGACGACGATCTGGGGTTCCTCCTCCCGGGGCGTGAGGGCCACGGCCAGGAGGCCCAGCAGCAGGGAGGCCAGCACCATGAGGGGGGTCAGCTTGCTGCGCAGGAAGGTCCTGGCCAGGCGACCTGCCAGCCCCAGCTTCTCGGGAGCGTTCATTGCGCCACCTCCACGCGCTGGCCGTCCCGCAAGGCACCGGGCGCGTCGATCACCGCCTCGCCCTTGGACAGGCCCGCGCGCACGGGGTAGCGGTCGCCCTGGCGCTCGCCCAGGGAGAGCCAGCGGAGCTCGGCGCGTCCTTCCCGCACCACGAAGACGCCTATGAGCTCGCCGCGCTGGACGAGGGCCGAGGCGGGCACGGTGACGTCTCCCGCGGGGGAGGCGGGCGCGGAGGGCAGGCGCAGGCGCGCGAAGCTGCCGCTGCGGAGACCCTCCCGGGGCTGGATCACGCGGGCCCGGAGCGCGCCGCGGTGGGAGACCGGGTCGCCGCCGGTGGCGAGGGCCGTGACCACGGCTTCGCCCTTGAGGCCCTCGGCCTCGAAGGGCAGCTTCTGGCCGAGCTTCAGTCCTCTGGCTTCCGCCTCGGAGACCGAGCCCACGAGTTCCAGGGCGCCCTGGCCCTCCAGCTCCACGAGGGGGCTGCCGGGGCCGACGAAGTCGCCGTCGTTGATGCGTCGGGCCTGCACCACGCCGGAGAAGGGCGCGCGGATGCGGGTGTAGGCGAGGTTCGCCTTCACCTGTGCGAGACCCGCCTGGGCCTGGGCCAGCTGCGTGCGAGCCATGTCCTGCTCCGCGGCGGTGGAGGCGCCCGCCTTCATCAGGTTCTCCATCCGGCGGGCCTGGGCCTGGGCGGCGGCCAGGGCAGCCTCGGCGGCCTTCAGGCCGCCCTGGAGATCCTCGTCCGCGAGGCTCACCAGCAGGGTGCCGGCGGCCACCTTCTGGCCTTCGTTCACGTGCACTTTCTTCACGCTGGCCGCCCTGCGGGCCCTGAGGGCGGCCCGGCTGGGGGGGGTCGGGGTGGGGGGCTGCCAGCCGGCGCTCCCGGCTTCCTGGGAAGAGGCGAGCCGGACCCTTGCGGGGGGCGGCGCGGCGGCTTCGGCGGCCTTCCGGGAGCCGCAGCCGAGGGCCGCGAGCAGCAGGGCAAGTCCGGTGAGGGGCAGGATCACGCGATTCATGGCTTCACTCCTTCACGCCTTCCACAGGGGTTCCCAGGGCAAGGTCCAGGGCGGCCTGGCCGAGCCTCAGGCCCAGCTGGCTGTCCAGCAGCAGCGTGCGGGCGCCGGAGAGGCCGGCCTCCGCGTCCAGCACCTCCACGAGGGGCAGCAGGCCCTCCCGGTGGCGGGCCAGGCGCACGGCGCGCACGGATTCCGAGGCGGCCAGGGCCTCCAGCGCAGCGGCCTGGCGCGCCCGAGCGCTTTCCAGGGCGTGGCGCGCCTCCTCCACGTCGCGGGAGGCCTGGGCCTCCTGCCACTTCAGGCCCAGTTCCGCGGCGCGCTCCGCGGCCCGGGCCGCGGAGGCCTTCCTGAGGTCGGAGACCTGGAAGCTCCAGCGGGCGCCGAGGGAGACGGTGCTCCAGGAGCCTCCCGCGTTCCAGGAGTAGCGCGCGGTTCCGAGGCTCGCGCTGAGGCCCAGTTCGGGCTTCAGGCTTCCCCTTGCCGCCGCCGTGCCTGCGCGGGCGGCCTCCACCTGCAGGCGCGAGGCCTCCAGGTCGCCGCGGGAGGCGGGCTGTTCCAGGCGTTCCGCGGGGTCGGAGAGCGGCGTCGTGAGCGGGCGATCCCCGGACAGGCCGCCCACCAGGAGGGACAGGGCGGAGCGGCTCGAGGCCAGGCGCTGGCGGGCCTCCGCCACGCCGGCCTCCGCCTGGGCCCGGAAGGCCCGGGCGCGGTCCGCCTCCGAGCGCAGCATCAGGCCCTGTTCCGCGCGGGCGGCGGTGAAGGCCTCGGTCTCCCGGGCCTGGCGCAGGGTGTCCTCCGCCCAGCGCAGGCCCTGCTCCGCCACCCGGGTGCCGAAGTAGGCGCGGGTCACGGCGTAGGCCACCTCCTGGCGGCGCCGGGACTGGCTGGCCGCCTCGGCGCGGGCGAGGGCCTCGCCCGCCCGCCGGGCCGCCGTGATGCGCCCGCCCGCATACAGGGGCTGGGTCAGGCTCAGGCTCGCGCCCAGTCCGGTCATGGGGTCCGGGTGGTTCAGGCTTCCGGGCAGGAAGTCCGCCTGGGCGATGCGCGCCTGGTTCAGCTTGGTGCCGAAGGCCATCATGGGCTCGTCCGTGCGCTGGAGGCCCGCGCTGGCGGCGAGGACGGGGAGGCGCAGGTCCCGCAGGGCGGCGGCTTCCAGCCGTGCCTTGTCCACCAGGGCCTCCCCGGCCTGGAGGCCCGCCTGGCGGGACCAGGCCTGCCGGATGGCCTCGGGAAGCGGAAGGGGCTGGGCCGCGAGCGCCGACGCGGCCAGGGCCATCAGCGGGGAGAGGGAGCGCATGGGGAGACTCCTTCGGATGGGGCGGTGGGAGGGAGGATGGGGCGGCGGGGCGGGGTACGCCACGTTTTGCTATTTGGATGCATAACCATGCAGGAATGTTATAGGGGGACCGCCGCCTCCTGTCCACCCCCGATCTCCGGGGGGGCCGGTTCTCCCCGTCAGGCCAGGGCCCGCAGGATCGCGCCGTGGCCTGGCGGGGCCCGTCCCCGGGCGTCCGCCACGGGGAGGGCGCCCCGCAGGGCGGTCACCAGGAGCAGGCCCTCGGCGGTGTCCGGCGCCGCCGCCTCCAGCGGGGCCTCCCGCACCAGGCCGGCCTCCAGGAGCACGCGCCGGGCGATGCCGGGCAGGGCGCCTTCGGAGACCGGGGGCGTCCACCAGGTGCCGCCGCGGCGCAGCAGCAGGGTGCAGCGGCCGCCGTCGCTGAGGCGGCCGTGCTCGTTGGGGGCGATGCAGTCGAAGCAGCCCCTCGCCTCCGCCTCGCGGTGCAGCAGGCGGTTCTCCAGGTAGGCGAGGGTCTTGAAGCGGTTCAGGGGGGAGGTCGAGGCGCGGGTCAGCTCGCGGGAGAGGGCGAGCCGCGGCAGGGTGGAGAGGGGCGGAGGCGGCGGCCCCAGGCGCACGGCGAGCCGGCCGTCCACCGCCAGGAGGCGCAGGCTGCCGCGCCGGGTGGAGGCCAGTTCCGTATGGGCGGCCAGGAAGGCCTCCACCGCATCCGGCTCCGGTGGCGCGGGAAGGCCCAGGAAGGCGCAGCCCTCCGCCAGGCGCGCCAGGTGCAGGCCGAGCCAGCGGGCGCGTCCCTCCTGCACGCGGAGGGTCTCGAAGAGGCCCCAGCCGTGGCGGGCATCCGAATCGGCCAGCTCCGGGGCGTAGGCGGTCACGAGCTCAAGCACTGGACCAGGCTCCTTCCCTTGTGCAGGGTCTCCGCATACTCGTCTTCCGGGTCCGAGCCCCACACCACGCCCCCGCCCACGCCGAAGCGCAGGAGGCCCTCCGAGGCCCAGGCGGTGCGGATGGGAAGGGCCAGGTCGCCCTGCCCCAGGTCGTGGCGCAGCCAGCCCAGGGCGCCGCAGTACACCTGGCGCGCGCAGCCCTCGAGGCGGCGGATCATCCGCATGGCCGCCAGCTTGGGGCAGCCCGTCACGCTGCCGCCGGGCAGCAGGGCCCGCATCAGGGCCTGGAGATCCGTCCCGGGCGCGAGCCGACCACGGATCTCGGACACCAGGTGGTGCACGTTGGCGTAGGACTCCAGCACGGGGAAGTCCCCCGTCGTGACGCTGCCCGGCAGGCAGACCTGGGCCAGGTCGTTGCGGAGCAGGTCCACGATCATGGCCAGCTCGCTGCGGTTCTTGGGGCTCGCCAGCAGCGCCTCCGCCAGGGCGGCGTCCGCCTCCGGCGCGGCGCCCCGCGGCGCGGTGCCCTTGATGGGCCGGGTGGAGAGCCAGCCCTCCTCGAGCTTCAGGAGCTGCTCGGGGCTGCTGGAGAGCACGGCCCAGCCGGGCCCGGCGACCAGGCCTGAGTGGGGCGCGGGGTTGGCGCGCAGCAGGCGGCGGGCCAGCTCCCGCAGGTCGCCCTCCCAGGCCCAGGTCTCCTGGCGGGTGAGGTTCACCTGGTAGACGTCGCCCTTCGCGATGCCCTCCCGGATCTCCCGCACCTTGGCGGCGTAGCCTTCGGGCGTGTCCGTGTCCGCCACCTTCCGGGCGCGGAAGGGGCCCGCGCCCAGCGTGTGGGCCTGGGCGGGAAGGGCGGGCAGGCCCTCCCGCAGGGCCTCGTGCAGCAGGCCCGTGGCGCGGTCGTGCACGAACAACTCCCGGTGCAGGGCGAAGGCCACCTCGGGCAGGGGCAGGGCGGCGGCCCGGGGTGCGCCCGCCAGGGGTTCGAGGCGCATGCCCGCCTCGTAGGAGGCGAAGCCCAGGAAGTCGGGCAGGATGGGCGGAAGCGCGCCCTCCCGGGCGATCTCCCAGCTTCCCAGGGCGAAGCCCTCCCGCAGGGCCAGGGGCTCCCGGCCCAGGATGGCGAAGCGGCCCTCCCCGTGGAGCAGGGCGAAGGGGCGCGCGTCGGCGAGGTCCAGCAGGCCCTCGGGTCCCAGGCGGGCGGGGCGCGCCCGCCACCGCTCAGAAAGCGCCGTGCAGGGCATGGCGGAAGAACTCCGGGCCGCTAGGGGTGAGCAAGGAATCGGGGTGGAACTGGAGGCCCGCGATGGGCAGCTCCCGGTGGCGCAGAGCCATGAGGGTGCCGTCGGCGGTGTGGGCGGTGGCCTCCAGGCAGTCCGGAAGGGCCGTCACGGCGAGGCTGTGGTAGCGCCCCGCGGGAAAGGGCGAGGGCAGGTCCCGGAAGAGGCCGCGGCCGTCGTGGAAGACCGGCCAGGCCTCGCCATGCACGGGCGCGGACGCGCGGCCCACCCGGCCGCCGAAGAACACGGCGACGGCCTGGTGCCCCAGGCAGATGCCCAGGATGGGGATGCGCCCCGCGAAGCGCGCCAGGAGGGCATGGTAGAGGGCGGCCTCCTCCGGCGCGCCGGGGCCGGGGCCCAGCACCAGCAGCTCCGGCGCCAGGGCCTCCGCCTCCTCCGGCGTGCAGCGGTCCGCCCGGCGGAGGGTGAGCGCCGCGCCGCCCTGCCGGAGGCCCTCCGCCACGTTGTGGGCGAAGGAGTCGAAGGCGTCGACCAGCAGGACGCGGCGTGCCGTCGCTTCCTTGCAGCGCCCTGCCATCGCTCCGGCTCCGGAAAAGCGAAGGGCATCCAGGAGGATGCCCTTGCGGGGTTGTTGATTGGTCGGCGCGAGAGGATTCGAACCTCCGACCCCTACCACCCCAAGGTAGTGCGCTACCAGGCTGCGCCACGCGCCGGAACCTTTGATCCTAGAACCTTGCGGGACCCCGGTCAAGTTCGGATCCTGGGGATGTTCCCCGGGGGCCCCATGCGCGAACGCCTCATCCTCCTCACGAACGACGACGGGCTCTGGGCGCCGGGTCTGGATCTCCTGGCCGGCGTGGCCTCCCGCTTCGGCCGCGTGGTGGCGGTGGCTCCCGACCGCAACCGCTCCGGCATCAGCAGCGCCATGAGCCTGCACGGCGTGCTGCGCCTGCACGAGCTGGGGGGAGACCGCTACGCCTGCGACGGCACGCCCGTGGACTGCGTGCTGCTGGGCATCCGGGGCGTGCTGGAGGGCCGCGTGCCCGACTGGGTGCTCTCCGGCGTGAACCGCGGCCTGAACCTGGGGGAGGACGTCTTCTACAGCGGCACCGTGGCCGCGGCCTTCGAGGGCAGCATCCAGGGCGCCCGCGCGGCCGCCATCTCCCTGGCGGAGGACGGCGAGCTGGCCCAGGCGGAGGCCTGGATCGCGCGCTTCCTGGAGCACTTCGACAGCCTGGACCTGGCACCCCGCCGGGTGTGGAACCTGAACCTGCCCGCGGGGGAGCCGAAGGGCTTCCGCCTGGGGGCCCAGGACAGCCGCAGCTACCACGACCAGGTGGAGCGCCGCCTCGATCCCCGCGGCACGCCCTACTTCTGGATCGGCGGCGCGGGCCGCCCCACCTTCACCCACGCGCCGGGCAGCGACGCGGAGCTGGTGCGGGCGGGCTGGGCGGCGGTGACGCCCCTGCGCCTGGACCTCACGGACCCGGACGCCATGGGCCGCGCCCGGGCCTCCGAGGCCCTGCTGAACGGGTAGCCCCGTGCGGGTGCGCTTCCGGGTCCACGGGCGGGTGCAGGGGGTCGGCTTCCGCTGGCACACGGCGGAGGAGGCGCAGGCCCTGGGCCTGGCGGGCTGGGTGGGCAACGCCTGGGACGGCACGGTGGAGGGCGAGGCGGAAGGGGATCCCGCGCTCCTGGAGTGCTTCCGGAAGGCCCTGCAGGAGGGGCCCAGCATGGCCCGCGTCTCCGGGCTGGACTGGGACGCCGCGAATGGGGGACAATCGCTACCCCTTCCCTTTGACATCCGCTAGCGAGCACCCATGGATTTCCAAGCCTACGTCCGTCCCGTTCCCGGCTTCCTTCCCGACACGCGCCCCTACCTGGACATCACGCCCCTCCTGGCGGATGCGGAAGCTTTCGGCGCGGCGGTGGAGGCCATGGCCGAGCCCGTGCGCACCCTGCAGCCCACCCACGTCCTGGCCCTGGAGAGCCGGGGCTTCATCTTCGGCAGCGCCCTCGCCCAGAAGCTGGGCCTCGGCCTGGTGCCCGCCCGCCGCGCCGGGCGCCTGCCCCGCGAGACCTTCTCCGAGCCGCACGGGGCGGAGGCGCTGGAGATCCACGCGGATGCCTTCAAGGCCGGCGACCGCGTGCTGATCGTCGATGACATCCTGGCCAGCGGCGGCACCGCGGTGGCGGCCCGGCGGCTGGTGGAGCGCACCGGCGCCCAGCCTCTGGCGCTCACCCTCTTCATCGAGGTGGATGCCCTCCAGGGCCGCACCCGCCTGGAGGGCCTGCCCGTCTTCAGCGTCCTGCGGGCCTAGGGCTTCCAGGAGGCCATGAACGAAGCGGGGCCGATGGGCCCCGCTTTGCCTGTGGACAGGGGGAGGCGCTACTGCGCCGGCTGCTCCTCCAGCAGGGCGTCCAGCACCTTCTCCACGTACTCGGGCTGGAGGCCCAGCGCGCGGAGCCTGCCGTTCCGGTCAACCACGGCATAGGTGGGCCACCACTGCACCTTCCAGGCCTCCGTGGTGGCCTTCGAGGCGCGGGCGTTGGGGTATTCGGCCTGGAGCTGGCGGGCGGTCTCGGCCATCTTCTCCTCGCCCCGGCCGCTGCCGCAGGCGCCGAGGACGAGCACGCCCTTCGGGCCGTACTTCTTCAGCAGTTCGTTGTTGTGGGGGATGGCGCGCTTGCAGGGGCCGCACCAGGTGGCCCAGAAGTCCACCACGACGATGCGCCCCTTCATGGCCGTGGGCTTCACCTCGCCATTGATCCACTCCGAGAGCTCCAGCTTCGGGGCGGCCTTCCCCAGCAGCGGGGCGTGGGAGGCCCAGGCCTCCTTCATCCAGTGGCCCTCCCGGGCCAGGCGCGCCACCTCGGGGTTCTCCGCCGGGGCGGCGGGCAGGGCGGCGGACAGCACAAGGGCGAGGGGGAGCAGGGGCAGGTTCAAGGGGGGCCGCCCGGGTGTCTCCCGTAG